>JBIOUF010000085.1:0-57277 GCA_044866695.1 Nocardioidaceae bacterium | reverse complement strand
CGGTGCCGGTGGCCGGGCGCTCGGGGTGGGCGCCGACGTGTCCGACCGGGACCAGGTCGAGGCGGCGGTGAGCCGGGTCGCCGCCGAGCTGGGCGCACCCACAGTGCTGGTCAACAACGCCGGTGTGCTCCGCGACAACCTGCTGTTCAAGATGTCCGGCGCCGACTGGGACACCGTGATGCAGGTGCACCTGCGCGGCACCTTCCTGATGACCCGCGCCGCCCAGCAGCACATGACGGCCGCGAGGTGGGGGCGCGTGGTGAACCTGTCCTCCACCTCGGCCCTCGGCAACCGCGGCCAGGCCAACTACGCCGCGGCCAAGGCCGGCCTCCAGGGCTTCACCAAGACCGTCGCGCACGAGCTCGGCAAGTTCGGGGTCACCTGCAACGCGGTCGCGCCGGGCTTCATCGTCACCGAGATGACCAGGGCCACGGCCGAGCGGGTCGGCCAGTCCTTCGAGGAGTTCAGCGCAGCCCGCGTCGCCGGCATCCCGGTGAACCGACCCGGCCAGCCCGAGGACGTCGCCGACGCCGTCTCGTTCTTCTGCTCCCCGCGGTCGGGCTTCGTCTCCGGCCAGGTGCTGTACGTCGCCGGCGGCCCCCGCACCTAGCCCCCGCCGGGATAGTCCGTGACGAAATGGCTGGATTCCGGGGGCGGATTCGTACGGTCGAAGCAACGCTCGTTGGATCGGAGTGTTGTGATGGCTCATCCTGTGCGGACCCGTGAGCGGTTGATTGACCTGTTGTGCGCGGGGCTGAGTTTGCGAGATGCCGGTGTGGCGGTCGGCGCGTCACGTCAGGCGGCGTGGCGGTGGTGGGCTGAGGCTGGCCGGATGGAACTCGCGTTTGCTCGTGGCCGTCGTGGCGGCCTGGTCGATCCGGTGCCCGCCGATGTTCCCGGGCGGGGAGCGGTGCGGCGTCCCCTTTCGAGTGAGGACCGGGCGGTGATTGCCGCCGGGGTGCGTCACCGGCGCTCGTATGCAGAGATCGGTGCCTCGATCGGGCGCTGCGCGTCGGTGGTCTCGCGGGAGGTGCGGCGCAACTGCGGGGAGAACGGGGAGTACCACGGGGCTGTCGCGCACCGGGCTGCGGCGCATCGGCGACGTCGTCCCAAGGCGTTCAAGCTGCTCGAGCGCCCGGGGCTGTGCCGCCGGATCGAGGGATGGATGGACCAGGGCTGGTCACCGCGGCTGATCGCGCAGATGCTCGCCGACACGGACGGCGACCCGACAGCTCAGCCGGCGGATCACACTGACCGGGTGAGCCACGAGACGATCTACCAGGCGCTCTACGTGCAGACCCGGGGCAGCCTGCGCGCGGACCTGCATCGCCGGCTGAGCCTGAAACGGCCCCACCGGGTGTCCCGCGGCCGGGGCCGGCGGGCCAACAGCCCCTACACGGAGGCGTTCACGATCAGCCAGCGGCCGGCCGAGGCCGCCGACCGGGCGGTGCCCGGGCACTGGGAGGGCGACCTGATCGTGGGTCCGGAGTCGAAGTCCGCGATCGGCACCCTGGTCGAGCGGTCCACCCGGTTCACGATCCTGCTGCACCTGCCCGGCTCCCACGACGCGCACACCGTGGCCGAGGCAATGATCGCCGAGATGCGACACCTGCCCGAGCACCTGCGCCGCTCGATCACCTGGGACCGCGGCGTCGAGCTGGCCGACTACGCCCGGATCCAGGTCGCCTTGGAGACCAAGCTGTTCTTCTGTGACCCGCACTCGCCCTGGCAGCGCGGCACCAACGAGAACACCAACCGGCTGCTCCGGTTCTGGTTCGCCAAGGGCACCGACCTCTCGGTGCACACCCCCCAGGACCTGCGCCGGGTCGCCGCCACCCTCAACGCCCGACCCCGCCCCACCCTGGACCTGCAGACCCCAGCCATGAGGCTGAACGCGCTGCTCACCGCAGCGTGACCACCACCGTTGCTACGACCGCTTGACATCGCGGGCCTCAGGGGAGCCATTTCGTCACGGACTACCGCGGGGTCAGACGGTCAGACCTCGAACGTGCCGGTCTCGAGGCGCTGCTTGACGTCGGACAGGAACCGCGCCGCGTCGGCCCCGTCGACCAGCCGGTGGTCGTAGGTCAGCGCCAGGTAGACCATCTGCCGGATCGCGATGGTCTCGCCGAGGTTGGGGTCGCTGATCACCACCGCCCGCTTCACCACCGTGCCGGTGCCGAGGATGGCGACCTGGGGCTGGTTGATGATCGGGGTGTCGAACAGCGCTCCGCGACTCCCGGTGTTGGTCAGCGTGAACGTGCCGCCGGCCAGCTCGTCCGGGCCGATCTTGTTGCTGCGCGTGCGTTCGGCGACGTCGGCGATCCGGCGGGCCAGTCCCGCGACGTTGAGGTCTCCGGCGTCCTTGATGACCGGGGTCAACAGGCCCTTCTCGGTGTCGACCGCGACGCAGAGGTTCTCGTGGTCGTAGTAGGTGACCTCGCCCTTCTCGGTGTCGATGGCGGCGTTCAGGGACGGGTGGGTCTTCAGCGCGTCGATCGCCGCCTTGGCGAAGAACGGCAGGAAGGACAGCTTCACGCCCTCGCGCGCCGCGAAGTCGCGCTTGACCGAGTCGCGCAGCCGGCTTATCGCGGTGACGTCGACCTCGACCACCGTGGTCAGCTGCGCCGAGACCTGCAGCGACTCGACCATCCGCTGGGCGATCACCTTGCGCAGCCGGCTCATCTTCTCGGTCTTGCCGCGCAGCGGGCTCGGCGCTGAAGGGGCGGGCGCAGCAGGCGCCGCCGTGCTCGCGGCGGCCGGTGCCGACGGCGCGGCGGATGCCGCGGCGGGCTGCTTCTTCGCCTGTGCGGCGTCCAGGACGTCCTGCTTGCGGATCCGCCCGCCCACGCCCGTCCCCGTGACGGCGGACAGGTCGACGCCCTGCTCGGCGGCCATCTTGCGCACCAGGGGGGTCACGTAGGCGCCCGCGCCCGCGCCGTCGCCGGAGGAGGCGGCCTGGGCCCGCGGCGCCGCTCCGGTCGCCTGGGCGGCGGGCGGTGTGGACGGCTGGGCAGCCGGCGGTGCGGCCGGTTGTGCGGCCTGCTGGGCGGGCTGGGAGGCCGGCTCGGCCTTCGCCTCCGGCTGCGGCTCCGGCTCCTGGCGCTGCGGCTCCGGCTGCTCCTGCGCCGGGGCGGCGCCCGACCCCTGAGCTGCGTCGCCGATCACCGCGAGCTCGGCGCCGACCTCGACGGTCTCGTCCTCGGCGACCTTGATCTCCAGCAGCGTGCCGGCGACCGGGGAGGGGATCTCGGTGTCGACCTTGTCGGTGGAGACCTCGAGCAGCGGCTCGTCGACCTCGACGGCGTCGCCGACCGACTTCAGCCAGCGGGTGACGGTGCCTTCGGTGACCGACTCGCCCAGCGCCGGCAGCGTGACCGGGGTGCCGGCAGCCGCCCCACCGGCTGCTCCGCCGCCCCCGCCGCCCGCGCCACCGCCGGCCGCCCGGCCCGACGCCGCCGGCGCCTCCGACCCGGTGCCCTCGGCCGGCTGCTCCGGCTCCTCCGCACGTGGCTGCGGCGCCGCCGGCTCCGGCTCCGGCTCGGCCTGGGTGTCCTGCTGGGCCCCGCCGCCACCGTCGGCACCCGACCCCTCACCGGCGTCGCCGATCACCGCGAGCTCGGCGCCGACCTCGACGGTCTCGTCCTCGGCGACCTTGACCTCCAGCAGGGTGCCGGCGACCGGGGAGGGGATCTCGGTGTCGACCTTGTCGGTGGAGACCTCGAGCAGCGGCTCGTCGACCTCGACGGCGTCGCCGACCGACTTCAGCCAGCGGGTGACGGTCCCTTCGGTGACGGACTCGCCGAGGGCCGGAAGGGTGACTGGGGTCGCCATGCGTTGGTTCGCTCCTTCGTGGCTGGCACTGCACCCGGTCGGGCGCAGGGCTTGAGTCTATGAATGCGCGTGCAGGGGCTTCCCGGCCAGTGCGAGGTGCGCCTCGCCGAGCGCCTCGTTCTGGGTCGGATGTGCGTGCACCATCGGTGTGACGTCCTCGGGGTGCGCCTCCCAGCCGTACACCAGCTGCGCCTCGCCCACCAGCTCGCCGACCCGCGCCCCGACCATGTGCACGCCGACGACCGGACCGTCCACCCGACGGACGAGCTTCACCATGCCCTGGGTCCGCAGGATCTGGCTCTTCCCGTTGCCGGCGAGGTCGTAGGCCAGCGTCCGTACGGCGTCGGCGCCGTACCGCTCCCTCGCCTGTGCCTCGGTGAGCCCCACCGAGGCGACCTCGGGGTCGCAGTAGGTGACCCGCGGGACCGCGACGTCGTCGACCGGTCGTGGCGCCAGCCCGGCCAGGTCCTCGGCGACGAAGATGCCGTGCGCGAAGCCCCGGTGCGCCAGCTGCAGGCCACGGACCACGTCGCCGACCGCGCGGACCCCGGGGACGCTGGTGCGCAGCCGGTCGTCGGTGACGACGAAGCCCTGCTCCAGCCGCACTCCCTGCTCCTCGTAGCCCAGCCCTCCCGTCGACGGGCCGCGTCCCACCGCGACCAGCAGCAGCGCGGCATCGAGGCCGTGGTCCCCGGCACGGACGGTGACGCCGGTGTCCGTCGCGGACACGGACTCGAAGCGGGTGCTGGTCAGCGACCGGATCCCCCGGCGCCGGAACCCCCGCTCCAGCTGCCTGGAGACCGCCTCGTCCTCGGTGGGCAGCAGCCGGGGGAGCGCCTCGACCACCGTCACGTCGGCGCCGAACGACCGCCACACGCTGGCGAACTCGCAGCCGATCACCCCGCCGCCCAGGACCACCACCGACGCCGGAACGTGCTCGAGGGCCAGCGCATGGTCGGAGGTGACCACCCTGGTCCCGTCGACGTCCAGCCCCGGTAGCGACCTCGGGTGGGACCCGGTGGCCAGGACGAGGGTTCGGCCGGTCAGCCGCCGGTCCCCGACCTGGACGGCGTCGGGGGCGACCAGCCGGCCCTCGCCCTCCACGACCTCGATGCCGCGTCCGCGCACCAGCCCGGTGAGCCCCTGGTAGAGCCGCTCGACGACGCCGTCCTTGTACTTGGCGACCCCGGCCATGTCGACGCCCTCCAGGACGGCGTTGACGCCGAACTGCTCCGACTCCCGTACGGCGTCGGCGACCTCCGCCGCGTGCAGCAGGGCCTTGGTCGGGATGCAGCCGGCATGCAGGCAGGTGCCGCCGAGCCTGCCCTTCTCCACCAGCGCCACGCGCATTCCCAGCTGGGATGCACGCAGCGCGCACGCGTAGCCGCCGCTGCCCCCGCCCAGCACCACGACGTCGTACGCGTCGGGTCCCGCGCCGCCGCCCGCAGCCTCCGCCACGTGCACCTCCGTCCGTCCTTCCCGGTCATCCTTTCCGGCGCCTCGTCGGAAAGTCCACCCCCGACCGCTCGGCGGGATGCGCCACACTGTGCCCATGGGGTTCCTGGACCGGATGCGTGGGCGCTCGGCGGCCAGGCTGCCCCGGCCCAAGGGGCGGGGTCCCACCACCGTGCGACCCGCCGACCGGGCCGACGAGCAGCACCTCACCGAGTTCGCCACCAGCCGTCGTGGCGTGGAGGGGTTCGTCGAGCCGCGCACCGCGGTGACCGACGTGACGCTGATGCTGGTCGCGCACGACGGGGAGTGGACCCGGCGGCGCGTGCCGTCGGTGGAGTGGGCGCACTCCTTCGCCAACCGGCACGGGATCCCCTCCTACGACGCCGGGGTGGTCGGCTACCCGGAGCGCTACCGGGAGTACAACCGCCGCCGCAGGCAGCCGCCGTCCTGACCACTGCCGGGGCCCGGCTCCGGCGGCCGTCGCCCGGGCGGGCGGGCAGCGGGACCCGGGTCAGGAGGCCAGCGACCGAGCCAGCTCCACCAGGGTGGCCACCGCGAACCCGGTGCCCCCGGCCGTGGTGTAGCCCCGCGGGGTCTTGTCGTTGAACGCCGGGCCGGCGATGTCCAGGTGCGCCCAGCGCCGGCCCGCGACGAACTCGGCCAGGAACGCCGCCGCGTACGACGCGCCGCCCCACCGGTCCAGGTTGTGCTGCGCGAGGTCGGCGACCTTGCTGTTGGTGCGCACCTTCTCGGCCATCTCGTCCGGGATCGGCATCGGCCACAGCGCCTCGCCGGCCCGTGCGGCGGCCTGCCGCAGCTGGTCGAGCAGCGCGTCGTCGTTGCCGAACAGCCCCGCCACCCGCTCGCCGAGAGCCACCACGCAGGCGCCGGTGAGGGTCGCGACGTCGACGACCACGTCCGGCTCCGCCTCGACCGCCTGCACCAAGGCGTCGGCCAGGACCAGCCGGCCCTCGGCGTCGGTGTTGAGCACCTCCACGGTGCGGCCGCCGTACATGGTCAGCACGTCGCCGGGCCGCGTGGCGGCGCCGGAGATCATGTTCTCCGCCAACGGTGCGAGGGCGGTGACCCGCACCGGCAGTCCGAGCCGGGCCACCGCGAAGGCGGCGTTGACCACCGCCGCGGCGCCGGCCATGTCGCACTTCATCGTGGTCATGGAGGGCCCCGGCTTGATGGACAGCCCGCCGGAGTCGTAGGTGATGCCCTTGCCGACCAGCGCCAGGTGTACGGCGGCCGCGTCGGGCTGGTACTCCACCCTCACCAGACGCGGTGGGTTGGCCGACCCCTGGCCGACGCCGATGATGCCGCCGCAGCCCATCTCGCGCAGCCGCGCGTCGTCGGCGACGGTCACGGTCACCGCCCCGCCCTCGGCGGCCTGCTCGTGCGCCGCGCCGAGCTCCTCGACGGCTTCGGCGAACCCGGCCGGGGTGAGGTCGGCGGGAGGGGTGTTCACCCAGTCCCTGGTGCGGGCCACCGCGGCCGCCACGACCTGGGCGTCGGCGAACGCTGCCGCGACCTCGGCGCGCCGGGCCGCCTCGCTGAGCACCACGACCTGGCCGGGGCCCTGCCGGGCGGGCTTGGTCCGGTAGCGGTCGAAGCTGTAGCCGCCCAGGACGAACCCCTCCAGTGCGGCGCGCACCCGCTCCGCGTCACCGGCGGGCAGGGCCAGCGCCACGGACGCCGCGTTGGTGATGGCGCGCGCCGCCGCGCCCGCGGCCCGGCGGATGCTCTCGGGGGTGACCTCCGGGCCCAGCCCCACCAGGACCAGCAGCGACGAGCGCAGCGTGCCCGCGGTCGGCACGCAGACCACCTGCTCCGCCTTGCCCGTGACTCCGAGGGTCGCCAGCATCGGGGAGAGCCGGCGCCCGTAGGCCTCGGCGACACCGGCCCCCCCCTCGGCCAGCCGCGGCCGGTCCGCGGTCTCGACCACCCCCACGACGACCGCGTCGGCACCCGTCTTCTCCGCCGCCCCGGTCCGCAGGGTGTAGGTCGTCACGCGCGTCTCCTTCCCGAGAAGCCTGGCCGTGATGCTATGGCAACCCTGCTCCGGTAGGTTCCGGCCATGGCCGGAACCACGCCCGCGGACCGCACGGACGGGCTGCGCAGGTCGCCGCTGCACGACTGGCATGTCGCGTCGGGGGCCAAGATGGCCGGCTTCGGCGGCTGGCAGATGCCGGTGGAGTACCCCACCGGAACAGTCGCCGAGCACACCGCGGTGCGCTCGGCGGCTGGCCTGTTCGACGTGTCGCACCTGGGGAAGGTGGAGATCGGCGGGCCGGGGGCGGCGGCGTACGTCGACGCCACGCTGACCAACGCGCTGGGCCGGATCGGGCCCGGTCAGGCGCAGTACACCCTGTGCTGCGACGACAGCACCGGCGGGGTGGTGGACGACCTGATCGCCTACCTGCACGCCGAGGACCGGGTGCTGCTGGTGCCCAACGCCGCCAACACCGCCGAGGTCGCCGGGCGGCTGGCCGAGACGGCGCCGGCCGGCGTCGAGGTGGTCGACCGGCACGAGGACCTCGCGGTGCTGGCGGTGCAGGGGCCGCGCGCCGACGACGTCGTCGGCGCGGTGGGGCTCCCGGTCGGCCACGACTACATGTCCTTCGTCGAGGCCGGCCTGGCCGGGGAGCCCGGACCGGGCGCGGGAGAGGTGGTGGTGTGCCGCACCGGCTACACCGGTGAGCGGGGCTACGAGCTGCTGGTGCCCTGGGACGCCGCGCCCGCGGTGTGGGAAAGGCTGCTCGAGGCCGGGCGCCCGTACGGGCTGCTGCCCTGCGGTCTGGGCGCGCGGGACACGCTGCGCACCGAGATGGGCTACCCGCTGCACGGCCAGGACATCGGGCCGGACGTCACGCCGGTCCAGGCTCGGCTGGGCTGGGCGGTCGGGTGGGACAAGCCCGCGTTCTGGGGCCGGGAGGTGCTGCTCGCCGAGCGCGCCCGCGGCCCGGCGCGGACCCTGCGCGGCCTGGTCGCCACCGGCCGCGGCATCCCCCGGCCGCACATGCGGGTGCTGCTGACCCCCGACGTGCCGCTCGGCGAGGTCACCTCGGGCACCTTCTCCCCGACCCTGCGCAAGGGGGTCGGGCTCGCCCTGGTCGCCAGCCAGGTCACCGAGGGCGCCGAGGTGGTGGTCGACGTACGCGGCCGGCCGGAGGTGTTCGCGCTGACCCGGCCGCCGTTCGTCGCCTCCCACGTGCGAGAGCCCGCGGAGGGCCGGCGGCCGTGACCCACTCCCTGGAGCCGTCCCACTTCCCGCACGAGGGCCACGCCGCCCAGGCGGTCTGGTGGTGGCGGCTGCTCGCCGCCGACGGCGGGGACGTCACCGCGGACCGGGAGGGGCCCCCGCCGCCCCGCTTCACCTCCCAGGGCGACGCGGAGTCGTGGGTGGGGGAGTGCTGGCGCGACCTCGTGGACGAGGGCGTGGCGTCGGTGGTGCTGCTCGAGGGCGACCGCGAGGTCTACGGCCCGATGAGCCTCGCCCCGCCCTCCTGACTCTGGGTCGGACTCTGGTCGGGCTCTGGGTCAGACTCTGGGTCGGCTAGGCGGGGCCGCGGTCAGTACCGCTCGGGGAGCCGCTGCCCCAGCTTGACCCGCGGCTTGGGAAGGCGCATGAACCGCAGCTGCAAGGACCGCACGAACGCGTAGAAGGTGGTGCCCTTCAGGCTCTCGGCGGGGAAGCGGCGCTTGAGCTCCCGACGCAGCCGGAACCGCAGCAGCACGGAGTCCAGGAGCACCACGAGGATGGTCGCGTTGAGCACGCCGGTGCCGGCGGCCCGGAACCCGAAGGACGACAGCAGCAGGCTGGCCAGCATCAAGGGCACGGCGAACTCCGCCATGCACAGGCGCGCGTCGACGTAGTCGCGCACGAACCGTCGCACCGGCCCGCGGTCGCGGGCCGGCAGGTACCGCTCGTCCCCTTCCTTGATGCCCTGCCGGATGCGGCGGCTCTCCGCCGCGCGGGTCGTGCGGTCGCCACCCTTGCGGCCGGTCCCGGCCGCGGCCTTCGCGCGGGCCCGGGCGGCCGCCTCGGCCTCGCGCCGCTTGGGCGTCGGCCGGCCCTTCGGGGCCGTGGGGTCCAGGGCCGGGTCGTCGCCCTCGGCGCCGACCCGGTCGGGGGACGGGGGTTGGGACCTGGAACGACGGAACAACAACGCTGGCCTCACGAGAACGGTGCTGACGGGCGGCGGGAGGGCTGGCTCGGGCGGCTCAGCCTACCCGGAGCAGCCACCCCGGCCGCGCCGGGAACCGCCTGGCCGGGCTGTTCGTTGCCTCGTAGGGTGGAAGGCGACGAGCACGTCGGGCCACAGGCGAAGGGGACCCAGCACTGTCATGAGCATCATGAAGCGCATCAGCCTGATCTTCCGCTCCAAGGCGAACAAGGCGCTGGACCGTGCCGAGGACCCGCGCGAGACCCTCGACTACAGCTACACCCGCCAGCTCGAGCTGCTGTCCAAGGTCCGCAAGGGCGTGGCGGACGTGGCCACCAGCCGCAAGCGGGTCGAGCTGCAGGCCAACCAGCTCCAGCAGCAGGCCGACAAGCTCCACCAGCAGGCCCAGAAGGCGCTCGGGGTCGGCCGGGAGGACCTCGCCCGCGAGGCGCTCACCCGCAAGAGCGCGATCACGGCGCAGGTCGCCGAGCTGCAGGCCCAGCACGCCCAGCTGCAGGGTGAGGAGGAGAAGCTCACGTTGGCCTCGCAGCGGCTGCAGGCCAAGGTGGAGGCCTTCCGCACCCGCAAGGAGACCCTCAAGGCGACCTACACCGCCGCCGAGGCCCAGACCCGGATCAACGAGGCATTCTCCGGCATCTCCGAGGAGATGGGCGACGTCGGGCTGGCCATCCAGCGCGCTGAGGACAAGACCGCGACGATGCAGGCCCGGGCGGGAGCCATCGACGAGCTGATCGCCTCCGGCGCGCTCGACGACGCCACCTCGCTCAACCGCGGCGACGACATCGCCCGGGAGCTCGAGGCCATGTCGTCGCAGTCCGACGTCGAGGCCGAGCTCGCCGCGCTCAAGGCCGGCGCCACCGGCAGCACCCCGGCCGTCGGCGCCGCCGAGGCGCCCCGGGCCATCGACGCCCCCGCCCAGGCGCAGGTCGCCCCCACCGCCACGCCGGTCGAGAAGGGTGAGCAGGCATGATCGTGCGGATCCTGGGCGAGGGCCAGTGGGACGTCGAGGAAGAGCACCTGGACGCTCTGAACGCCCTCGACGACGCGGTCGAGCACGCGGTGGACGCCGACGACGAGGCGGCCTTCACCCAGAGCCTCGGCGCGCTGCTCGACGCCGTACGCCGCCACGGCGACCGGCTCGAGGACGACGCCCTGGAGGACTCCGACCTGATCCTGCCGCCGGCCGACGCGAGCATCTCCGAGGTGCGCGCGCTGCTCGCCGGCGACGGGCTGATCCCCGGCTGACCGGCTCCACACGAAGACCCGACCACCCGAAAGGACGACCGCTCCCATGGCCGGCACACGCTTCATCAAGGACGGCGGGCTCACCGCGCGCATGACCCTGGTGATGTTCCTGCTGGGCGCGCTGTTCGTCGGGTTCGTCACCCTGCTCATGGCCGTCGCCGGGTCGTCGGGGTACTCCGGGCTGATCCCGGTGATCGGCCTGGTCGCCCTCGCCGTGGCGTGGTTCCAGTGGTACAACTCCGACACGATGGCGCTGAAGGCGATGCGCGCCCGCGAGGTCGCACCGCACGAGGCCCCCGAGCTGCACGCCATGATCGACCGGCTGTGTGCCAGCGCCGACATGCCCAAGCCGCGCGTCGCCATCGCCTACACCGACCTGCCCAACGCGTTCGCCACCGGACGGTCGCCCAACCGCGCCGTGGTGTGCGTCACGACGGGCATCCTGGACCGGCTGACCGTCGAGGAGCTCGAGGGCGTGCTGGCCCATGAGCTCTCCCACGTCGCGCACCGGGACGTGCTGGTGATGACCCTGGCCTCCTCGGCCGGCGTCATCGCGAGCACACTGACCCAGAGCGCGCAATACGGCATGATCTTCGGCGGCGGACGGCGTAGCTCCCAGGACAACGGCGGGGCGCCGTTCTGGCTGGTCGCCCTCGTGGTCAGCCTGGTGGTGTATGCGGTCAGCTTCTTCCTGACCCGGCTGCTGTCGCGCTACCGCGAGCTGTGCGCGGACCGCGCCGGCGCCTTCCTCACCCAGAAGCCCTCCGCGCTGGCCAGCGCCCTGACCAAGATCAGCGGCGACATCGCGGCGATCCCGCAGCGCGACCTGCGCGCGGCGCAGAAGCTGAACGCGTTCTTCATCGCGCCCGCGGTCAGCGGCATCTCCTGGAAGACGATCACCTCGACCCACCCCTCGCTGGAGCAGCGGCTCGAGCAGCTGGCGAAGGTCGCCGCCGAGCTGGGCCGGCCGATGGACGGCGGGTTCGCGCCGCCCCAGCGCTGACCGCGGGACCGTTTCGGCAGATGGGCTTCTGGAGCGCGATGTCGGGCCGGCGCAAGCCGGTCGCGGCCAACCTCGACGCGCTGTTCGGGCTGCCGAACGCCGCCATCACCTTGCAGACCGCGGCGAGCTTCACCCCGACCGGGCTGGGCGCGGTGTGCTTCCGCGCAGCGGAGGGCGCGGCGTTCCACCAGACCGTCAGCGACGTGGTCGCACTGCTGGACAGCGACGACGACCCCGACGTCGAGCAGAGCACGGACTCCTACGGCTTCTCCTGGCTGCTGGCCCGCCAGGACGACGTCTCCGCGCTGGTCACCGACCTGCACGCGGTCAACACCGCCTTGGAGAGCCAGGGCTTCGCCGACGGGCTGCTCTGCTCCCTGGTCTCCTTCGCCGACCCCTCCGGCCGCCGGCTCGCCCTGGTCTACCTCTACAAGCGAGGCACCTTCTACCCCTTCGCGCCCACCGGCCCCAACCATCGCGACAACGTCCTCGAGCTCCAGGTCCGCGATCTGCTGAAGGACGAGCTCCCCCTCGAGACCGACCTGTCCCGCTGGATGCCCGTCTGGGGCGCCCCCGGCCTCTGATCTCACTCTCCCCGCCGAGCCCCGCCCATCCTGGTTGGGTCGAGCCGTCAATCTTGGTGCGTCGAGCCGTCAGTCTTGGTGCGTCGAGCCGTCAGTCGTGGTGCGTCGAGCCGTCAATCGTGGTGGATCGAGCCGTCAATAGGGGTGCGTCGAGAGGTCGTCGTCCGCAGTGGCCGACCGGGCACGACAGCCGAATGTGGCCGATGCCCACCGGCGTCATCGGCGTGTCGTTGCAGTTGCCGGCCACAACCCCGCGTTCGTGCGGTTATCGGCCACAACCGGGCCGACCCGCCCGCCGAACCGTCACCAGCGGAGGACCGGCCCGGCCGGAGGTCACAGGAAGAACCCGTCCGGGAGGTACGGAGCGGGCGGCTTGGTCCCTCGTAGCGCGAGGTACTCGCAGGCCCGCACCGACAGTCCGGCGTCCAGCCCGACGTCCAGGGCCCACTGGTTCTCGGGCGTGACGTGCTCCACGGCGCAGGGCCGGGCCGGGTCCGAGGCGGCCAGGCACTCCCACATCAGCTCGGTCGCGGTGCGCCGGTCGGTGGCCGCCAGCAGGACCGGCCCGCCGGCGGGATGGACGTAGGCGTACCCGGAGCGGCCAGGCCGGTCGACCACGACCAGGCGGTGCATGGTGAGCAGCAGGCGATGGTCCACCCCGTGCGCGGCGTCGCGGACCCGGCGGTCCACCGAGTCGGCGAGGTCGAGGTCGGACTCGGTCGCCTCGCGGACCCGGTCCAGCACGGGCAGCGCCGACCGTGGGACCAGTCCGGACAGCCGCATCGTCGGGTGCAGCGCGAAGCCGGCCCGGCGGTACAACCGCGCCGCCACCGGGTCCTCCGAGGCCGACAGCATCCCGCGTAGGCAGCCGGCGCCGTGGCCGGCCGCGGCCTCCATGAGCCGGGAGCCGACGCCGCGCCCCTGGGCGCCGGGACGGACCGCGAACGTCCCGAGCACCCAGGTCAGGTCGCGGCGCATCGCCACCGCGGCGCCGAGCAGGCCCGACGCGTCCTCGGCGACCCAGCAGCCCCGCGGGTCGTGGCCCAGGGCGTGGCAGTACCGGCGACGGGCCCTCTGCGCCCCGGCGTCGTCGCGTCGCCGCGGGTCGGGCCACCCACTCCGGTGGGTCCGGCGCTCGAGGTCGTAGAACGCCTCGTCGGTGAGCCGCTCCACCGCGGGCACGTCCTCGGCGGTCATCGGGCGCAGCAGCATGGGGTCCACGCTGCCACCCCGCCCCCGCTCGGCAGGATGGCGGCATGCGCGTGCTCGTGGCCCCGGACCGGTTCGCCGGCACGCTCACCGCCGTGCAGGCCGCCGAGGCCATCGCCGAGGGCTGGCGGCGTCGCGCACCGCACGACGAGCTGGACCTGGCCCCGATGGCCGACGGCGGCCCCGGCCTCCTCGACGTCCTGCACGCCTTGCTCGGCGGAGACCTGCTGGCGGTCGACGTCACCGGGCCGTACGGCGAGCCGGTGCCCGGAGCCGTCCTGGTGACCGGCGACGGCACCGCCTACGTGGAGAGCGCCCAGGCCTGCGGGCTCCGCCTGACCCGGGCGGACCGTCGCGGCGCCACCACCGCCGCGACCCGCGGCGTCGGCGAGCTGGTCCTCGCCGCCCAGGGCACCGGCGCCACGACGGTCGTGGTCGGCCTCGGCGGGTCGGGGACCAACGACGGCGGCGCCGGGCTGCTGTCCGCCCTCGGCGCCCGGGCGGACCCGGCCGGTGCGCTCGACGGCGGACCGGAGGCACTGCGGGCGCTGGCCGCGGTCGACCTCGCGCCGGCCCGGGCCACGGTGGCCGGGACCCGGCTGGTGGCCGCCACGGACGTCGACGGCCCGCTGACCGGGCTGTTCGGGACGACCCGCGTCCACGGCCCGGCGATCGGTCTCGACGAGCAGCTCCTGCCCGAGGTCGACGCGGCGCTGGAGCGGCTGGCCGTGGCGGCCGGCCGGCGCACCGCGCTCGCGAAGGGCGCGGGTGCCGCGGGCGGACTCGGGTTCGCCCTGCTGCTGCTCGGCGCGCGCTGCCGTCCCGGCGTGGCCGTGGTCGCCGACGCGCTGGGGCTGCCCGAACGGGCCCGCCGAGCCGACCTGGTCCTGACCGGGGAGGGGGCGTTCGACTTCTCCTCACGCTCCGGCACGGTGTCCTACGGCGTGGCGGCGGTGGCTGCCGAGGCGGTCCGGCCCTGCGTCGCGCTGGCCGGGCGGGTGCTGGTCGGGTCACGGGAGATGCGCGCCCTCGGCGTCGAGTCGGCGTACTCGATGGCCGAAGTAGTGGGCGAGACGGCGTCGTCGGACGACCCGGCCGGGAGCCTGGCCAGGCTCGCCGAGCGGGTCGCGGGCACCTGGTCCCGGTGAGGTGCACCGGGCCCGGCCCGCGTAACGGTCGTCACGTCTCGGATTGCCCATCCGTGTGACACCATTGAGGTCAGCAGTGCCCTGATGCCGATCCCCATGGGAGCCGCGACATGACCGAGCAGGTCGACACCCAGACCGAGTTCCACCCCGAGATCAGCACCGAGATCAGCACGGACGGCATCAACCTGTCCGCCGGCGCGGCGGCGAAGGTCAGGAGCCTTCTGGAGCAGGAGGGACGAGACGACCTCAGGCTGCGGATCGCCGTCCAGCCCGGCGGGTGCTCCGGCCTGCGCTACCAGCTGTTCTTCGACGAGCGCGACCTCGACGGCGACACGGTCACCGACTTCGACGGCGTGGCGGTGGTGGTCGACCGGATGAGCGTGCCCTATCTGAACGGGGCGCTGATCGACTTCGTGGACACCATCGAGAAGCAGGGCTTCACCATCGACAACCCCAACGCGACCGGCTCCTGCGCCTGCGGCGACTCCTTCCACTGACGCCCGACAGCGCGCCTCCGGCAGCAGCGACAGCGGCCCCCGCCACCGGCGGGGGCCGTCGCGGTGTCGGGCGCGGATAGTCTCGCGGTTGACCGCGACCGCCGGACACGCTAGGGACCGCCATGTCGCTGCTGATCACCGGCTCCATCGCCACCGACCACCTCATGTCGTTCCCGGGACGGTTCTCCGACTCGCTCGTCGTGGACCAGCTGGACAAGGTGTCGCTGTCCTTCCTGGTCGACGACCTCGACGTCCGCAGGGGCGGCTGCGCGGCCAACATCGCGTTCGGCCTGGGCAGCCTGGGCCTGCAGCCGGTCCTGGTGGGGGCGGTCGGGGAGGACTTCGTGGAGTACCGCTCCTGGCTGGAGCGCCACGACGTCGACTGCGCCTCGGTGCACGTGTCGGCCAGCCGGCACACCGCGCGCTTCGTGTGCACCACGGACGCGGCGATGGCCCAGATCGCCTCGTTCTACGCCGGTGCGATGTCGGAGGCCCGCGAGATCGAGCTGCGACCGATCGTCGAACGGCACGGCGGCCGGGTCAGCCACGTGCTGGTCGGCCCCAACGACCCCGTGGCGATGCTCCGGCACACCCAGGAGTGTCGTGACCTGGGGTACCCGTTCCTGGCCGACCCCTCCCAGCAGCTGGCCTGGGGCGACGGCGAGATGATCCGCGACCTGGTGGACGGTGCGGAGATCCTGTTCTCCAACGAGTACGAGTCGGCGCTGATCACCCAGAAGACCGGATGGACCGCCGACGAGGTGCTCGGACGCGTCGGCACCTGGGTGGTCACGCTGGGTGCCGGCGGCGTGCGGGTCGACCGCGCCGGCGGCGCCTCGCTGAAGGTCCCCGCCGTCGCGGGCGTCAGCGCGGTCGACCCGACCGGGGTCGGCGACGCGTTCCGCGCCGGGTACCTCGCCGGGACCGAGTGGGCGCTGTCGCCCGAGCGCGCCGCGCAGCTGGGCTGCGTGCTGGCGGCGTACGTCGTGGAGCGGGTGGGGACCCAGGAGTACTCCGTGCACCGGCGCCGGTTCGTGGACAGGTTCTCTGCGGCGTACGGCGCGGAGGCCGCCGCCGAGGTCGCGGCGCACCTGCACACCCGCCGCCCGTGACCACCCGCCGCCCGCGAAGCGCGCCGGGACGGCCGAGGGACTGCGCGGGGACACCCGTGACCTCGCCGGGCCGACGCCGCCTTGCGGTAGTAGGGTTCCGAAGTGACCGTCATGCGCCGGGAGAGAGGCCTAGGGGTGGGTCTGCACCAACGTATGCGAGCACCACGGCCCTGGTCGGCCCGCGGCCTGCTGCTGAGCGTCCCGCTCCTCCTGCTGCTCGGCGCCTGCTCGTCGGAGCAGCGCGACGAGTGGGGGCGGCTGGCCATGCCGGAGGGCGCCTCGGACCGGTCCGGCTACATCCACCACCTGTGGAACGGCGCCTGGCTGGCAGCCATGCTCGTCGGCGTCCTGGTCTGGGGCCTGATCGGTTGGTGCGTGATCCGCTACCGGCGGCGCAGCGACGACGAGGTCCCGGTGCAGATCCGATACCACCTGCCCCTGGAGATCCTCTACACCATCGCGCCCGTGGTGATGGTCTTGGTGTTCTTCAACTTCACCGTCACCACGCAGAACGACGTCCTGCGCACCAGCGTGGCCGAGCCGGACCACACCATCCGCGTGGTGGGGCAGCAGTGGTCGTGGACGTTCAACTACCTCGAGGACGAGGCGAACGACGGGCAGAGCGTCTTCACGGTGGGCACCCCGGCGCAGCGGCCGACGCTGTACCTGCCGGTGGACGAGACGGTCGAGTTCGAGCTGGTCTCACCCGACGTCATCCACTCCTTCTGGGTCCCGGCGTTCAGCTTCAAGATGGACGTGATCCCGGGTCGCGAGAACTCCTTCCAGATGACCCCGACCCGGGAGGGCACCTACGACGGGCGCTGTGCCGAGCTGTGCGGCACCTACCACTCCCGGATGCTGTTCACGGTCAAGGTGGTCAGTGCCCAGGAGTTCGCCGACCAGCTCGCCGCCCTCGAGGAGGCGGGCAACACCGGCGTCGCCGAGGGCGGGGAGGACGCCGACACCCAGGCCGGTCTCGAGGAGCAGGTGCAGGACGACGACACCACCGGGACCGACGAGCAGTCCGACGACACGGGAGGCACCCAGTGACCGCCGTCTCCGACGCCCGGCAGGCCGTCGAGGTCAACAACCTGGGCCGTCAGCTGGTGAAGGTCATCACCACCACCGACCACAAGGTGATCGGCAAGCTGTACCTGACCACGTCGTTCGCGTGGTTCCTGGTCGGCGGGGTGATGGCGCTGCTGATCCGCTCCGAGCTCGCCTACCCGGGCAACCAGATCGTGAGCGACGAGCTGTACAACCAGCTCTTCACGATGCACGGCATCATCATGCTGCTGCTCTTCGCCACCCCGCTGTTCTTCGGGTTCGCCAACGTGATCATGCCGCTGCAGATCGGCTCGCCGGACGTGGCGTTCCCGCGGCTGAACATGTTCAGCTACTGGTTGTTCCTCTTCGGCGGTCTCATCGCCGCCTCGGGGTTCCTCACCCCGGCGGGAGCGGCGGACTTCGGCTGGTTCGCCTACGTCCCGCTCTCCGACGCGGTCCGCTCGCCGGGGATCGGCGGCGACCTGTGGATCATGGGCCTGTGGATGGCGGGCCTCGGCACGATCCTCGGTGCGGTGAACTTCATCACCACGATCATCTGCATGCGCGCGCCGGGCATGACGATGTTCCGGATGCCGATCTTCACCTGGAACACCCTGGTCACCAGCCTGCTCGTGCTGATGATCTTCCCGGTCCTGGCCGGCGCGCTGCTGGCACTGGAGGCCGACCGGGCGGTCGGCGCGCACGTCTTCGACGCCGCCCACGGGGGGCCGATCCTGTGGCAGCACCTGTTCTGGTTCTTCGGCCATCCCGAGGTCTACGTCATCGCCCTGCCGTTCTTCGGGATCATCACCGAGGTGCTGCCGGTGTTCAGCCGCAAGCCGGTCTTCGGCTACATCGGCCTCGTGGGCGCCACGCTGACGATCGCGTTCCTGTCCATGGCCGTCTGGGCGCACCACATGTTCGTCACCGGCGCCGTGGACCTGGCCTTCTTCTCCGGGATGACCTTCCTCATCGCGGTGCCGACCGGGGTGAAGTTCTTCAACTGGATCGGGACCATGTGGGGCGGCTCGCTCAGCTTCGACACCCCGATGCTGTGGGCGCTGGGCTTCCTCACCACCTTCCTGTTCGGCGGGCTGACCGGGGTCATCCTGGCCTCCCCGCCGCTGGACTTCCACGTCTCCGACACCTACTTCGTGGTGGCGCACTTCCACTACGTGGTGTTCGGCACGGTGGTGTTCGCGATGTTCTCCGGCTTCTACTTCTGGTGGCCGAAGCTGACCGGCCGGATGCTCGACGAGCGGCTCGGGAAGGCACACTTCTGGCTGCTGTTCGTCGGGTTCCACCTGACCTTCCTGGTGCAGCACTGGCTGGGGGTGGAGGGGATGCCGCGACGGTACGCCGACTACCTGCCGGGTGACGGGTTCACGACGCTGAACCAGGTGTCCACGGTGGGGGCGTTCCTTCTGGGGTCTTCCACGCTGCCGTTCCTGTACAACGTGTACAAGACCGCGCGCACGCCACCGGTCCACCAGGACGACCCGTGGGGCTGGGGCCGCTCCCTGGAGTGGGCCACCTCCTCGCCGCCTCCGCGGCACAACTTCGTCGCGATCCCGCGGATCCGGTCGGAGTCCCCGGCGTTCGACCTGCACCACCCCGAGATCGCCGCCATGGAGCTCGCCCCCGAGCCGGCCGACCGGCCGCCGGCGAGCGTCGTCGAGCACGACGAGGGGGGTCCGCGGTGAAGGCGGAGACCTGGATCTTCGCCATCTGCTCGGCGTTCTTCGTCATCGTGGCGCCGGCGTACTGGTTCATCGCCCGGGACCCGACCGGCACGACCGCCCTGGTGATGACCGCGCTGCTGGCCCTGCTGATCACCTTCTACCTGGGGTTCCACGCCTCCCGGATGGAGCCGCGGCCGGAGGACCGGAAGGACGCCGAGATCGCCGACGGCGCCGGGGAGCTCGGCTTCTTCCCGCCGTACTCGTGGTGGCCGCTGTGGTGCGCCGCGTGCCTGGCGGTGATCGTCTTCGCCGTGGCCATGGGGGCGTGGTGGATGGTCATCATCGGCATCGGCCTCGGCGCGGTGGCGCTGAGCGGGTGGGTCTTCGAGTACTACGTGGGGGACCACGCGCACTGACCCTTTCGTCCGGTTCGTCGCTCGGTTCGGTCCGAGTACCGTGACCGGGACGTGACGAGACCCACGGCGGCGCCTGGCGAGTCGCCCCCTGCGGCGTTGTTACCCTGGACGAGCCGCCTGCACCTTTGGCCTTCCCTGGGGGTCCCTTTCATGCGTCTTGGTCCTGCTCGACCCGTCTCGTCGCGCTTGCGTCGCGCCGTCGCGGTCTCCGCCTGCGTGGCGGTCGCCGCCGCTCCGCTCGCCGGCTGCACCGCTGCGGGCTCGGCGAACGACGAAGGCGGCCCCGCCGGCCCCAGCGGGTCGCCGACCGAGTCGGAGTCTCCGAAGGTCTCCCAGGTGGTGCTCTCCACCAACCTGCCCAGGAGCGCCGCGAGGACCGTCCCGGTCGACACCCTGGTCCGGGTCAGGGCGCAGGGCGGCACCCTCACCAAGGTGAGCGTCACCGGGCCGAAGGCCGATCCCCGGGTCCACGGCGAGCTGTCCGCCGACCGTCGGGCGTGGACGGCGACCGAGCGGCTCGAGCCGGGGGCCCGCTACGTCGTCCACACGGTCGGCACGGACACCGAGGGCCTGAGGAAGTCCCAGCGGAGTGTGTTCCGCGCCGACCCGCTCACCCTGGACGAGCAGACCTACCCCAGCGTGGCGCCCGTCGACGGCGACACCGTCGGCGTGGGCATGCCGGTGATCCTCCGCTTCGACCTGCCGGTCAGCCGCAAGGCTGCCTTCGAGAAGCACCTGTCCGTCGACACTGCCCCGGCCCAGCCGGGCAGCTGGCACTGGATGAGCGACAACGAGGTGCACTGGCGCCCGAAGAGCTACTGGAAGCCCGGCACCAAGGTCACCGTGCACGCCGACGTCAACAGCCTCGACGCCGGCAACGGCATCTACGGCCAGGAGGACCGGGTGTCGCACTTCACCGTCGGCAACGACGTGCGGATGAGGATCGACGTCGCCTCGCACAGCATGCAGGTGCTGCAGAACGGCCGGCTGCTGCGGACCATCCCGATCACCTCCGGCAAGCCCGGGTACACCACGCGCTCGGGCGTCAAGGTGATCGTGGAGAAGTTCCGCACCAAGCGCATGGACGCCGCCACCACCGGGGTCAGCGAGGACGACCCGGAGTACTACGACATCGACGACGTCGAGTACGCCCAGCGGGTCACCTACTCCGGTGAGTTCCTGCATGCCGCCCCGTGGTCGGTGGGCTCCCAGGGGTATGCCAACGTCAGCCACGGCTGTGTCGGCATGAGCACCGACAACGCCGCATGGCTGTACTCGCTGACCAAGATCGGCGACGTCGTCGAGGTCACCGGTTCCGACCGCTACATGACCATCGACAACGGCTACGGCGACTGGAACGTCCCGTTCAGCGAGTACCGGACCGGCTCCGCCCTCTCCTGACCCCCGCCGTACGCCGAGCCGTCAACTCTGGCGGGCCGAGCCGTCAATGCTGGTCGGTCGAGCCGTCAATCCTGGCGGGTCGAAACGAGAGTCTTGGCGGACCAGGCCGGCATCCTCGCCAGCCCTGTTCGCCGATGCCTTCGTCCACAGGGCTGCGCCGAGCCGGTGACGTGGAGGTCGTGTGCGGGACATGCTTTCTGGCCATGGACCGGCCGATGCTTCCCGACCACCCCTTCACCAGGTTCGAGCTCGCCGACGTCGGCCTCACACCGTGGCAGCTTCGTTCGCTGTTGCGAGCCCGCACGGTCAGGCGGGTCCTGACCGGGGTGTACGTCGATGCGAGCCTGGCGGACTCGACGCAGCTGCGTGCGCATGCCGCCGCACGGGTGCTGACGCCGAACGCCGTCCTGTGCGACCGGACGGCCGCATGGCTCCACGGCGTCGACCTTCGCTGGCAGCGCCAGCGGGACTGGGTCCCGCCGCTGGAGGCGTTCGTCCTGCGCGGCGCGGCCAGGGTGCAACGGCGTCAGACCACGGGAGGCGAGCGGGATCTGGCTGCGCGCGACGTGATGGAGGTGCATGGCGTTCGCGTGACCACCCCGCTGCGCACTGCGCTCGATCTCGGCGCTGGGCTGGGCCGCTGCGAAGCCCTCGCCGCGCTCGATGCGTTGTCACGGGCGTTCGACCTGGCTCACGAGGAGCTTCAGCGAGAGCTGCCTCGCTATCGCCGCAGGCGAGGGGTGGTGCAGCTGCGTGAGCTCGTCGCCCTCTGCGACGCTCGGGCCGAGTCGCCGGGGGAGTCGTGGACCCGGCTCACCATCCTGGATGCCGGCCTGCCGGCGCCCGAGCCCCAGGTCTGGGTCACCGAGGACGGCCGCGAGATCTTCCGGCTCGACCTGGCGTACCGGCACGCCCGGGTGGCGGTGGAGTACGACGGCGAGGAGCACCATGGTGAGCTGCAGCGCGCGGCCGACTCCGCCCGTCGAGACTGGCTCCGCTCGCGTGGCTGGACCGTGGTGGTGGTCCGCAAGGACGGTTTCACCGACCCCGGCCGAGTGGCCTGGCTTCGACAGCTACGGCAGGCGCTTCGCCTGGCCGCCTGACCGGCTCCGTCGCTCGGCTCACCAGCATTGACGGCTCGGCCCACCAGCATTGACGGCTCGGCCCACCAGCATTGACGGCTCGGCCCGCCAGATCAGCCGGTTTGGCGGGACGGGGGTCGGTTCAGTGCTTGCGGAGCTCCTCGCCGGCGATGCCGTGGCGGCCGTCGAACTGGTGGCCGTCGGCGGGCTGACCGTCGAGCTCGTGGTGGCCGAGGTAGTCGCCCGGTGGCAGCTTCTGGTGGCCCTCGGCGTCGTGCTCGGCAAGCTCGTGCTCGGCGTGGGCGTGGGCGGCGTCGAGCTCCTCGCGGGTCGGCTTCTGCACGTTGCTGCCGAACCAGAGCCGGGACAGCCGGGCCCGGAGCCGGCCCATGCGGACCTTGGGCGCGGCGACGCCGTTCTCGTCCTCCTCGGTGGGAGGCGGCAGCACCACGTCGCGGTCGCGCGCGGTCAGCGTGTAGGCCTCCTCCAGCGGGATGGGCAGGTGCCGCTCGCTGTAGCCACCCTCGGGGGAGCGCATGATCACGCCGCTCTCGTAGCCGTGCAGGAGCCGCGCCTCGTCCTGGCGCTGCAGGGAGATGCACCAGCGTCGGGTCAACCAGAACGCGATCGGGGGGAGCACGAAGACGGCGACGCGCATGAAGTAGGTGATCGAGTTCAGGTTGAGGTGGAAGACCACGGCCAGGATGTCGTTGCCGCCGGCCGCCCAGAGCAGGCCGTAGAGGGTGATCAGCGCCACCAGGGAGGCGGTGCGGTTGGGCGCGTTGCGAGGCCGCTGGAGCAGGTGGTGCTCGCGCTTGTCCCCGGTGATCCACTGTTCGACGAACGGGTAGATGATCGCCGCGGTGAAGATCAGCAGCGGTGCGATCTGGCCCGGCAGCATGATGTTCCAGCTGATCGTCCGGTCGAAGATGTGGGTCTCCCAGCCGGGGAAGATGCGCAGCAGCCCTTCGGCGACGCCCATGTACCAGTCCGGCTGGGACCCGGCGGTGACCTCCGACGGGTTGTACGGCCCGAACCGCCACACCGGGTTGATCGTCATCAGGCCGCCCATGAGCGCGGTCACCCCGAAGACGATGAAGAAGAAGCCGCCGGCCTTCGCGGCGTACACCGGCAGCATCGGGTAGCCCACGACGTTGTCGTTCGTGCGGCCGGGGCCCGGCCACTGGGTGTGCTTCTGGTAGACCAGCAGCAGCATGTGCGCGCCGATCAGGGCCAGGATGATGCCCGGGATCAACAGCACGTGCACGATGTAGAGCCGGGGGATGATGATGTCACCCGGGAACTCCCCGCCGAACAGGAAGAACGACATGTACGTCCCGACGATCGGGGTGGCCTTGACCAGGCCGTCGGCGATCCTCAGGCCCGTGCCGGACAGCAGGTCGTCGGGCAGGGAGTAGCCGGCGAAACCCTCCAGGATGCCCAGCAGCAGGAGGGTGCCGCCGATGACCCAGTTGATCTCGCGTGGCTTGCGGAACGCTCCGGTGAGGAAGATCCGCATCATGTGCACGAGCATGGCGGCGACGAACAGCATCGCCGCCCAGTGGTGCATCTGCCGGAGCAGGAGCCCGCCGCGCACGTCGAAGGAGATGTTCAGGGTGGAGGCGTAGGCCTCCGACATGTGCAGGCCGCGCAGCTGGTCGTAGGAGCCGTCGTAGACCACCTCGGCCATGCTCGGCTTGAACCACAGGCTGAGCAGGACGCCGGTGAGCAGCAGTACGACGAAGCTCCACAGCGCGATCTCGCCGAGCATGAACGACCAGTGGTCGGGGAAGACCTTGCGGATCTGCTTCTTGCCGGCCGTGGCGAGGCCGGTGCGGTCGTCGGCCCAGCCGGCGACGGCTCCGAGCCGGGAGGGCTTCGCGGGCTTGGCGGCCCGCCGTCCCGGTGCGCTGCCGGGTGCGGTGCTGGTGCTCATCAGTGTCGCTCCCAGAAGCTCGGGCCGACCGGCTCGGTGAAGTCGCTCTGCGCGACCAGGTAGCCCTCCTCGTCCACGGCGATGGGCAGTTGCGGCAGCGCACGGGCCGCCGGCCCGAACACCACCCGGCCGTTGTCGGCGAGGTCGAAGGTGGACTGGTGGCAGGGGCACAGCAGGTGATGGTTCTGCTGCTCGGCCAGGGAGATCGGACACCCGACATGGGTGCAGATCTTGGAGTAGCACAAGATGCCCTCGTAGCCCCAGTTCTCCCGGCCCTTGGCCGGGGTGATGTCGTCGGGGTTCATCCGGATCAGGATGACGGCGGCCTTCGCCTTCGCCTGGTTGAGCCGGGTGCCTTCGTAGAGCGGCTCGCCCTCGTCGTCGGTCTCGAAGAAGATCGCGGGCTCGGCGTTGGTGAGCTCGCCGACCTCCATGTACTCGGGCTTGACCGGGGTGCCGGCCACGTCGACGACGACGCGCATGCCCTTCGTCCAGACCGTGTACCAGAGCTTGTCGCCGGGCAGCGGGCCGAGGTCGCGCAGGACGACGACGGCGGGGATCACGGCGGTGGCCAGAGCGCCGAGAAGGGAGTTGCGGATCAGCGGCCGACGGCCGATCACCGAGTCGTCCAGGCCCTGCTCGAGGGCCTCGACCGCGATCGCGCGGTCCTCGGCGCTGGAGGCGACGGGGTGGCGCGCCTCGACGATCTCCTGGTCGCTCATCAGCTTGCGCGCCCACTGGATCGCACCCAGGCCGATCAGCAGCAGGGACAGGCCGAGGGTGAGCCCGAGCGCGACGTTGGACGCGCCGAACCCGAGGACGACGTCCGGGTCGTCGCCGACGTCGAAGACGAAGTACGCGACGGTGAAGAGGATGGCGAAGAGGCTGGACAGCCCGAAGAACGTCGCGACCTGGCGTTCGGCCCGTCTGGCGGCGTGGTCGTCCACGTCGGTGGGGCGGGGCAGGTGCGCGGGCAGGCCGGGGTCGGGGATCGGGTCCCCCTCGGCGGCGACGACCGTGCCGGTGTCGCCCTGGACCGCGAGGGCGTCCTCGTTGCCGGGGATCCCCGGAGCGCCCGAGCCGCTGTCGGCGGTGCCGGTGGTGCCCGTGCCGCTCATGGCTTGGTTCCCTTCCTCGTCGAGCGCGCGCCGTTCGCCGCGATCCAGATGGCGAAGCCCACCAGCACCCCGATCCCCGCGACCCAGGCGAACAGGCCCTCGCTCACCGGGCCGAGGGAGCCCAGGTTGGAGCCGCCGTACTTCGGGTTGTCCTGGATGCTCTGCAGGTAGGCGATGATGTCGCGCTTGTTCTCCGAGGGCATCATCTGCTCGGAGAACACCGGCATCTGCTGCGGGCCGGTCAGCATGGCCTCGTAGATGTGCCGGGGCTCCACCCCGACCAGGGTGGGGGCGTACTTGCCCTGGCTGAGCGCGCCGCCGGTGCCGGCGAAGTTGTGGCAGGCGGTGCAGTTCGTGCGGAAGAACTCCCCGCCGCGGACGATCGCCTCCTCGCGCTCGGCCTCGGGGATGGTCTCGGGGTCGTACTGCTCGGGCTCGGGAATGGCCGGGCCGGGGCCCAGGGAGGCGACGAAGGCGGCGAGCTGGGCGATCTCCTCGTCGTTGTAGACGACCTTCTTCTGCGGCGCCTGCATGCCGGGCGAGGCCATCGGCATCCGGCCGGTGCCGACCTGGAAGTCCACCGCGGCGGCGCCGACACCCACCAGCGGAGGACCGTACTGGCGACCCTCCTTGGTGGGGATGCCCTCGCCGTTCTTGCCGTGGCAGGACGCGCAGCCGACCATGAACAGGGCCCGGCCGGCGGCGACCTCGTCGGTGTCGGAGGTCTCGGTGTCCGCGCTCGCGGGGGAGAGCACCGCGTACAGGGCACCGGTCAGGACCAGCCCGAGGACGAGCACGACGAACCCCGCAGCAGGGTTGCGCCGCCTGGCGGAGAGCCGATCCATGATTCGCACGAATGGTTCCTCGTATCCGTCTCGTAGCTCAGTTCGTCGCGACGCCGGGGCCGGATGGCTACTGCAGGAGATAGATCGTGGCGAACAGGGCGATCCACACCACGTCGACGAAGTGCCAGTAGTAGGAGACGACGATGGCGCTGACCGCCTGCTCGTGGGTGAACTTCTTGGCGACGTAGGTGCGGCCCAGCACGAACAGGAACGCCACCAGGCCGCCGGTCACGTGCAGGCCGTGGAACCCGGTGGTGAGATAGAACATCGTGCCGTACGCCGACGACGGGATGGTCACCCCCTGGTGCAGCAGCTCGGTGTACTCCACCGCCTGGCCGCCGATGAAGAAGGCGCCCATGACGTAGGTCAGCATGAACCACTCGCGCAGGCCCCAGCCGCGCACGTCGAAGGCGCTGCCCGTGCGGCCGACCTGACCGCGCTCCGCGGCGAACACGCCGAGCTGGCAGGTCAGCGACGACAGCACCAGGACCGTGGTGTTGACCGCCGCGAACGGCACGTTGAGCTTCGCGGTCTCCTGCGCCCACAGCTGCGGGGACACCGCCCGGATCGTGAAGTAGGCGGCGAAGAGCGAGGCGAAGAACATCAGCTCGGAGGCGAGCCAGACGATCGTGCCGACGCTGACCATGCTGGGCCGGTCGTGGTGCCCGTGCAGTCGGGAGGTGGGGATCACAGCTGCGGATGTCGCCACGCGGCCCATTATGTCGGTAACCACCCCCGGTGGCACCCCGCCCCCTCCCGGGCGCGGCGCGGGCTGCGCGCCGCTCACTAGGCTGGCGACGTGCAGGTCAGCGCCGGTGGGGCCGCGACCCTGTCCGTGGCCGGGTTCGCAGCCGGGTCCGCGGGGGCGACCTCCCCTGCCGCCGACCTCCCGCCGTTCGGGCTCTCCCGGGTCCTCACCGAGTGGGGCATGGACCCGGTGCCGACCGTGCTGACCGTGTGGGTCGCGGGCCTCTACGTGGTGGGCGTCCGGGTGCTCCACCAGCGTGGGGACCGCTGGCCCCTGGGGCGCACGGTGGGGTTCGTGGCGGGCATGGGGCTGTTCTACGTGGCGACGTCGTCGGGGCTGGCGGCGTACGACACGACGCTGCTCAGCGCCCACATGGTGCAGCACATGGTGCTGTCCATGCTGGTGCCGCTGGCCCTCGCGCTGGGCGCGCCGGTGACGCTCGCGCTGCGCACCCTGCCGCGGAGACCGCGGCGGTGGCTGCTCGCGGCGCTGCACTCGGCCCCGGCGAAGGTGCTGACGTTCCCTCCGCTGACGTTCGCCCTCTTCGTGCTCAGCCCGTGGGTGCTGTACTTCAGCGGGTGGTACGAGGCCACGCTGGGGTCGACGTACCTCCATGAGGTCATGCACGTGCACCTGGTTCTGGTCGGCTGCCTGTTCTTCTGGCCCCTGGTCGGCGTCGACCCGCTGCCCGGCCGGGTGGCCTACCCGTTCCGGCTGCTGCTGGTGCTCCTCACCCTGCCCTTCCACGCCTTCCTCGGGGTCACGATCATGGGGCAGGAGCGGCTCCTGGCGGGCTCCTGGTACACCGCGCTCACGCTGCCGTGGCTCCCCGACCCGGCCGACGACCAGCACCTCGCCGGGGGCATCTTGTGGGGCGCGGGCGACCTGGTCGGCGTGGTCGTGTTCGCGGTGCTCTTCGCGCAGTGGGTGCGCAGCTCCCAGCGGGAGGCGCAGCGAGAGGACCGGCGGCTGGACCTGCTGGAGGCACGCGAGCGGGCGCGGACCGGCGGGACGCCGGACCCGCCGGGGTGAGCGGTAGCATCGCGTCCGTGACCGACGTCGCCGAGCAGGACGCCTCACCGAAGCCGCGCCCGCTGCGGGTGCTGGTCTACAGCGACGACCCGCACACCCGCGACCAGGTGCGGCTCGCGCTGGGACGCCGGCCGCACCCCGACCTGCCGGAGGTCGAGCTGGTGGAGGTCGCCACCGAGCCGGTGGTGATCCAGCACATGGACACCCACACCATCGACCTGGCCATCCTGGACGGCGAGGCGGTTCCGGCCGGCGGCATGGGCATCGCCAAGCAGCTCAAGGACGAGATCTACCGCTGCCCGCCGATCCTGGTGCTCACCGGACGGCCCCAGGACGCCTGGCTGGCCACCTGGTCCCGCGCCGAAGCCGCCGTCCCCCACCCGCTCGACCCCATGCAGCTGGCGGAGACGGTGATCCGGCTGCTCCGCTCCCGCGTGCCCGCCTGACCGCGCCTGCACGCCATGACGCACGCCTGGCCCGAGGTGCTCTCGACGCTGGTGTCCGGCGCCGACCTCACCGCCGAGCAGGCCACCTGGGCGATGGGGGAGATCCTGTCCGGGGAGGCGACGCCGTCCCAGGTAGCCGGGTTCGCGGTCGCCCTGCGCACGAAGGGCGAGACCCTCGAGGAGCTGGCCGGCCTGGTAGACGCGATGTACGCGCACGCGGTGCCGTTCCCGCTGACCGGGCGCTGGCTCGACGTGGTGGGCACCGGCGGCGACCGCTCGATGTCGGTGAACATCTCCACCATGGCGGCCATCGTCGCCGCCGCCGCCGGGGCCCGAGTGGTCAAGCACGGCAACCGTTCGGCGTCGTCCAAGGCCGGGGCCGCCGACGTGCTGGAGGCCCTGGGCATCCGGCTCGACCTCGAGCCCGCCCAGGTGCTCGCGGTCGGGGAGGACGCCGGCATCACGTTCTGCTTCGCGCCGGCCTTCCACCCCGCGCTGCGCCACGCCGCCACGACGCGGCGCGAGCTGGGCATCGCCACCACCTTCAACTTCCTCGGCCCGTTGGCCCATCCCGGCCGGCCGGCCGCGCAGGCCATCGGCTGCGCGGACCCGCGCATGGCCCCGCTGATGGCCGGGGTGTTCGCCCGCCGGGGGGTGGACGCCTGGGTGTTCCGCGGCGACGACGGGCTGGACGAGCTGACGACCACGACGACCTCGCAGGTCTGGACCGTCTCCGGCGACCAGGTCCACCAGGTCCACCAGGTCACGGTCGCCCCGGAGGAGGTGGGCCTGGCCCGCGCCCGGGCCGCCGACCTGCGTGGCGGGGACGCGGCGTACAACGCCTCGGTGGTACGACGCGTGGTGGCCGGTGAGCCCGGGCCGGTGCGCGACGCGGTGCTGCTGAACGCCGGCGCGGCGCTGGCCGTCTACGCCGCCGACGACCCCGACGTCGCCGGCACTGCCGTCGCGGCTCGGCTGGCCCGAGGGGTCACGCTTGCCGCCGAGGCCGTGGACACCGGCCGGGCCAGGTTCGTCCTGGAGCGCTGGGTCGCCGCGGCCGCGTCCGCGTGACCCACCGCCGGAACGCCGGGCCGGCCGGACCGGTTGTGGCCGATCGCTGCAAGAAGGGCCGGTTGTGGCCGATGACCACAGCGCCGTACGGCGTGTCGTCGCGGGCCGCGGCCACAACAGGCACGTCGTGCGGTTATCGGCCACAAGCCCGCCGACGCGGAGCCTCGACCCGACGACCGATCCCGCGAGTGGGTGGCACTGCTGACGACTCGGCGGGCCGGGGACCTCGTTCAGTCGAGCCCGAGGGAGAACGCCGCCTCGAGGTCGTGCATGGAGTAGGTGCGGAATGCGATGTGGGTCTCGGTCCCGGTGATGCCGGGGACCTTGTTGACCTGGTCGGCGACCACGGTGGCGACGTCGTCGTGGCTGCGGACCCGCACCATCGCGATCAGGTCGATCTGGCCGGTCACGGAGTAGACCTCGCTCACGCCTTCGAGTGCGGCGATCTCGGCGGCGACCTCGGGGATCCGCGCGACGTCGGCCTTGACGAAGACGATGGCGGTGATCATGGGGCCACGGTAGTACCGCGCGCGGGTCGCTCAGCGGGCCGGCTGGTGCACCGGTGAGAGCATCCGGCGTTCGTCGAACGGCACCAGCGCGTGGCGCGACTCGGCCACCGCGTCGTGCTCGGCCAGGGCCTTGGTGGCCCCGCCCACGGGACAGGTCCACTCCCCGTCGACGTGCACCAGGCGCACGCCGTCGGACTCCAGCCACCGCAGGATGCGCTCGGTCTCCTCGACGCTCGCGGCGGGCGCGGGGCCGGGGCCGGGCAGCACCACCTCCGCCTCGGCGCTCAGGCGGGTGACCCACTCCGCGGCGTCGGCGCCGGGCGGGATCACCCCGGCGGCGGCGAGGCGGCCGCGCCGGACGACGTGGACCACCCACACGCCGTCCTCCCTGCGGGCGGCGACGACCTCCGCGCAGCGGGTCAGCGCGCCGACCCGCTGGACCCGGGCGGCGCCGCGGAGGAAGGCGGTGAGCCGGTCGCGGAAGGAGCCCGCCTCCTCGTAGCGCTCGCCGTCGGCCAGCCGTCGCATCCGTCGCCCGAGCGCGTCGACGACCAGGTCCGGCCTGCCCACCAGGGCTGCCTGCAGCCGGTCCACCACCGCGGAGTACGCATCGGCGGTCACGCTGGAGTCGCACGGGGACAGGCAGCGGCCCATCTCGGCCAGGACGCAGGGGGCCAGCCTCGGCCGCCGGGCCATCCGCCCCGAGCACTGCCGGATCGGGAAGGTGTCGTGGAGCGCGGCGACGGCCCGCTCGGCGGAGCGCCTGGAGGCGTACGGGCCGACGTACTGCGCGCCGTCGTCGAGGACCTCGCGCACCAGCGACAGCCTGGGCCACGGCTCGACGGTGAGCTTCACCCAGTGCGCCCGCTCCGGGAACCGCGAGCGGCGGTTGTAGCGCGGCTTGTGCTGGGCGATCAGTCGCAGCTCGCGCACCTGCGCCTCCAACGGGCTGGCGCACACGACGGCCTGCACCCGCGACGCCAGGGCGACCATCTCGCCCATCCGGGAGCGGGTCTCCGATGCGGTGAAGTAGGTGCGGACCCTGGCCCGCAGGTCGCGCGACGTCCCGACGTACAGCACCTGGTCCCGCTCGTCGAGGAAGAGGTACACCCCGGGCGCGTGCGGCAGGTGCTCGGCGAGATGCCGCTTGCGGCGCTGGGCGGCGGTCACCCGGGAGGTGAACGTCGACAGCTCTTCCAGGGTGTGTACGCCGAGGTTGCCCAGCCGCTCCATCAGGCCGTGCAGCACCTCGACCGTGGCGCGCGCGTCCTGAAGCGCCCGGTGGTTGGGCGTGGTGGCGGAGCCGAACAGCGTCGCGAGCGAGCCCAGCCGGCAGTTCGGCGTCTCGTCGCGGGTGAGCACCCTCCGGGCCAGCAGCGCGGTGTCCAGGACCTCGAACCCGGGCCAGGGCCGGCCCTGGACCTGCGCGAAGTGCCGCAGGAAGCCGACGTCGAACGGCGCGTTGTGCGCGACCAGGACGCTGCCCTGGGCGAACCCGAGGAACTGGGGCAGCACCTGCTCGATCGTCGGTGCCTGCGCCACCATCGAGTCCGAGATGCCGGTCAGCACCGCGATGAACGCCGGGATCGCCTGGTGGGGGTTGACCAGGGTCTGGAACTCGCCGAGGACCTCCCCGCCACGCACCTTCACCGCACCGATCTCGGTGATCATCGAGCCGGCCGCCGCCGAGCCGCCGGTGGTCTCCAGGTCGACGACGCAGAAGGTGACCTCGCGCAGCGGCCGGCCCAGCTCGTCGAAGCTGCGCTGGGCCTCCCAGCGCGCGCGGAGGCCGGTCGGCCCGCTCCGCTCGCTCATGGCGCCGACGCTAGGACCGGCGACCGACGAAACCGCCTCGCCACGCGGGCATAGGCTTTGCAGCACCGCCTCGCCCAGGCCGTCGGCCGGTCGCCGGACCGGCCGGGCACCCGGGTCGAGGCGCGAACGGACAGGAGAGCCCCGTGGCGGTCACCGTGCCAGACGCGCACACCCGCTGGCGCTGTGCGGGGTGCGGGAACCTGACCAGGTTCGACGTGGTGCGCAGCAGCCGCACGCGCGAGTACTGGCACTTCGACCTGGCCGGCGACCACCGGGTCGAGGAGTCGGAGGTGCAGCAGGAGCGGGCCGAGCTGGTGACCTGCCGCTGGTGCGGACGCAGCGACGCGGTGGAGCTGGTGGCGCGGGCCGAAGCGGACGCAGCGGCGCCGTGAACGAGCCGCTCCGGCTCACCGACCCTCCGGTCGACGGGGCGCCGGAGAGCCAGGCAGCCACCGCCGGGGGCGACGAGACGGCGCCCGAGGACGGTCCCGACGCCCGGGGCCGGGCCGGCCTCACGGCCGAGGCCGACGAGGGACCCGGGGAGGGCTTGGGCGGACCGCTGCCGGAGATCGTCGCGTCGCGGGTGGTCGCGCTGGCCGCCGACGCACTCGGGCGGCTGGCCGTCGAGCACCTGCCCGCGTCGCTCAAGCGGGTGGCCGCGTTCACGCCGGCCCGCCGCGCCCGGCTGGCCAGGTCGCAGATCGCCGGGGTGCTCGAGACCGACCCGGAGTTCCGTGGTCACGTCGCCACGCAGGTGCGCGCCGGTCGCGCCGAACTGGCCGCGGCGATCGAGGCGGGCGCCCGGCCCGCGGCGGCCGACCCCGTGGAGGTGGCCGCGATGGCGTACCTGCTGCGGGCACCGGGATGGAGCTCGCTGGTCACCGACGCCGCCGGGGCTGTCGCCATCGAGCGGGACGCCGCCGCGGGGCGCCACGCGGCCGACCAGGTCGAGCGGCTGCGCCGGCAGGTGGCCGATGCACAGCGACAGCTGGGCGAGACCCGGGCCAGGCTGCGTGAGCAGGTGGACGCCCTCAAGGCCGACAACGCCGAGCTGCGCCGCAAGCTGGGTGCGGCCCGGACGGAGGCGGCCGCGGCGGCGGTCGAGAGCCAGGAGGCCCGGGCGGCCCTGGACGCGGCCACGACCTCGGCGACCGCGGCCGCGGGCGCGGCGGAGGCAGAGGTACGCCGCCTGCGCGCCCGGGTCGCCGAGCTGGAGAGCGACCTGTCCGGGGCCCGCCGTGCCGAGCGGGTGAGCCGTGACACCGAGACGCTGCGCGCCCGGCTGCTGCTGGACACCCTGCTGGACTCCGCGCAGGGACTGCGCCGCGAGCTGGCGCTGCCCGCGGTGGAGGGCTCGCCGGCGGACGCCGTGGCGGCGCACCTGGCCGAGCCGGGTGAGCGCACGCCGACGGCGCACGGCTCGCTGGCTCCCGACGACCCCGGGATGCTCGACCAGCTCCTGGCCCTGCCCCGGGCCCACCTGGTCGTCGACGGCTACAACGTGACCAAGTCGACCTGGCCCGAGCTCTCGCTGGCCCGCCAGCGCGAACGGCTGCTCAGCGGGCTCGGACCGCTCGCCGCGCGCAGCGGCGCGGAGGTCACCGTCGTGTTCGACGCGCACGAGACCGCGACCAGACCCCTGGTGACCGCCCCGCGTGGGGTACGCGTGCTGTTCAGTCCGTACGCCGTGATCGCCGACGACGTGATCCGCGAGCTGGTCGGCGCCGAGCCCTCGGGTCGTCCCGTCGTCGTGGTGACCAGCGACCAGGCGGTCGTCCGCGACGTGCGAGCCTCCGGCGGCCGGGCCATGGCCGCCGAGGCGCTGGCGCGGCTGCTGTCGCGAGGCCGCTAGCCATCAGCTGGGAGGTCGCTGGACGAGCCCGCTACCGCGGCGCTGTCCGGGCTTGTCCCCGCCCCGCGCGCAGCACGGCCGGCCCGGTCCGTCGGGAACTGTCGGCGCCCGGTGGCAGGGTCGCCCTCACGTCGTCGGGCCCACGCCGGGCGGCGTACGCAGCGCCCCGCATCGACCACCATCTGCCCGAGGAGCTACGCATGAGCGTCGAGATCGACTGCGACACCTGCCTGGTGCGCGGGGTCGCCTGCCACGACTGCGTGGTCACGGTCCTGCTCGGGCCTCCGCCCGAGCGCGGCTTCGACGAGGAGGAGCAACGCGCCCTCGAGGTGCTCGCCGGGTCCGGGCTGGTCCCGCCGCTGCGGATGGTGCGTGCGGAGCCCGGGCCGGAGGTGGAGTCGGCATGAGGGCGAGGCCGACGGGACCGATGAGGCGACGGGGACTGTTGGTGCGGGGTGTGAGCATCCTCACCGTCGGTCGTCCCCAGAGCGGCCTGGGCCGGTTTGGTCGGCTCGGGCATAGCCATCTAGGCTTCTGCGCCGTGCGCCTGTGACACGTCGGCCAGACGGGCCGACGCGGGCGCCGCGCTGAGTCCAGCGCCCGGCGGGGGAGCCGGACGCCGGAGCCGGGGAACCACGTACCTGGGGTGAATCGCGCCCCTGAGCACGGCCGACCGCCGTCGTCTCGGGCGTGTAGGGACTCTTTGCCGCCCGAACCCGTCAGCTCACCTGGTAAGCGTCAGGACAAAGGAGCACCGCCACGTGATCGACGGGCGCAGAAGACTGTCGGGTGTCCTGGTGACACTCGGGGTCGCCGTTCTCGGGGGGTCCCTCCTCACCACGGCGCCCGCCGCGGCGGACCCCTCCATCGACGACGTGAAGGCCAGGGTGGACCGGCTCTACCACGAGGCCGAACAGGCCTCGGAACGCTACAACCAGGCGCGCGAGGACCTCGCCGACGCTCGCGGCAGGCACCGCAGGCTGGAGGCTGCCGTCCGCCGTCAGGAGGCGCGGGTCGTCCGGGTCCGCAACAGCGTGGCGGGTGACGTCGTCGCGGAGTACCAGGGCGACGGCCTGGCCACCGCCAGCCAGGCGCTGCTCGCCGACGACCCGGACTCCTTCCTCGGCCGCATCGTCGCCGTCGCGCAGTTCCAGGCCGAGCGCGGCGCCACCGTCGTGGCACTGGCCCACGAGGCCGACCAGCTCGACCACAAGCAGGACGCGGCCGCCCGCGAGGTGGACCGGATCGAGCGGACCGAGCAGGTCCTCGCCGAGGAGAAGCAGACCGTCGACGACAAGGCCGCCGACGCGAAGGCGCTGCTGGGCCGCATGGAGGAGCGGGCCCGCGAGCGGATGCTGGAGGCCAGCCGCAGCGGCGGCCGGGTCCCGCTCAGCGCCGTGCCCGCGTCCGGCCGCGCCGCCGCGGCGGTGCGCTACGCCCTCGCCCAGGTGGGCGACGCCTACGTGTACGGCGCCGCCGGGCCGAGCGCATTCGACTGCTCCGGACTGACCATGGCCTCCTGGGCCCAGGCCGGGGTCGGCCTCCCGCACTCCTCCTCGGCGCAGACGGGCTCCGGCGCCCGGGTCTCGCCCTCGGCTCTGCAGCCCGGCGACCTGGTCTTCTACTACAGCCCGGTGAGCCACGTGGGCATGTACTTCGGCAACGGCATGATCGTGCATGCCGCCAACCCCGGTGCCGGCGTCCGGGTCGACCCGCTCTACTCCATGCCCTTCTCCGGGGCCGTCCGCCCGGGTTAGCCGGCGACCGAACCCACCCCGCGCAGCGAGGGGTGGGTGAGGTCGCCAGCCAGGAGTCGAACCGTGCACTGTGGTCCTCGCCCCGGCGCGAAGCGCCCTCGAACCGACGAACACGGCTCGCGGTTCGACTCCCCCACGAGCCAACCGCAGGGGGCAGGGAACGGGACCACCACCTGCATCGCGGCCCCCGGCCGACCGACCACGCGAACCCATGCTCGCCCCCCGCGCCGACTCGACCCGCCACCGACTCCGACTCGCCCCAACACCGACTCCGACTCGACCCACTCAGCCGACCGCTCGCCTGCCAACATTGACGGCTCGACCCGCCATGACCGACGGCTCGGCCCACCAACATCGACGGCTCGGCCCACCAACACTGACGGCTCGGCGCGCCAAGACTGACGGCTCGGCCCACCAAGACTGACGGCTCGACCCACCAACACTGACGGCTCGGCCCGCCGAGACTGACGGCTCGGCCCACCAGGAGCGCGGGGAGCGACCGGTCGGTGGGTGCGTCGGTGAGAGGCTGGCCTGCATGTCCGCAGCCACGCTGGACCGCCGGGCCGCGGTCGCCGTCCTGGCCGGGTCGGCGGGCCTGCTGGCGGTGCTGCTGTGGTGGCTGGTCCCGTGGGACTGGGTCCCGGGTGGGACGCTGGTGCCGGCGTCGCCCGCCGACCTGCTCTCGGCCGGCCAGGTCGCCCGCGCCGAGGCGTATGCCGGCGTCGTGCGACCGCTGTCCTGGGCGTCGTACGCGCTGTCCCTGGCGGCCGGCCTGGCGCTGGGGCTCACGCCGCTCGGGGCGGCCATCGTGCGCCGGCTGCCCGGCCGGCCGCCGTGGTGGCTCGCCGTGCCCGTCGGGGTCCTGGTCGTCGAGCTGGTGGTCCGCCTGGTGACGCTGCCGTTCGCGCTGCGGATCCGCGCCGAGAACCTGTCGGTCGGCCTGACCCGCCAGTCCCTCGCCGGCTGGCTCGCCGACCGCGGTCTCGGCCTGCTGGTCTCCTGGGTGACGCTGAGCCTGCTCGCCCTGCTCGTCGTCGGTCTGGCCCGGGCTCGGCCGCGGCGCTGGTTCGCCTGGGCGGGCGCCGCGGTGGTGGTGCTGACCTTCGTGCTGTCCTTCCTCTACCCGGTGCTCGTCGAGCCGCTGTTCAACCGGTTCACGGCGATGCCGGACGGTCCGCTGCGCACCTCGATCCTGCGGCTCGCCGACCGCGAGCGGGTCCCCGTGGACGACGTCCTGGTGGCCGACGCGTCACGGCGCACCACCACGCTCAACGCCTATGTCTCCGGCCTGGGCGGCACCCGTCGGGTGGTCGTCTACGACACCCTGCTGGACGCCGCGTCGCCGGCACAGGTCCGCGCGGTCGTGGCGCACGAGCTCGCGCACGCCAAGCACCACGACGTGCTGCTGGGGACGACGCTGGCCGCGGTCGCCGCGGCCGGCGGCATGGCCGCGCTCGCGCTGCTGCTGGACCTGCCGTGGCTGGTCCGCCGGGCCGGGGTCTCCGGTCCCGCCGACCCCGCCGCGGTGGCCCTCGTGCTCGCCCTGGTCACCTTGGGCTCCACGCTGGCGACGCCGGTGCAGAACACGGTCAGCCGGGCGGTCGAGGCCCGCGCGGACCGGACGTCGCTGGCCGTCACCGGGGACGCCCAGGCCTTCGTGGACCTGCAGCGGGCCCTGGCCGTGCGGTCGTTGGCCGACCCGACCCCGCCGAGGTGGGCCCAGGTGTGGTTCGGCTCGCATCCGACCCCGCTGCAGCGGGCCGGCCTGCCGGCCTCCCTGGAACGGGCCGGCCGGTGACCCGCACGCTGGTGGTCACCAACGACTTCCCGCCCCGGCTGGGCGGCATCCCGACGTTCGTGCGGTCGCTGTGCGACGCGTTCCCCGCCGACGAGGTGGTGGTCTACGCGTCGCGACAGCCCGGCGACCGGGCGTACGACGCCACGCTGCCGTTCCGCGTGCACCGCGACCCCAGGCGGGTCCTGCTGCCCACTCCTGCCGTGGCCAGGCGGGTGACCCGGGTGCTGGGCGAGGAGGGCTGTGACCGGGTGGTGTTCGGCGCGGCCGCGCCGCTGGGCCTGCTCGGCCGGCGGCTCCGCGCCGCCGGCGCCGAGCGGCTGGTCGCCCTCACCCATGGGCACGAGGTGTGGTGGGCCAGGCTGCCCGGGACCCGTGGCCTGCTGCGGCGGATCGGCGACTCGGTCGACGTGGTCACCTACGTCAGCGAGTGGTGCCGGGCCCGCGTCGCGCCGGCGCTGTCGCCCGCGGCCGCGGCCGGGATGCGCCGACTGGCGCCCGGCGTCGACACCGCGCGGTTCCATGCGGGCTGCGGCGGCGACGAGGTCCGCGCCCGGCTGGGCCTGGACCGGGCCCGGCTGGTGGTCGTGTGCGTGGGCCGGCTGGTGCGCCGCAAGGGCCAGGACACCCTGGTCCGAGCCTGGCCGGAGGTGCTCGCGGCTCGGCCGGGCTCGGTGCTGCTCCTGGTCGGCACCGGCCCGCTGCGGCGTTCGCTGGTCCGGTCGCTGCGCCGGCACCGGCTCGGTGACGCGGTCCGGGTGGTCGGCGCCGTCGACGACGCGGCGCCGTACCTGGACGCGGCCGACGTCTTCGCGATGCCCTGTCGCAGCCTGCGGTGGGGACTGGAGGTCGAGGCGTTCGGGATCGTCTACCTCGAGGCGGCCGCCATGGGCCTGCCGGTCGTGGCCGGCCGATCCGGCGGCGTGCCGGAGGTCGCGGCCATGATCGACCCCCGGCTCGAGGACGCCGTCGTGGTCGACGGCCGAGACCCCGGGGCGGTCGCCGCGGCGGTCCTCGCCCTCGCCGGTCGCAGGACCGACCATCCCCGTGTCCCCCTCGGCCGGACCGACGGGAAGCTGCTGCGAGGGCTGCTCGCGGTGCCGGCCGGTGACCCTCAGGTGTCGTAGAGCGCCTCGATGTCGGCGCGGCACTCCCGCATCACCACGCTGCGCCGGAGCTTCAGGCTCGGAGTCAGCTGCCCGCCCTCCTCGGTCCAGTCCACCGGCAGTACGACGAACCTGCGGATCGACTCGGCCCTGGACACCGCCTTGTTGGCGTCGTCGACCGCCGCCTGGACCTCCGCGAGCAGCTCGGGGTCGTCGACCAGCCGGCCGAGGTCCGCCGGCCTGTCGTGCTCCTCGGCCCACTGCGGCACCGCCTCGGGGTCCAGCGTGACCAGCGCGGCGATGAACGGCCGGCCGTCGCCCACCACCAGGCACTGGTCTACCAGCCGATGGCCGCGGAGCCGGTCCTCGAGCACCGCGGGAGCGACGTTCTTGCCTCCGGCGGTGACCAGGATCTCCTTCTTGCGGCCGGTGATCCGCACGAACCCCTGGCCGTCGATCTCGCCGACGTCGCCGGTGTGCAGCCAGCCGTCGGCGTCGAGGACCTCGGCGGTGGCGTCCTCGTCGCGCCAGTAGCCCTTCATCACCTGGCCGCCGCGCACCAGCAGCTCGCCGTCCTCGGCGACCCGGATGGTGGTGCCGCCGAGCGGGCGGCCGACCGACCCGACGGCGAGCGCGTCGGGGGTGCTCACGGTGACCGCCGCGGTCGTCTCGGTCAGCCCGTACCCCTCCAGGATGGTCACCCCGACGCCCCGGTAGAAGTGGCCGAGCCGTTCGCCGAGCGGAGCGCCGCCCGACACGGCGTACGAGCACCGCCCGCCCAGGGCGGCCCGGAGCCGGCCGTAGACCAGCCGGTCGAACACGGCATGGCGCAGCCTCAGGAACGGGCCGGGCCTCCCCGCGTCGAGGGCCCGGCTGTAGGTCATCGCGGTGGCCGCCGCGGCGTCGAACACCCGGCCCCGGCCCTCCGAGGCGGCCCGCTGCGACGCCTGGTTGAAGACCTTCTCGAACACCCGCGGCACGGCCAGGAAGAACGTCGGCCGGAACGCGGCCAGGTCCTCGACGAGCCGCGTGACGTCCGCGGTGTGCCCGAGGCGTACCCGTCGCCTCACCGCGCCGACCTGGATGATCCGGGCGAACACGTGCGCGAGCGGGAGGAACAGCAGCGTGGAGGCGTCCTCGACCTCGAACAGCTCGTGGAGGTCCGAGGTCGCCGCGCTCAGCTCGATCTCGAAGTTGCCGTGGGTGAGCATGCAGCCCTTGGGCCGGCCCGTGGTCCCCGACGTGTAGATGATGGTGGCCACGTCGTCGGGCTGCGGCGTCCGCCGCCGGCGCTCCAGCTCGTCGTCGGGGACGTCCTGCCCGAGCCGGCGCAGGACGTCCACGGCGTTGTTCGACAGGCTCCACACCTGGGTCAGCTCGGGCAGGCGCTCCCGCAGCGGCCTGACCCGGCGGACGTGCTCGTCGGTCTCGAGCACGACGGCCCGGGTGCCGGAGTCGGCGAGGATCCACTCGACCTGCTCGGAGGAGGAGGTCTCGTAGATCGGGACCGTCACCGCTCCGGCGAACCAGGCGGCATAGTCCAGCAGGGTCCACTCGTACCGGGTCCTGGACAAGATCGCGACCCGGTCGCCGACCGCCACGCCGGCGGCGACCAGCCCCTTGGCCGTGGCGCGGACCTCCGCGAGGAACTCCGCCGCCGTCACGTCCACCCACGCGGCCCCGACCCGGCGTGAGAAGCAGGCCCGCTCCGGGTGCTCCTCGCCGTTGCGGACGACGTCGTCGGTCAGGTTGCCGTCCGCCCGCGGCTCGACGGTGAGGGGGCTGGCGTACTCTCGCACGGCGGCGACCTCCTGGACACACGCGGCGCCGGGTCGGCCGCCCCGGCAAGCGCTGCGGAGACTACTCCACGAGGTCGCCCGCCCGGGGCCCCCGGCGGGGCGTCCGGTCCCACCCGCGGCCCCGCGCCCCGGGCGCGCGCCGTGCGGTGCGGTCGCCGGTGCGGGCGCGACGGCGGGGTCTGTAGGCTCGGCGCACCGCGGGCGGGCCGCCCACCCGCGTCCAGGGCTGGCCACGATCGGTGGTCCGCTCTCGCCGGCTCCCGGCTCCCCGGAACGCCTGGCCCGACGACGAGGAGGCATCGTGGCCGACCAGACGACCTCGAGCATCGTCATCGCCGCGTCGCCGGCCGACGTCATGGCGGTGATCGCCGACTTCGACGCCTACCCGGCCTGGGCGCAGGGGGTCCACGTCAGCCGCGTCGTCCAGGAGTCGTCCGAGCCGGGCCGGCCGCTCCAGGTGTACTTCGAGCTGGACGCGGGCCCGATCCGCGACGCGTACACCCTGGAGTACGACTGGCACGGCGACGACTCCGTCGACTGGTGGCTGGTCCACGGCCGGGTGCTCAAGGGGCTGGACGGCACCTACGAGCTGCTCGGACGAGGCGACGGCAGCACAGAGGTCACCTACCACCTCAAGGTCGAGATCTCGATCCCGATGATCGGCATGCTGCGCCGAAAGGCGGAGAAGGTCATCATCGACTCGGCCCTCAGCGGGCTCAAGAACCGCGTGGAGACGCTGGCCCAGCGGTGAGGACCGTCCTGTTCACCGGCAAGGGTGGCGTCGGCAAGACCACCGCCGCGGCCGGGACCGCCACCCTCGCCGCCCGCGCGGGCAGCCGGACCCTGGTGATGTCGACGGACCCGGCGCACTCCCTCGCCGACGCGTTCGGCACGGCCGTCGGGCCCGAGCCGACCCGGGTCGCCCCGCGCCTCTACGTCCAGCAGGTGGACGCGCAGCGGCGTTTCGAGCGGTCCTGGTCCGACGTGCAGCGCTACCTGATGACGGTGCTCGACGCGGCCGGCGTCGACCCGATCACCGCCGAGGAGCTGACCGTCCTGCCCGGCGCCGAGGAGGTGCTCGCGCTCCTCGAGGTGCGCGACCACGTGGTGTCGGAGCGCTGGGACGTGCTGGTCGTGGACTGCGCGCCGACGGCCGAGACGCTGCGGCTGCTGGCGCTGCCCGAGGCGCTCGCGTGGTACATGGACCGGCTGTTCCCGACCCAGCGCCGCGTGGTGCGCGTGCTCAAGCCCGTGCTGACCCGGGCAGCCGGGGTCCCGATGCCCGGCGACGACGTCTTCTCGGCGGTGGCGCGCCTGCACGGCGACCTGGAGCAGGTGCGCGACATCCTCACCGGGAAGGACTGCAGCGTCCGGCTGGTGCTGACGCCGGAGACCGTCGTGGTGGCCGAGGCCCGGCGGTCGCTGACCACCCTGTCGCTGTACGGGTACACCGTGGACGGCGTCGTGGCCAACCGGGTGTTCCCCGAGGACGGCACGGACCCATGGCGGGCGGGGTGGGTGCAGGCCCAGCGGCGGGTCCTCGCCGAGGTGGACGAGTCCTTCGGCGGCCTCCCGGTGTGGCGCTCGGAGTACCGCGCCGCCGAGCCGGTCGGGGTCCCCGCGCTGGCCGAGCTGGCAGCGGCGACGTACGGCGAGGACGACCCGCTGGCTCCTCCGCCGGGGCCCGGCCCGCTCGAGCTGGCCCGCGAGGCCGACGGGGGGACCACCTTGCGCATGGCGCTGCCGTTCGCGTCCAGCGCCGACGTCGACCTGGCGCGCCACGGGGACGAGCTGGTGGTCACCGTCGGCTCGCACCGGCGCGTCCTGGCGCTGCCCGCCGCCCTGCGCGCGCAGGCGGTGACGGGCGCGCGGCTCGAGGAGGGCGTCCTGCGCGTGCGGTTCGAGACCGGACCGGGGGAGGGGCCGCGATGACCGACCCCGAGGCGGGCTCGCTCGGCGAGGAGGCGGCCCGGCTGTTCGCCGCTCTTCAGGACTGGGCTGCGACGGCCGGGCACGAGCAGGTCGGCGCCGCCGGCGGCCTGGTGGGCGGGCTGGCCCAGGGCCTGCACGACGTCGACGAGCACCTGGCCACAGGCGCCGCGGAGTGCCGGTACTGCCCGGTCTGCCGGCTGGTCGCGCTGGTGCGCGGGACGAACCCCGAGGTCCGAGACCACCTGGCCACCGCCGGCTCCGCCCTGCTCAGCGCGGCCGCCGCCGCGCTGGCGACGTCGGTGCCGCAGGAGCGCCGGCAGGCCCGGGCGGCACCGGTGGAGCACATCGACCTCGACGAGCCCGGAGGGGACGGGCCAGACGAGCCGGACCGTCGGTGGGCTCCCCGGGAGGACCACCAGCACGAGCCTGGGCAGGGTCCTGGGCAGGGACGGGAGGAACCGTGAGCAACCTGGCCGTCGGCATCGACGTTGGCGGCACCAAGATCGCCGGTGGCGTGGTCGACGACGCCGGGAAGGTGGTCGCGCGGCAGCGGGTCAAGTCCCCCGCGAAGGACCCGGAGGCGATCGTGGCGACCATCCGGCGGATGGTCCTCGACCTGGCCGCGGACCACCAGGTGAGCTGTGTGGGCGTGGCGGCGGCCGGGTTCGTCGACCAGGAGCGGGCCGTGGTGCGCTACTCGCCGAACCTGAGCTGGAGCGACGTACCGCTGCGCGACTGGCTCCAGCGGGCTCTCGACCTTCCCGTCGTGGTCGAGAACGACGCGAACGCCGCCGCGTGGGGGGAGTACCAGTTCGGCGCCGCCGCCCAGGTGCGACACCTGCTGATGGTGACCGTCGGCACCGGCGTCGGTGGCGGCGCGGTGATCCGGGACCGCTTGCTGCGCGGCGGGTTCGGGTCGGCGACCGAGGTCGGGCACATCCGCATGGTGCCCGGCGGGCTGGTCTGCGGATGCAAGCGGCTGGGCTGCTGGGAGCAGTACGCCAGCGGATCGGCCCTGGTCCGGGAGACCCGGGCCCGCGCCCTCGCCGATCCCGCCGCCGCTGCGGCGGTGCTGGCCCGGGCCGGCGGCGCGGTGGAGAGGATCAAGGGCCCGATGGTGACGACCGCGGCCCAAGAGGGCGACCCGTTCGCGATCGCGTGCCTGGCGGAGACCGGCCGCTGGCTCGGCGAGGGGCTGGCCACGCTGGTCGCGGTGCTCGACCCCGAGCTGGTCCTGGTCGGCGGTGGAGTGGCGGACGCCGGCGAGCTGCTGCTCGGCCCGGCGCGGGAGGCGTTCGGGCGTACCCTGACCGCCGCCGACGCGCGGCCGCAGCCGGTGATCCGGCTGGCCTCGCTCGGCAACGACGCGGGCATGATCGGAGCCGGCGACCTCGCGCGCCGGTGACCGAACCCACCCCGAGCGCAGCGAGGGGTGGGTGAGGTCACCGGCCAGGAGTCGAACCGTGCACTGTGGTCGCCGCCCCGGCGCGCAGCGCCCTCGAACCGACGAACACAGTTCGCGGTTCGACTCCCCCACGGGCCAACCGCAGGGGGCAGGGAACGAGACCACCACCTGCATCGCGGTCCCCGGCCGACCGGCCACGCGAAGCCATGCCCCGCCCCCGCACCGACTCGACCCCGCACCGACTCGCCCCCGCACCGACTCGCCCCCGCACCTGCTCGCCCCCGCACCGACTCGACCCACCACCGACTCGACCACCACCAGCACCCACTCGCCCCGCACCGACCCCACCCACCACCGGCTCCGACTCGCCCCGCACCGAATCCGCCCAGCACCGACCCCCACTCGACCCACTGCAACCGCCGGCTCGCCCCACCAACTTCGACGGCTCGACCCACCAACTTCGACGGCTCGACCCACCAACTTTGACGGCTCGACGTAGCAGGAGGGGAGGGCTCAGACGACGGCGCCGTCGTCGGGCCAGCTCGGGCCGCCCGGGGAGCCCATGGTGGCGACCAGGTAGACGAAGCCGCCGATGAAGGCCAGCGCCAGCCCGACCACCACCCAGCCGGGCACGCCGACCCCGGCCACGATCACCAGCAGCATGACCAGGGGAGCCCCGAACAGGGCCGCCCACGCGGCGCGGCGGCGCGGCTCCACGGCGGGCAGCGGAGGCGGCGGCGGCGGGACGAAGTGGCCCTCGTCGTCCCAGCTCGCCGGAGTGTCCAGGGAGTCGCCCCAGCCCGGCTCGCGGACGGACGGGGGCTGCTGGGCAGCCGCCGGCGGGGTGTCCACGGCGGGGCCGTCGGCCGGCGGGTTCTGCGCCGCCGCAGGCGGGGCCGCGCTGTCGGCGGCGTCCTGGTCGGCCCCGTGGTCGGCCCCGTGGTCGGCCCCGTGGTCGGCCCCGTCGCCGGCCCGGTGGTCGAGGCTCTCGGTGACGCTGTCGTCCACGCCCTCGGTCAGATCGGGGACATCGCCGTAGTGCGCGACGATGTCGGCGAAGGCGGCGTCGACGTCGATGCCGTGGTCCGGCTCGTCGGGCCGTTCGCTCATGTCCCGGTCACCCGTTCGACGAACTCGCGCGAGAGCCGCTCGATCCGGTCGGCGTCGTGGTCCAGCGTCGCCACGTGGTGGCTGTCCTCGAGGACCACCTCGACCAGGTCCCGCGACGACACCCGGCTGGTGATGATCCGGGCGGACGACGGGTCCACGACGTTGTCGACCTTCGAGCGCAGCAGCAGCAGCGGCTGGGTGACCTGCGGCAGGTCCGCGCGCAGCCGCTTGAAGCCGCCCAGCATCGAGTGCGCGGCGTGCAGCGGGGTGCGGTCGTAGCCGTGCTCGGTGACGCCCTCCTTGGCGATGTCGTCGGTGATGCCCGGGAAGGACGGCACCAGGTGCCGCAGCACGGGCAGCAGCTTGACGTCCCAACGGTCGATGTTCACCGCGGGGTTGACCAGCACCAGCCCGGCGACCCCGCGGCCGTGGTCGGCGGCCAGCCGCAGCGCCAGCGCGCCGCCCATCGACAGCCCGCCGACGACCACGCGGTCGCAGTTGGCCTGGAGCTTCTCGAGGGCGCGTTCGGCCTCGGCGTGCCAGTCGGTGAACGTGGTCTTGTTGAGGTCGCGCCACGTCGTCCCGTGGCCGGGAAGGCGGGGGACCGCGACGGCGTACCCGTCCTCTGCCAGCCGGCGCCCCCACGGCACCACCGACGCCGGGGAACCGGTGAAGCCGTGCAGGAGCAGCACGCCGACCCGCAGCCCGCCGGGTCCGACGGGCGCGGCGTCGGCGTAGAACGGCTCGGCGGTGGGGGCGATCGACACCTGGGGTACTCCTGCGGGCTGCGTCGGGACGGGCGCCCGCGACGACCCCGGTGCTGCCGGCTTCGCAGGGGCGGACCTGCTCGCCGCAATCGTCCCACGCGCGCCCGGGCGAGGGCCAGGGTGGCGGCCGTCGAGTGCCGTAGGGTGAGCCCCGGGACGAGGAGGTGCGGCGTGTTCTACTGGTTCCTGAAGTGGATCGCGGTGGGGCCGCTGCTACGGATGGTGTTCCGTCCGCGCGCCGAGGGCGTCGAGAACGTCCCGCTGGAGGGCCCGGCGATCCTGGCCAGCAACCATCTGTCGTACGCCGACTGGCTGTTCATGCCGCTCACCTTGCCCAGACGGGTGACCTTCGTGGCCAAGGAGGAGTACTTCACCTCCCCCGGGCTGAAGGGCTGGCTGCAGCGCACGTTCTTCTCCGGCGCCGGCCAGGTGCCGATCGACCGGTCCGGTGCCGACGCGGCCGCCGGCGCGCTGCTGACCGCCAAGCGCGTGCTGGACCAAGGGGACCTGTTCGGCATCTACCCCGAGGGCACCCGGTCGCACGACGGCCGGCTATACCGCGGTCGCACCGGCGTCGCGAGGATCGCGCTGGAGACCCGGGTCCCGGTCGTCCCCGTCGCGGTCCTGGGGACCGACGTGGTGGCGCCGCCCGGCAAGAAGTTCGGCTCGTGGACCCGGCCCGTGGTCCGGTTCGGGTCGCCGTTGGACTTCTCCCGCTACGAGGGGCTGGAGAGCGACAGGTTCATCCTCAGGTCGGTCACCGACGAGATCATGTACGAGATCATGCGGCTCTCCGGCCAGGAGTACGTCGACATGTACGCCACCCGGGCGAAGGCGCTGGAGAAGAACGCCGACCGGGCCGACCGGCCCGACCAGCCGGACCGGCACGACCGGACCGACCGGCCCGACCGGACCGACCGGGGCAGCGGGGGCGCCGGTGCCGGCGGCATGACCGGCCGGCCCCGTACCCGCGGGCGTTCGCGCACCGGCGTCGACCGGGGTGACCAGGCCCGGCGCTCGGGGTTGCTGGCCTCCTAGTGCCCCTTCCGGTCCGGTTCTGGAAGGTCATGACCCGATGCCGCGCATGCCGGTGACCCCGGCCCGGCCGGGCTCGGCCGCGGAGCAGGTGGAGACCACGCTGTTCCGGGCACTGGCCGCGGTGCGCACCGTGCTGCTGGTCTACGCCGTCGCGCTGAACGTGGTCCGCCGTGACGACTTCGCGCGGCCCTGGCTGGCCTGGTCGTGCGTGGCGCTGATGGTGGCCTGGTCCGGCTTCGTCACCTGGGCCTACGACGACCCGGCCCGCCGCCGGCTCGGCTTGTACGTCGCCGACCTCGCCGTCGCAGTCGCGCTGCTGCTGGCCACGCCGTACGCGGAGACCACGACGATGCTCGACCGGCACGCCGCCACCGTCCCGTCGTTCTGGGTGATCGCGCCGGTGCTGGCCTGGGCGGCGGGGCGGGGGCTGCTCGAGGGGCTGGTGGCGGCGCTGGTCGTCGCGGTGGCCGACCTCTCGGTGCGCCAGAGCCCCGACGGGGGCACCTGGGGCAACATCTTCCTGCTCCTGCTGGCCGCGGCCATGGTGGGCTACGCGGGGGGCATCCTGCGGGAGGCCGCGGAGCTGCGGGCCGCCGCGGAGCGCGCCACCGCCGCGGCCGAGGAGCGCACCCGCCTGGCCCGGGCGGTCCACGACGGGGTGCTGCAGGTGCTCGCCCTGGCGCAGCGCCGCGGCCAGGAACCGGGCGGCGACGCCGAGCTGGGCCGGCTGGCCGGCGAGCAGGAGCGGGCGTTGCGGCGGCTGATCCAGGGCCAGGCCCGGGCGCTCGCCGCCGCACCCGAGCGGTCGACCGCCACCGACCTGATGGCGGCGCTGGCCGCGCTGGAGTCCGCCACGGTCACGGTGTCCGGCCCCGGCGACGGGGTGCCGCTGACCGAGCGTCAGGTCGCCGAGGTGGTCGCCGCGGTCCGGGCCTGCCTGGACAACGTGGCCAGGCACGTCGGCGCCGCCGCTCCTGCCTGGGTGCTGGTGGAGGACCTCGGCGCCTCGGTGGTGGTGTCGGTGCGAGACCAGGGCCCCGGCATCCCGTCGGGGCGGCTGGAGGAGGCCTCGGCCCAGGGCCGGCTGGGCGTGAGCTCCTCGATCGTGGGCCGCATGGCCGACCTCGGTGGCGCGGCGACGCTGCTCGGCGGACCGGGGACCGAGTGGGAGCTCACGGTCCCGCGCGGCTGACCCGATCCGTACCATCCGGGCGTGACCATCCACGCGTCCCATCCCTTCGCCGAGCCCGACGACCCCGTGCGCCGGCTCCGCGGGCGGGTCGGCGGCCGGGTGACGCTGTGGACCAGCGGCACCGGCACGGCGCGGGCCGGCCTCACCGTGTCCTCGGTGATGGTCGCCGCCGGTGAGCCGGCCTCGGTGCTGGCGCTGCTCGACCCGGACTCCGACCTGGCCGTCCGGCTTCGCGCGACGGGCGGCGCGGTGCTGCAGCTGCTGGAGTGGCGGCACCGCGACCTCGCCGAGGCGTTCGCCGGGCGACTGCCCGCGCCCGGAGGCGCGTTCCGGATGGCCGGGTTCGAGGACACGCCGTGGGGACCGCTGCTCACCGGCGCACCATGCTGGGCCGGGCTGGAGCTGGCGGACGCGCGTCGGGTCGGGTGGTCGCTGCTCGTGGAGACCGTCGTGCGCAGCCTCGCGGTCGGCGAGGAGGAGGAGCCCCTGGTGCACCGCAGAGGCAGGTACGAACGGCAGTCCCGGCCCTGAGCCGAAGCCACTACCCTCGTGCGGAGTCTCCCACCGAGCTGCGACCCGAGCTGCGACCCGAGCAGCGACCCGAGCTGCGACGAGGACCTCGATGACCCAGGCGCCGGACCGGCCCGCGACCACGGTGATGGTCGTCGACGACCACCCGATGTGGCGCGACGCGGTGGTGCGCGACCTGGAGGCGGCGGGACTGCGCGTGGTGGCCACCGCGTCCACCGGAGCCGAGGCGCTGACCCGGGCCACCGCCACCCGCCCCGGCGTGGTCGTCCTCGACCTGCGGATCCCGCCGCCCGACGGCGTGGAGGTCACCCGCCGGCTGGTGCGCGACGACCCGGGCGTGCGGGTGCTGATCCTGTCCGCCTCCGGCGAGCAGGCCGACGTCTTGGAGGCGGTCAAGGCCGGCGCGACCGGCTACCTGGTCAAGTCGGCCTCGCGCGACGAGCTGCTGGCGGCGGTGCGCCGGGTCGCCGCCGGGGACACGGTGTTCACCGCGGGCCTGGCCGGGCTCGTGCTGGGGGAGTACCGCCGGCTCTCCCAGGAGCCCGCGTCCGGTCCGGACCTGCCTCGGCTCACCGAGCGGGAGACCGAGGTGCTCAGGCTGGTCGCCAAGGGACTGTCCTACCGCGACATCGCCGACCGGCTGGTGCTCTCCCACCGGACGGTGCAGAACCACGTCCAGAACACCCTGCGCAAGCTCCAGCTGCACAACCGGGTCCAGCTGGTCCGCTACGCCATCGAGCAGGGCCTCGACGAGGAGCCGTGATGGTCTCCGACGCGCGGGACGACCAGGTGTACGCCGTCGCGCACGAGCTCTACTCGCTGCTGCCCGGTGACTTCGTGGCCGCCAGGGACGAGGCGGCCGGACGGGCGAGGGCGTCCGGTGACCGGTCGCTGGCCGCCGAGGTGAAGCGGCTGCGCCGGCCCGCGCTCGCGGCGTGGGCGGTGAACCTGCTGGTGCGCGAACGCACCGACCTGGTCCTGCAGGTGCTCGAGCTGGGCGACCAGATGCGCGAGGCGCAGTCGCTCCTGCAGGGCGCCGAGCTGCGCGACCTGAACCGGCGCCGCCGGCAGCTGGTCGCCGCGGTCACCGGCGAGGCGCAGCAGCTCGCCGCGGGCGCCGGTCACCGGCTCGCCGACTCCGCCGTACGCCAGGTCGAGGAGACCCTCCATGCGGCCATGGCCGACACCGATGCGGCACGAGCCGTGCGCAGCGGGGTGCTGGCCCAGCCGTTGTCGTCGACGGGCCTGGAGTCGCTGGCCGACGTCCTGGGCGTCGACCCGGCCCGTCTCCCGGCGCGCGGACCGAAGCCCGGCGAGCCGGTGTCGCTCAGTGTTGTCCAGGACCGCGAGCGCGCCGAACGCGAGGCCCGGGAACGCGCCGCGGCCGCCGCCCGCGCGGTCGCCGACGCCCTCGACTCGCTGCAGCACGCCAAGGCCGGACGCAGCCAGCGGCAGGCCCGGGTGCTCCAGCTGGAGGCCGAGGTGGAGGAGCTGCGGCGCCGGCTCGCGGAGTCCGAGCACGAGCTGGACCGGGCCGCCGACGCCCTCTCCGACGCCGACGAGGAGGTGTCCGAGGCCCAGTCCGCCTACGACGACGCCACCGCCACGCTGGACCGCCTCCGCTGACCCGTCGAGCCGTCAACCATGGCGGGTCGAGCCGTCAACTGTGGTGGGTCGAGCCGTCGGTCTTGGTGGGTCGAGCCGTCAACCATGGCGGGTCGAAACCGACAGCACACCAACATTGACGGTTCGACACACCAACATTGACGGTTCGGCGGGCCAAGAGGCTAGTCGGCCCATCCCTTGGCGCGTTCTACGGCGCGGCGCCACCGGGCATGGTCGGCGTCGGCGGCGGCGCGGTCGCGCTGGGGCTCGAAGCGGCGGTCCAGCCGCCAGCTGTGTCGCAGGTCGTCGGTGGAGGACCACACCCCGGCGCCGAGGCCGGCGAGGAACGCCGCGCCGAGGCCGGTGGTCTCCACCACGGTGGGCCGGTCGACGGGGACGCCGAGCTGGTCGGCCTGCAGCTGGCAGAGCAGGTCGTTCGCGCTCGCGCCGCCGTCGACGTTGAGCGCGGTCAGCGGCGGCATCGTCTCCACGACGTCGCGCACCTCGTAGGCGATGGCCTCCAGGGTGGCGCGGACCAGGTGGGCGCGGGTGCTGCCCCGGGTGAGCCCGATGACCAGGCCGCGGGCCTGCGGGTCCCAGTCCGGGGCGCCCAGGCCGGTGAGGGCCGGCACGAACACGACGCCGTCGGTGGAGTCGACGGTCGCCGCGACCGCCTCGGTCTCTGCGGCCGACCCGACGATCTGCAGGCCGTCGCGGAGCCACTGCACGGCGGCCCCGGTCACGAAGATCGCGCCCTCCACGGCGTAGGTCGTCTCGCCCTGGGGGGACCGCCACGCGGCGGTGGACAGCAGCCCCGCTCCGCGGCTCACCGAGGTCCCGGTGTTGGTGAGGATGAACGAGCCGGTGCCGTAGGTGCACTTGGTGTCGCCCTCGGCGAAGCAGGTCTGCCCGAACAGCGCGGACTGCTGGTCACCCGCGATGCCGGCGACCGGGAGCTCGAGGCCCAGGAACGCGGCGGGGTCGGTGGTGGCGAGGTGTCCCCAGGACGGCACCACCTCGGGCAGGGCGCTCCTCGGCACGCCGAACAGCCCGCAGAGCTCCTCGCTCCAGTCCCCGGCCTCGAGGTCGAACAACAGCGTCCGCGAGGCGTTGGAGACGTCGGTAACGTGCCAGGTGCCACGGCTCATCCGGGCGACCAGGTAGGAGTCGACGGTCCCGACCGCGTAGCGGCCGGACTCCACCAGCGCCCAGGTGTTCGGCTCGTTCTCGGCCAGCCAGACCAGCTTGGTGCCCGAGAAGTACGGGTCCAGCCGCAGCCCGGTGAGCTCGGTGACCCGCGGCTCGTGGCCCCGGTCGCGCAGCCGCTGGCAGATCCCCGCCGTACGCCGGTCCTGCCACACGATCCCGCGGCGCGGCGAGCCCAGCGTCTCGCGGTCCCACAGCAGCACCGTCTCGCGCTGGTTGGTGATGCCCACGGCCTGCAGGTCGCTCCGGTCGTGCCGGGCCAGGACCAGCCGCACCGCCTCCAAGGTGGCCTGCCAGATCTCCTCCGGAGCGTGCTCCACCCAGCCGGGACGCGGGAAGTGCTGGGCGAACTCCTGGTACCCCTTCACGATCACGCGGCCGTCGCGCCCCACGACCAGCGCGGTCACGCCGGTGGTCCCTGCGTCGATGGCCAGCACGCTCACCGGTCGCCCCGTCCCGTCACTGGCCCGCTCTCTGGTCCGCTCACTGGTCCGCCTGGGGTTCCGACGCTCACGCGACCCTCCTGTCGTGGCATCCGTTGGGCGCATCCTGCCAGCACGGGCGCCCCCTGAGCCTTCGAAGACCCCGCCGGCCACTAGTCTGCTGTGCGGCAGGATGGAGGCCGAGGGCGGTCTCCTACCAACGACGACGAAACCGCGACGAGACGACGACGAGGTGGCGAGGAGGCAGGACATGCGGGTCGGTGTGCTCACCGGTGGCGGTGACTGTCCGGGGCTGAACGCGGTGATCCGCGCGGTGGTCCGCAAGGGCGTCAAGCATTACGGCTTCGAGTTCGTCGGCTTCCGCGACGGATGGCGCGGCCCCCTGGAGAACCTCACCAGCGAGCTCGGGGTCGACCAGGTCCGCGGCATCCTGCCCCGGGGCGGCACGATCCTGAAGTCCTCGCGGACCAACCCGCTGAAGGTCGACCGCGGCCTGGAGCGGATCGGCGAGAACATGGCCGCGAACGGGATCGACGCCCTGATCGCCATCGGCGGCGAGGACACCCTCGGCGTGGCCACGAAGCTCTCCGACGCGGGTGTCAACGTCGTCGGGGTCCCCAAGACGATCGACAACGACCTGTCCGGCACCGACTTCACCTTCGGCTTCGACACCGCGGTGAACATCGCCATGGAGGCCATCGACCGGCTGCACACGACGGCCGAGTCGCACCACCGCGTCCTGGTCGTGGAGGTGATGGGCAGGCACGCGGGCTGGATCGCCCTGCACGCCGGCATCGCGGGCGGCGCCAACATCGTGCTGATCCCGGAGCAGCCGTTCCACATCGACAAGGTCTGCGAGTACGTCGAGCAGCGGTTCCAGACCCGGTACACCCCGATCGTGGTCGTCTCGGAGGGCGCCGTCCCGGCCGAGGGCGCCGGGATGACGGTGGCCAGCGACGAGCGCGACGCGTTCGGCCACGTCCGCCTCGGCGGGATCGGCGACCGGCTGGCCAAGGAGATCGAGCAGCGCACCGGCAAGGAGGCCCGCGCGGTCGTGCTCGGCCACGTGCAGCGCGGCGGCACGCCGACGGCCTTCGACCGATGGCTGGCCACCCGGTTCGGGCTGCACGCGATCACCGCGGTCGCGGAGAAGAACTTCGGCAAGATGGTCGCGCTGCGCGGCGCCAACATCGTCACCGTGCCGCTGATCGAGGGCACCGGCGAGCTGAAGGTGGTCAGGCCCGAGGAGTACGCCGAGGCTGAGGTCTTCTTCGGCTGAGGTCCGGCGGTCACGGCGGCGGGTCCGCCCGGCACCCTGGTCGGCGCCGCCGCCTACGGTGGGCCAATGCCCTCGCTCGACAGCCCGCCGCACGCCCTGCTCGACACCCGCGCCCAGGTGGCGCAACGGGTGATCTCGGCCATCGCCGGCCCCGGTGCCCGGCTGCGCGACGACCAGGCCACCGCGGTGGCGGCGCTCTGCGAGCCGGCCGCTCGGGTGCTCGTGGTCCAGGCCACCGGGTGGGGCAAGTCGGCGGTGTACTGGGTGGCCACGGCGATCCGGCGTGCCGAGGGTGCCGGGCCGACCCTGGTGGTGTCCCCGTTGCTGTCGCTGATGCGTGACCAGGTCGCCGCCGCGGGGCGCGCGGGGCTGCGCGCCGCCACGCTGCACTCCGGCAACGTCGAGGACTGGGAGGGCATCGAGGCCGCGGTGCGCTCGGGCTCCGTCGACGTCCTGCTGGTCTCCCCGGAGCGGCTGGCGAACCCGGGCTTCGGACGGCGCGTCATGGACGCCCTGGCCGGGCGGCTGGGACTGCTGGTCATCGACGAGGCGCACTCGGTGTCGGACTGGGGCCACGACTTCCGGCCGGACTACCGGCGCGTCGCCGAGGTGCTGCGCCGGCTCAACCCGGAGACGCCCGTGCTGGCCACCACCGCGACCGCCAACCAGCGCGTCACCGATGACGTCGCGGCGCAGCTCGGCCGAGCCGCCCTGGTGCTCCGCGGCCGGCTGGCCAGGGCCAGCCTGGAGCTGTCGGTGGTCGGCGAGCTCGCGCCGCTGGAGCGCTACGCCTGGGTCGTCGACCACCTGCCCCGGCTGCCGGGTTCGGGGATCGTCTACGTCCTGACCGTCGCCGACGCCGAGCGGCTTGCCGAGGCCGTCCGGTCCCGGCACGCGGACGCCGCCCCCGTCGCGGCGTACACCGGCCAGCTGGCCACCGACGAGCGACACGTGCTCGAGGACGCCCTGCGCGACAACCGGGTCAAGGCGCTGGTAGCGACGTCCGCCCTGGGCATGGGCTACGACAAGCCCGACCTCGGCTTCGTGGTCCACGTTGGCGCCCCGCCGTCGCCGGTGTCGTACTACCAGCAGGTGGGCCGCGCCGGTCGCGCCATCGACCGCGCCCACGCCGTGCTGCTGCCGTCGCCGGCCGACCACGGCGTGTGGGACTACTTCGCGACCGCGACGATCCCGGTGCCCGAGCAGGTGGACCGCGTGCTGGCGGTGCTCGGACCGGACCAGCCGCTCTCGGTGGCCGACGTCGAGGCACAGTCGGGGGTCCGCCGCACCCGGGTCGAGCTGATCCTCAAGCAGCTCGCCGTCGACGGGGTGACCGAGCGCGTCGAGGCCGGCTGGCGGGCCACCGGCATCCCGTGGACGTACGACGCCGCGCACTACGACGGTGTGGTCGCCGTGCGCCACCGCGAGGCCGACATCATGCGCGCCTACGCCCGTGGTGAGCGCTGCCTGATGGAGCTGCTGCAAACGTCGCTCGACGACCCGAGCGCCACCGCCTGCGGGCGGTGCTCGGTGTGCCGTGGCGGCCTCCCCGAGCCGCTGTCGCCGGCCCCGGAGCCGGCCACGGTCGCCGAGGTGGCGCGCGTGCTGCGCGGGGAGACCCACGTCCTCGAGCCGCGCAGGATGTGGCCGGGGGGCGCCTTCGGCAGCCGCGGCCGGATCCCGGCCGGCGAGCTCGCCGCGGAGGGTCGGACCCTGGTGCACGCCGACGCCCCGGAGTGGCGCGACCAGGTGGCGCTGGCGTTCCTCGGCCAGGAGGAGGCGACCGGCGCGCTCGCGGACGCGGCGGTCGGCGTGCTGACCCGGTGGCGCACGTCGTGGCCGGCCCGGCCGGAGGTCGCGGTCGACCTCGCCGCCGCCGGGTCGGCGGTCGCGGGCCACGTCGCCGACCATCTCGCCGGCGTCGGCCGGCTGCGCCGCGCCACGCTGACCGCGCCGGCGCCGGCCGACCCGCGAGAGCTGTCGTCCCCCGAGGAGGCCGCGCACTGGCGCGACGCCCTGGCGGAACCGGTGGCTGGGGTCGCCGCGGAGGTCGAGGGCCGCGTCGTCCTGCTGGTCGTGGACGCCACGTCGTCGCTGTGGCCGGTCACCGTCGCCGCCGCGCTGCTCCGCCGCGCCGGCGCCCGCGCCGTCCTGCCCCTGCTCGTCCACCGCCGCCCCTAGCCACGGAGCCGACCAGGCAGGCTGCGAGCGGCGGGCTGGTGGTTGCCCGAGCCCGACGAAGGGCTCGGCACGCCAGGATTGACGGCTCGGTGCACCAGGATTGACGGCTCGGCACGCCAGGATTGACGGCTCGGCACGCCAGGATTGACGGCTCGGCACGCCAACATTGACGGCTCGACGCACCAGGGCTGACGGGTTCGACGGTCGAGGGGCTTCGCTTGCTGCGGGTAGACTGGCCGGTCGTGCCCGAGACCCCCATCCCCGACCTCGCCAGCCTGCACGCCATGGGCGCGGCCCAGCAGCCCGGCTGGCCGGACCGGGTCGCGCTCGACCGGGCCGTGGCGCGGCTGCGCAGGTGCCCGCCGCTGGTGTTCGCCGGCGAGTGCGACGAGCTCAAGGCCAAGCTCGCCGCGGTGGCGCGGGGGGAGGCGTTCTTGCTGCAGGGCGGGGACTGCGCCGAGACGTTCGAGGGCGCGACCGCCGACAACGTCCGCAACAAGCTGCGGGTGCTGCTGCAGATGGCGGTGGTGCTCACGTACGCCGCCTCGGTGCCGGTGGTCAAGGTCGGCCGGCTGGCCGGCCAGTACGCCAAGCCACGGTCCTCCGACACCGAGACCCGGGCCGGCGTCACCCTCCCGGCGTACCGTGGCGACGCCGTGAACGGCTTCGAGTTCACCCCCGAGGCGCGCGTCCCGGACCCCGAGCGGCTCGTGGAGACCTACCACAGCAGCGCGAGCACGCTGAACCTGGTGCGCGCGTTCGTCACCGGCGGGTACGCCGACCTGCGCCAGGTGCATACCTGGAACACCGACTTCGTCCGCTCCTCGCCGGTGGGCCGGCGCTACGAGAGGCTGGCCCGCGAGATCGACCGGGCGCTGACGTTCATGAAGGCGATCGGCGCCGACCCCGACGAGTTCCATCGGGTCGACTTCCACTCCAGCCACGAGGCGCTGGTGCTGGAGTACGAGCACGCTCTGACCCGCATCGACAGCCGCACCGGCCTGCCGTACGACGTCTCGGGCCACTTCGTCTGGGTCGGCGAGCGGACCCGCCAGCTGGGCGGCGCCCACATGGAGCTGCTGCGGCACATCCGCAACCCGGTCGGGGTGAAGCTAGGGCCGACGGCGACCGCCGACGACGCGATCGCGGTCGCCGACCGGCTCGACCCGGCCCGCGAGCCGGGCCGGCTGACCTTCATCACCCGGATGGGCGCCGGCCGCATCCACGACGTGCTGCCCGACCTGGTCCAGAAGGTCACCGCCGCGGGGGTCGAGGTGGCGTGGGTGTGCGACCCGATGCACGGCAACACCTTCGAGACCGGCTCGGGGTACAAGACCCGCCGGTTCGACGACGTCATCGCCGAGGTGCAGGGCTTCTTCGACGTGCACCGGTCGCTGGGCACCTGGCCGGGCGGCATCCACGTCGAGCTCACCGGCGACGACGTCACCGAGTGCGTCGGCGGAGGGGAGGAGCTGCTCGAGGCCGACCTGGGCAGCGCCTACCAGTCGGTGTGCGACCCGCGGCTCAACCGGGTGCAGTCGCTGGAGCTGGCGTTCCTGGTGGCCGAGATGCTCACCCAGGCGCACGGACCGGCCGACGCAGGCTGACCCGGCGTCCTGTCGGCGCGGGGTCGTAGGGTGTGCCGCAGGTCACACTCTCGGGAGGTCTCCGTGCGCACTCGTCCCACGGGCTGGCTGGCCGCCGCCGTGCTCGCGTCGTCCGGCCTGGTCGCGGCGGCGCCGGCGGCAAGCGGCCACGACGCCCTCGTCGTGGTGGCCGGGTCGTTCCAGAGCGAGCTGGGCTGCCCCGGCGACTGGGACCCGGCCTGCGAGGCCACCGCGCTCCCGGAGACCGGCCCGGGCCGGCACGGCGCGACGCTCCGGCTGCCGGGGGGCGAGCACGCCATGAAGGTGACGGTCGGCGGCTCGTGGGCGGAGAACTACGGCGTCGACGGCGTGCCCGGCGGCGCCGACATCCCGCTGGTCCTGGCCGGCCCGGCCACCCTCGACCTGGCCTACGACGACACCACCCACCGGCTCACCGTGACGCCCACGGACCTGCCCGGAGCCGAGGTCGCCGCCGCCGACCGGGCCCTGGCCGGGCACTCGCTGCGGCAGCCGCTGACCCGGGAGCGGTTCTACTTCGTGATGGCCGACCGGTTCGCCAACGGCGATACGGGCAACGACACCGGCGCGCTGGCCGGAGACCGGATGTCGACCGGGTTCGACCCCACCGACAAGGGCTTCTACCACGGCGGCGACCTGGCCGGGGTCATCGACCGGCTCGACTACGTCGACCGCCTCGGCACGACGGCGATCTGGCTGACCCCGTCGTTCGAGAACAAGCCGGTGCAGGGCACCGGCGACGCCGCGAGCGCCGGCTACCACGGCTACTGGGTCACCGACTTCACCCGGATCGACCCGCACCTGGGCACCAACCAGCAGATGCGCCGGCTGGTCCGGCTGGCGCACCGCCACGGCATCAAGGTGTTCTTCGACATCATCACCAACCACACCGCCGACGTGATCTCCTACGCGGAGGGGCAGTACGGCTACGTGTCCAAGGCGGCCGAGCCGTACCGCGACGCGCAGGGCAACCCGTTCGACGACCGCGACTTCGTGGGTGGCCCGGACTTCCCGCCGCTGGACGCGGAGACGTCGTTCCCCTACACGCCGGTGGTAGCGCCGGAGGAGGCGCAGGCGAAGACGCCCTCGTGGCTCAACGACCTGACGCTGTACCACAACCGCGGCAACTCCACCTACGCCGGCGAGTCCTCGACGTACGGCGACTTCGACGGCCTCGACGACCTGTTCACCGAGCACCCCCGCGTGGTCAGGGGCATGCAGGACGTCTA
>JBIOUF010000084.1:0-42689 GCA_044866695.1 Nocardioidaceae bacterium | reverse complement strand
GGCTCGACGTCGACGGCGAGCCGGACTACGACCATCCGCTGCTCGCGCGGGAGGACCGGCTGCCGGTCGACCCGTCCACCGACACACCCGACGGGTACGACGAGTCGCAGCGCGGCCGGCCGGGGGGCTTCATGGCCGACCCGGACGTCATGGACACCTGGGCCACCTCGTCGCTCACCCCGCACATCGTGGGGGGGTGGGTGAGCGACCCGGACCTGTTCGACCGGGTCTTCCCGATGGACCTGTGCACCCAGGCGCACGAGATCATCCGCACCTGGCTGTTCTCGCGGGTCGTCCGCGCGCACTTCGAGCACCACCTGGTGCCGTGGTCGCACGCGATGCTCTCCGGCTGGGTGGTCGACCCCGACCGCAAGAAGATGAGCAAGTCCCGCGGCAACGTCGTCGTCCCGACCGACATCTTGGACCGCTACGGCGCCGACGCGGTCCGCTGGCGGGCCGCCATGGCCCGGCCGGGGCTGGACTCGCCGTTCGACGAGGCCCAGATGAAGGTCGGCCGGCGGCTGGCGATGAAGGTCCTGAACGCCTCCAGGTTCGCCCTCGGCGGCGTCGGCGCGGACGACCCCGGTGCGGCGCCGGTCACCGAGCCGGTCGACCGGGCGATGCTGGCCGGGCTCGCCGACGTGGTGTCCCGCGCGACGGAGGCGTTCGAGGGCTACGACTACACCACCGCGCTGGAGGTCACCGAACGGTTCTTCTGGGGGTTCTGCGACGACTACGTCGAGCTGGTCAAGGAGCGCGCGTACGGCGCCCGCGGCGACGCCGCCGCCGGCTCGGCCCGCTCCGCGCTCGCCTCGGCCCTGCACGTCCAGCTGCGGCTGCTCGCGCCGTTCCTGCCCTATGTCACCGAGGAGGTCTGGTCGTGGTGGCAGGACGGTTCGGTCCACCGCCAGGAGTGGCCGGCTCCCGACGAGCTCGCGGTGGCCGACGGCGCCGACCCGGCCCTCCTGGATGCCGTCGCCGCCGCGCTGGCCGGTCTGCGGGGCGCCAAGTCCCAGGCGAAGGTGTCGATGCGCGCCGAGCTCTCCCGGGCCGACGTGCGCGGGCCGGCGGGGCAGGTGGCGCTGGCGCAGGCCGCCGCGGACGACCTGCGCGCCGCCGGCAAGGTGGCCGGCGAGCTGGCCTTCACCCCCACCGGGGACGCCGAGCTCACGGTGCGGGCCGAGGTCGCGGCCGCGCCCGGCTGACGCCCCGCCGGCCGTCGCACACCCCGGCAGGACGTCGCCGAGCCGGCCCGGCCGCGACGGCACCCAGCACCGGCACCCCGGTGCCGATGAGTTCGCCGGCCCGGCCGGGTCCGTAGGAGGAGAGTCAACCACCCCGAGAGGAGCACCCGATGCCACGCCTGGCCCCCTGCCTGTGGTTCGACGGCGACGCCGAGGAGGCCGCCGAGCACTACGTGTCGGTCTTCCCCAACTCCCGGATCGGCCGCATCCAGCGCTACCCGGAGGACAGCCCGTTCCCGCCGTCGTTCGCTCCGGGAACGGCGATGGCGGTCGAGTTCGAGCTCGACGGCCAGCCGTTCACCGCGCTCAACGGCGGACCTGAGTTCCGGTTCTCCGAGGCGACCAGCGTGCAGATCTTCTGCCGCGACCAGGACGAGATCGACCACTACTGGGACGCGCTCATCGGGGGCGGGGGCGAGGAGAGCATGTGCGGCTGGCTGAAGGACAGGTACGGGTTCTCCTGGCAGGTCGTCCCGGAGATGCTGTCCTCGCTGGCCTCCGGGGACCCGGCCAAGGAGAAGGCGGTCGGGCAGGCCATCTTCGGGATGCGCAAGCTGGTCATCGCCGACCTGCAGGCGGCCTACGACAACGCCTGACCCCTCCCACCGCTGGTTGAGTTGAGGTGCGAGCGAAGCGAGCCTCGAAACCAAGGTGGCAGCACAGTCCCAGCCCACGGTCACCTGGTGTCGACACGCGCGGCGGCTCGGCGACCCGGTGCGCCCGCGGCTCAGCCGGCGGCGGGCGGGCGCTCCAGCCAGGTCTGGAACGCCTCGAAGGAGTACGGGCGGCCGAGGAAGTCACAGACCAGGTCGGCGGCGTCCCGGCTGCCGCCCGCGGCGAGGACCCGGTCCCGGTAGCGCCGGGCCACCTCGGGGTCGAACAGGTCCTCGCCGAACGCCGAGAACAGGTCCTTGGCGATCACCAGGCTCCACATGTAGGTGTAGTACGCCGAGGAGTAGCCCTCAAGGTGGCCGAAGGACGCCTGGAAGTGCGTCCCGGGGACGTACCCGAACTGGTCGTAGCGCTCCTGCAGCCGCCGGACCGTCCCGGTGAGGTCGTCGGGCACGTCGAGGTGCAGCCAGTAGGCCAGCGCGGCGTAGAACATCTGGGTGCGGGCCTGGTAGCCCTTGCCGAACTCGTGGGCCGCGCGCATGCGCTCCACGAGCGCCTCGGGAACCGGCGTCCCGTCGGCGTCGGTGGCGAAGGAGCGCAGCACCGACGCGTCCCAGGCCCACTCCTCGAGCATCTGCGACGGCGCCTCCACGAAGTCCCACTCGGTGCTGACCCCCGAGAACCGCGACCAGGGCTGGTGGCCGCCCAGCACGTGGTGGACCAGATGTCCGAACTCGTGGAACAGCGTCACCACGTCGTCGTGCTCCATCAGCCCACGCGGGAAGTTGCATACCAGCACGCCCTCGGGCAGCTGCCGGCCGGCCAGGCCGGACACCAGGGTGAACTGGGCGGCGTGGGAGTACTTGTCCGGCCGGGGGTGCAGGTCGAGGTAGATCCGGCCCAGCAGCCGGCCGTCCTCCAGCACGTCGTAGGTCGCCACGTCGGGGTGCCACACCGCCGCGTCCGGCACCTCTGCGTAGGTCAGCCCGAACAGTCGCCCGGTCACGTCCAGCAGCCCGCCGCGGACCTTGGCGAAGTCGAAGTAGCGGCGGACCTCCTGGGCGTCGACGTCGAACCGCTCGCGACGCACCACCTCGGCGTAGTAGGTCTTGTCGGTGCTGTCCACGACCGCCAGGTCGGGATGGTCCTGCCGCACCCGGGCCAGCAGCTCGTCGTAGTCGCGCTGCGAGGCCTCGGCCGCCAGCTCGGTGATCCGGTCGACGAAGTCGGCGATCGCCGGGCCGCTCGCGATCATCTTCACCTCGGCGTCGTAGGACGGCCAGTCGTCGTAGTCGAGCAGCCGCGCGCGCTCGCGGCGCAGCTCGAGCAGCTGGGCCAGCACCGGGTCGTTCTCGGGCCAGGCCCGGTTGAGGAACGCGGCCAGCATCGCCGACCGGGCCGCCCGGTCCTCGGCGAAGGTCATCACCGGCAGGTAGTCGGGATAGTCGGTGGTCAGCACGACCCGGCCGGACTGGTCGGGCGGATGCGCCGCGACGAAGTCCTCCGGCAGGCCGGCCAGCTGGGCCGGGTCGAGCCAGACCGTACGCCGCCCCTCCCGGATGTTGCGGGCGAACCGCTGCCCGACCTCGGTCTCCAGCTCCGACAGCTCACGAAGCCGCTCTCGCACCGGCTCGTCGCGGTCCACGCCGGCCCGGCGGAAGTCGCGCAGCGTCAGGGAGAGCAGCCGCCGCGCCGCGTCGTCAAGCGGGTCTGGGTCGACGGCGGCGAGCACGTCGTACAGCTCGCGGTCCAGCCCGAGGGCGGTGACCAGCCGCTGGGCGTCCTGCTCGGCCCGCTCGCCCCGGGCCCGCACCGCCTCGTCGGGGTGGGTCTCCTTCATCAGCGACGCCACCGAGAACACGTTGCCGATGGCCCGGTTGACGTCGTCCCAGGCCTGGAGGCGGGACAGCCCGTCGGCCGGTGGGCGTCCCTCGAGGTTCTCGACCAGCGCGCGGGCAAGCGCGAGATGGTCCTCGACGCGGACGTCCAGCCAGGTCAGGTAGTCCTCGGCCGGCAGCGGGAGCGGGGAGAGGGCGGCGCTCACCCGAGCAGCGTAGTCAGGCGTCGCTCGAGCCCGCCGGTGGTTGAGGAGGGCGAGCCGCTAGACGAGCCCGCCGGTGGTTGAGGAGCGAGCCTGCGAGCGTCTCGAAACCACCGGCGGCTGACGCCGTCCCGGCCCCCGTGCCGCTGGTCTCGAGACGCCTCCACCAGCGCTCCGGCTCCTCGACCAGCGCAGGGACCGGTGGTTGAGGAGCGAGCCTGCGAGCGTCTCGAAACCACCGGCGGCTGACGCCGCCCCGGCCCCCGTGCCGCTGGTCTCGAGACGCCTCCCCCAGCGCTCCGGCTCCTCGACCAGCGCAGGGACCGGTGGTTGAGGAGCGAGCCTGCGAGCGTCTCGAAACCACCGGCGGCTGGCGCCGTCCCTGCCCCCGTGCCGCTGGGCTCGAGACGCCTCCGCCAGCGCTCCGGCTCCTCGACCAGCGCAGGGACCGGTGGTTGAGGATCGAGCCTGCGAGCGTCTCGAAACCACCGGCGGCTGACGCCGTCCCAGCCCCGTGCCGCTGGTGTCGAGACGCCTCCGCCAGCGCTCCGGCTCCTCGACCAGCGCAGGGGCGCTGGGCAGAGCCCGCCCAGCGGTGAAGGGTGGTGGGGCTAGGCGGACTTCTTCTTCTTCGGCTCCGCGACCCGAGGCACCAGGGTCGGGTTGACGTTGTCGCGGACCACCTCCTCGGTCACCACGACCTTGGCGATGTCCTGCCGGGAGGGCACGTCGTACATCACGTGCAGCAGCACCTCCTCGATGATCGCGCGCAGGCCGCGCGCCCCGGTGCCGCGGACCATGGCCAGGTCGGCCACGGCGTCGACGGCGTCGGTGGTGAACTCCAGCTCGACGCCGTCGAGGTCGAACAGCTTCTGGTACTGCTTGACCAGCGCGTTGCGCGGCTCGGTGAGGATCTGCACCAGCGCGTCGCGGCCCAGCTTCTCGACCGTGGCGATCACCGGAAGCCGGCCGATGAACTCCGGGATCAGCCCGAACTTGAGCAGGTCCTCCGGCATGACCTCGGTGAAGATCGTCTCCATGTCGCGCTCGGCCTTGGTGGGCAGCTTGGCGCCGAAGCCCAGCGTCTTGCGGCCGACCCGCTGCTCCACGATGTGCTCGAGCCCCGCGAAGGCACCGCCGACGATGAACAAGATGTTCGTGGTGTCGATCTGGATGAACTCCTGGTGCGGGTGCTTCCGCCCGCCCTGGGGAGGCACCGACGCGGTGGTGCCCTCCAGGATCTTCAGCAGCGCCTGCTGGACCCCCTCGCCGGACACGTCGCGGGTGATCGAGGGGTTCTCCGCCTTGCGGGCCACCTTGTCGATCTCGTCGATGTAGATGATCCCGGTCTCGGCCTTCTTCACGTCATAGTCTGCGGCCTGGATCAGCTTGAGCAGGATGTTCTCCACGTCCTCGCCCACGTAGCCGGCCTCGGTGAGCGCCGTGGCGTCGGCGATGGCGAACGGCACGTTGAGCATCCTGGCCAGGGTCTGGGCGAGGTAGGTCTTGCCGCAGCCGGTGGGGCCGATCACCAAGATGTTGGACTTGGCCAGCTCGACGACGTCCTCCGCGCGCTGGCGGTGGCCGACCACTCCCAGGCCGGCCTGGACGCGCTTGTAGTGGTTGTAGACGGCCACGGCGAGCGCCTTCTTCGCGTTCTCCTGGCCGATCACGTAGGAGTTGAGGAAGTCGAAGATCTCCCGGGGCTTGGGCAGCTCCTCCAGGCCCACCTCGGAGCCCTCGGAGAGCTCCTCCTCGATGATCTCGTTGCACAGGTCGATGCACTCGTCGCAGATGTAGACGCCGGGCCCGGCGATCAGCTTCTTGACCTGTTTCTGGCTCTTCCCGCAGAACGAGCACTTCAGCAGGTCGCCTCCGTCACCGATGCGCGCCACAGGCGACGACTCCTTCGCTCGGGTCGAGGTAGGCGGTCGGTGACCGGGTCTCGACGACGTTGCGTGTCTGTTGGGTCTCTGTCGTCGAAGGTACCCGCTCCCGCCCCCGAATGGGATGGGACACGACGACCTGCCCGGCCCCGCGAGCCACGCCTGCGGTGCTGGTCAGCCGACCAGCACCGAGCCCTTGCGGGACTCCAGGATGGAGTCGATCAGGCCGTACTCCACGGCACCCTCGGCGGTCAGGATCTTGTCCCGCTCGATGTCGCGGCTGACGTCGGCGGCCGGCTTCCCGGTGTGCTCGGAGATCATCTGTTCGAGCAGCTCGCGCATCCGCAGGATCTCGTTGGCCTGGATCTCGATGTCGGAGGTCTGGCCGTAGGAGCCCTCGGTGTAGGGCTGGTGGATCAGGATGCGGCTGTTGGGCAAGGCGAGGCGCTTGCCGGGTGCTCCGGCGGCGAGCAGGATCGCCGCCGCCGACGCCGCCTGGCCCAGGCACACGGTCTGGATGTCGGGCTTGACGAACCGCATCGTGTCGTAGATCGCGGTGAGAGCGGTGAACGACCCGCCCGGGGAGTTGATGTAGATGCCGATGTCCCGGTCGGGGTCCATCGACTCCAGGCAGAGCAGCTGGGCCATCACGGCGTTGGCGATGTCGTCGCTGATCGGGGTGCCGAGGAAGATGATGCGGTCCTCGAACAGCTTGGCGTAGGGGTCGATCCGGCGGTAGCCGTACGACGTCCGCTCCTCCCACTGGGGGATGTAGTAGTTCACGGCGATGCCCTCTCGTGCCCTCGGTCGGGTCAGCTCTTGCGGGCCGGGCGGCCCTCGTCGGCGGCCTGGCGGGCGCTGCTGATCACCTGGTCGATGAAGCCGTACTCCAGCGCCTCCTGAGCGGTGAACCAGCGGTCGCGGTCGGCGTCGGTCTCCACCTGGTCCAGCGGCTGCCCGGTGTGCTGGCTGATCAGGTCGAACAGCACCTTCTTGATGTGCAGCGACTGCTGCGCCTGGATCTTGATGTCGGAGGCGGACCCGCCCATGCCGCCCGACGGCTGGTGCATCATGATCCGCGCGTGGGGCAGCGCGTAGCGCTTCCCCTTCGACCCTGCGCAGAGCAGGAACTGCCCCATCGACGCCGCCAGCCCCATCGCCACGGTGGCCACGTCGTTCGGGATGTAGTTCATGGTGTCGTAGATCGCCATGCCGGCGTCGACCGAGCCACCCGGTGAGTTGATGTGCAAGAAGATGTCGCGCTCGGGGTCCTCGGCCGAGAGCAGCAGCATCTGCGCGCAGATGGCGTTGGCGTTCTGGTCGCGCACCTCCGAGCCGAGGAAGATGATCCGCTCCTTGAGCAGCCGCTGGTAGATGTGGTCGTCCAGGCCGTACGTCGCGGTGGCGTCGTTCATCTGCGGCCCCGGCGGGGTCCGGCGGTGCGCTGGGTCGAGGGGGGAGAGCTCGGTCACGAGCCCGACCCTAGCCGTCCGCACCCCCACCAAACCGCCCGGGCGGGCGTTGTTCGCCCACGGCGTACCGCCGCCGGTCGAGGGACCGGTGGGTTGACCTGCGGGCCTACGACCCCCCGGTGGTCGAGGAGGGCGAGCCTGCGCCCTCCCGGTGGTCGAGGAGCGAGCCGCAAGGCGAGCGTCTCGAAACCACCGAGCACACGGGCTGAGACAGCGCCACGGCGCCGCTGGTTGGCTTCGTGACGCTCGCAGGCTCGCTCCTCAGCCCGAGTCGAGACGCCTCCGCTGGCGCTCCGGCTCCTCAACCAGCGGGGGTGACCGGTGGTCGAGGAGGGCGAGCCTGCGAGCCCGTCTCGAAACCACCGCCCCCGGCACGGCCGTGGCCGGGAGGCTGCCCTCCCGGCCACGGTCTGGTCCGCTGGTGTCTGCCCGACGCGCTAGTCGCGCAGCCAGACCCGGACTCGCATCGAGGTGCCCTGCTGGCTGAGCACCCGGATGTTCACCTTGTTGTTCGGCACCTTGACGCCGGCCGTGGGCTGGTCGGCCGACCAGTACGACCGGTTGTCGGCGAACAGCGGCACCGCGGCCTGACCACGGATGTAGCTGGCCTGCCCGTTGTAGTGCAGCGTGAACGAGTCCGACTTCTGCAGCCCGAAGGTCGCGTCGTACCCGGCCACCCTGGGCCGCCACAGCCCGCCGTCCAGCCGGACCCGCGGCCGCGGGTTCGCGTCCACCGGCAGGACCAGGCCCTCGCCTGGATGCTCCGTGCTGTTGTTGTCCCCCTGGGAGGTGTCCCAGTAGCTGACCAGCAGGCCGTTCTGGTAGGGGAAGTGCTCCACCCAGTCCGGCCGGCTGTTCAGCCAGCCGAAGTTGTACGGGCCGCTTCGCAGGTAGCGGTCGAACGACGTGTAGGTGCGGTTGGACGCGACGTAGTAGTTGGCGTAGTCCGTCGACGTCGTCTGGCCGATCGAGGTGAACCCGGCGAGGGTCCAACCCTCGGGAGTCGCCTCCGCGCCTGAGGTGAACAGCGTCGTTCCGCCGCTGGTCAGCGTGATGGCGTCGGCGTACAGGCCCGGCGGCAGCCCGGCGCCGTCGTTGCCCTGGGTCGCGCCGTCGGTGAGGTAGTGCAGCCGGATCCCCACCGTCTTGCCGGCGTAGGCCGACAGGTCGAACGTCGCCGGCACCCAGGTCTCCTGCACGCCGTCGATGCCGTTGCCCTCGCTGGCCTTGGTGATGCTGCCGGGAACGGCGACCCAGTCGGCGGCCCCGTCCTTCACCTCGACATAGGCGTAGTCGCACGGGTCGTCGCCGCAGTCCTCGATGTTCCACTTGGCCTGGAACGTCAGCGACGACGCTCCGGCGGCGAGCGTCACCTGCCGGCTCATGGAGCTGTCGAGCCCGTCACCGGTGCCGCTCCACCAGGCCTTCGACCCTGCGTACGGCGCGCCGTAGTCGGTGACCACGGTCTTCCTCGGCAGGACGACGACGGCCGCCTGGGCGTCCTTGGAGTTGTACTCGTGCGGGCCGAGCAGCAGCCGCCGGTTCTCCTGCGGCAGCACCGCCTCGTAGTCCAGCCACCCGAGCTGCAGCTTCTCCCAGGCGCCGAAGTCCGCCGCGCGCGAGTCGATGGACTGGTCCTGCGGCGCGCTGACCCGGCTCTGCGCCATGATCGACCACCAGTTGACGCCGTTCTCGGTCGCGGCGGCGGCGTTCGCCGTGTCGTAGAGGTCGGGCAGGCCGAGGTCGTGGCCGTACTCGTGGGCGAACACGCTGGTGCCGCCGTTCTCGGGCTGGATGGTGTAGTCGGCCACCCAGAGCCCGGTGCTGCCGATCTGCGTACCGCCGTCGGGGTTGCCCGCCGGGCCTTGCCCGGTGCCCTGGAACGCCTTCCACCGGTGCGACCAGATCGCGTCCTCGCCCTGCCACGGGTCGCCGTCGGCCTGGTCGCCGCCGGCGTGCACGATCTGGAAGTGGTCGACGTAGCCGTCGGGCTCGTTGAAGTCGCCGTCGCCGTCGTGGTCGTAGCGGTCCCAGGTGTCGTACGACGCGAGCTGGCTCCTGATCTGAGCGTCGGTGCGCCCGGCGGCGTGCTGGTCGGACACCCACTGGTTGACGGCGTCGCGGATCAGGGCCCAGGTGTTGGAGCAGACGTTGCCTCCGCACGGGTACCCGTTGCTGCGCCCGTAGCGGGCCTCGTTGTAGGGCACCTTGACCCAGGGGCTGACATAGCCGTCGACGCTGTAGCGCCCCGAAGACTGCCGCTCGTAGTACTGCTTGAGTGACTCGAAGTCGCCGCCGGAGCCGGGCGCGCCGCCCTCGCCGAAGTACAGGTCCTGGTAGTGCCTGCGGTTGTAGTTCGGCTGCCAGGAGGTGGAGTTGTCCTTGGTGCGGTCAGGCGCGGGGATCGCGTTGTGCAGCGGGCCGTCGAACACCGCCGGACCGGGGATGTTGGGGTTGGTGTCCTGGTCGGGGTACCGGGGCTCCCGCTGGTTGCCGAACTCGGCGAGGATCACGAAGATCTTGTCGGTCTTCTCCCGGCTCAGCTCGACGTACTGCGCCTTCCGCTGGGCCCGTTGCCTCAGGGCCCCCTTGGCGGTGACGGCGCGAGGGGTGGTCGTGGTGCCGACCCGGACGACGGTGCTGCCGTCGCGCCGGAAAGGCTTGGCGGTGCCGTTGAGCACCTCGGCGACCGCCCGCTCCCGGAGAGCGCGTCGCTTCGCCTCGGCGGGGTCGGGGAGGTCGTCCCCGTGACTGTGCGTGGCCGCCTCGGCGGCCGGAGCCGCCGACCCGGTCGGGGCGGCGGAGGCGGAGACGGCCGGGGCGACCATGGCCGCGCCCAGGCCGGCTGCGGTGACCAGGCTCAGCCACCGCCATGACGTGTGTCGCAAGTTCCCTCCGAGAAGCCGTGTGCGTCGGTCGCACGAGAGGCGCACCCCGGTCCGGCCGGATCGCGGTCGTCGAGTGGATGCGCCACTGCAGGGAGCAGTCCGGGCGATTCCATACCGCGGTCATCGGGCGGCACAAGACCAGGACCGGACCGTGACCGGTTCGTGACCTCCGGTGCCGACGGCACCCGGTCCGGCCCTCCGGGTCAGGCCAGCCACCGCTCCAAGGCGTCCGCGACGACCGGGTGGCGGCAGATGGCCAGGTGCCCGGTGCCGGGCACGTGCAGCACCTCCGCGTCCGGGTAGAGCGGCCGCCCGCCGCGCCGCGCCTGGGCCGACGCCCGGTCGACCATCCCGTCGCCCACCAGCCAGCCGGCAGGGTGGCCCGGGCGGCCCACACTGGCCGACACCAGGCGGTAGCGCACGCCGTCGACCGGTTCGAGGTGCGGCAGGCCGTGCTCGAGGTCCCCGATGCCGCGCGAGCGCTGGTCCAGCACCCGGCCGAAGGCCGCCAGCTCGGGAGCCAGGGCCAGCACCCGGCTGCTCCGCGTCGCCAGCCGCGCCAGACGCGCGCCCAGGTGCGGGGTGCCCAGGGTGACCACGTCGGTGAGCCGGCCCCGCCACGACTCGTGCGGGGGGTGCTGGTCGTGGACCAGGGCGGCGGCCGCGGCGACCAGCCCGCCCAGGGAGTGGCCGACCAACGAGAGCTGGGCCAGCGGCACCGGCCAGACCTCGGTGAGCCGCTGCAGCAGCGACGCCAGGCCGACGGCGTTCTCGGCGACCGGGAGCCCGGTGTTGAAGCGCACCAGGACGGGGGTCCAGCCGAGCCCGGCGAGCCGTTCGGCGTAGGTGTCGGGACGGTGCTCGGGCCGCCGCAGCCAGACGCTCTCGTCCTCGGTGAGCCCGTGCACCATGACCACGACGCGCATGGTGGCGACCGGGAAGTGCGCCGCGACGGCGTCCCGCTCGAGGGGCAGGTCGCGGCCGGCGGCCCGCACCGCCATGCCGATGGCCAGCGCCGGGTGCTCGGCCGGCAGCCGGTCGCCGGTCAGGCCGTTGGTGATGGCGCGAACCGAGCGGCCGCGGGGGGTCTGGTCCAGGCGTCGTCCGACACCGCGCCGGCCGGCGTGGTCGAGCCCGGCGCGGGTCAGCGCCAGCGTTGCGCCGATGCCCGCGTACACCCCGCCCGACACGGCGTCGTGCACGCGTTCGGGGAGGCCGACCAGGGGGTGACGTCGACCGGGCACCAGGCCGAACCACCGCCGCGCGCAGGCCCGGTGGGTGTCGCGGACCGTCTGCAGCAGGAGCTGGTCGGCGTAGGCCAGGCCCAGGGCCGCCGCATCGAGCACGCCGGGCTCCGCCGGAGCGCTCGAGACGGGCGGTCGCATGGGTCGGCGCCGTTCAGGACCGGGACTCGGCGACGTCCTCGGCGGGCCGCTCGGCGGCCTCGTCGGCGGACGGCTCGGCCGACTCGTCGGAGCTCTCCTGCGCCGGTTCGCCGGTGTCGCCGGTGTCGCCCGTGTCGTCGGTGTCGTCGGTGTCGCCGGTGTCGAAGGTGTCGCCGGTGTCGCCGACCGAGCCGTCGCCGCGCAGCCGGGCCAGGTCCAGCACCGTCCCGGAGGCGTCGGTGACGGTGGCCGCCTCGACCACGGCGACCAGCGCCTTGCCGCGGACCACCTCGGAGACCAGCTCGGGCACGTGGTTGTGCTCGACCATGTGCTTGACGTAGTCGTTGGGGTTCTGCCCGGACTGCTGGGCGCGGCGCAGCATGTGTTCGGTGAGCTCGCTCTGGTCCACGCCGATCTGCTCGGCCTTGGCGATCTCGTCCAGGACGAACTGCGCGGCCAGCCCGTCACGCACCTGCTTCTCCAGCTCGGCCTCGAGCTCGTCGACGGTCTGCTCCTGGGACTCCAGGTAGCCCTCCAGCGTCAGCCCGGCCTGGCCGAGCTGCCGGCTCATGGCGTCCTTGCGGGCGGCGACCTGGCCGGCCACGATGCCCTCCGGCAGCGGCACCTCCACCAGCTCCAGCAGCGCCTCGAGCACCGCGTCGCGGGCGGCGGCGGCCTGCTCGAGCCGCTTGTCGTCGGCGAGCCGGACCCGGATGTCGTCGGTGAGCTCGCTGACCGTGTCGAACTCGGAGGCCAGCTGGGCGAAGTCGTCGTCCAGGTCCGGCAGCTCCTGCTCCTTGACCGCGGCGACGGTCACGGTGACCTCGACGTCCTGGCCCTGCTCCTCCCCGGCGACCAGCTGGGAGGTGAACGTCCGCGACTCGCCGGCCGCCATGCCGGTCAGCGCCTCGTCCAGGCCCTCGATCATGCCGCCGCTGCCGACCTGGTAGCTCATCTGGCTGACCTCCGCGCCCTCGACCGGTGCGCCGTCGCGGCTGGCGACCAGGTCCATCACGACGAAGTCGTCCTCGGCGGCGGGACGGTCCACGTCGGCCAGCGTGGCGAACCGCTCGCGCAGGTGGGTGAGCTGCTCCTCGACGTCCTGGTCGGTGACCTCGGCGTCGCCGACGGTGACCTCGAGCCCCTGGTATGCCGGGAGGGTGAGCTCGGGGCGTACGTCGACCTCCGCGGTGAACTCCAGGCCGTCGTTGTCCTCGAAGCGGGTGATGTCGATCTCGGGCTGCGCGAGCGGCTCGAGGTCGTTGACCTTCAGCGCCTCCAGGTAGAGCTGGGGCAGCGCGTCGTTGAGCGCCTGGTCGAGGACGGCGCCGCGACCCACCTGCCGGTCGATCACCGGGGGCGGCACCTTCCCCCGGCGGAAGCCGGGCACGTTGATCTGCTTCGCGATCGTCCGGTAGGCCGCGTCGAGGCTGGCCCTGAGCTCGTCGAAGGGCACCTCGACGGTGAGCTTGGCCCGGGTCGGGCCGAGGGTCTCGACGGCGCTCTTCACGGGTAGGTCTCCAGTCGGTCGGCGGGGTCGGGCTGCGGACGCACGAGGTCGCGGGTGGAGTCGGGGCGACAGGACTCGAACCTGCGATCTCCTGCTCCCAAAGCAGGCGCGCTAGCCACTACGCTACGCCCCGGTGCCGGACGCGTGCCGCGCCGGCCCGAGCGGATGACGGGAATCGAACCCGCGTAGCCAGTTTGGAAGACTGGGGCTCTACCATTGAGCTACATCCGCCTGCGTCCCCCGATGGGTGCACTGACGGCAGCTTGACGCGAGCCCCAGGGGCGCGCCCCGCCGCGAGACGCGCGGACCATAGTGTCACAAGGGTGTCACAGGCGGTGCAGCAACAGCAGCGCCCGGTCGTCGTTGAACGACTCCAGCCGGTCGACCAGCCGGGTCGCGCCCTTCTCGAAGCCGCTGCGGAACAGCTTCTCCCCGAGCCCGGTGAGCCGGTCGATGCCCAGGGCGATGTCCCGGCTGGGCGTCTCCACCAGGCCGTCGGTGTAGAGCAGCAGCGCGTCCCCGCTCAGCAGCCGGCCGCGGGCGACCTCGAACCGCGCGCCCGGGATGAGCCCGAGCACCGGGCCCTCCGTCTCGTGCACCGCCCACCGGCCCGACCCGGCGTGCAGCTGCACCGCCGGCGGGTGGCCGGCCGAGCGCAGCTCGAAGGCGCCGGTGACCAGGTCGAGGGACAGGTGCACCGCCGTGGCGAAGCCCTCGCTCCAGTCCTGCTCGAGGAGGTACTCGTTGGCCGCCGGCAGGAACCGGTCCGGCGGTAGTGCGACGAGCAGCCCGCCGAACGCGCCGGACAGCTGCAGTGACCGGGTGCCGGCCTGCACGCCCTTGCCGGACACGTCCACCACCGCCACGTCGAGGACGGTGCCGCCGCCCGACAGCCCCGCCACCATGAAGTCCCCGGCGAAGGAGGACCCGCCGGCCGAGCGCAGCACGGCCTCGGCGTACCAGTCCTGCGGCAGCGCGGGCAGCCGCCCCTGCTTGTTGATCCGGTCGCGCAGGTCGACCAGCATCGACTCGCCGCGGACCCCCGCCACGCCCAGCCGGGAGCGGCGCAGCGACGCCCACAGGATCACCAGCCCCACCGCGACGAAGACGACCAGGCCGATGACCCTGGCGGTGCTCATCCAGTCAGGGCGCAGCATCATCACGACGGCGAGCAGCGCGAAGTGGTAGACCACCAGCCAGGGCAGCACCCGGGGCGAGAGCACCAGGCTGCCGATGACCATCGGCAGGATCATCAGGCTGACCGGCACGTTCGGGTACATCCACAGCACCCAGGCCCCCGCCGCCCCCATCAAGGCCAGCAGCAGGAACAAGGCCAGCTCTGAGCTGCGGAACCGGCGCAGCGCGGCCGTCGTACGGCGCATCGCCACGCGTCGCCGGAGCGGCCGCGTCAGGCGCTGCGAGCTCGTGCCGACCACGGACCGAGACTAGGGCATGCGAACCTGACCCGGGTTCGCACGCAGGAGGCCTGTGGAGGGGGTCGCACGGGCGCTCGCCCGTCCGGCGCGGGACCGGAACACCGGCTGGCAGCGGGGGCACCAGAACGCGTTGCGGCCGGCCAGCGGCTCGGTCCGGACGCGGGTGCCGCAGACCAGGCAGGGCTGGCCGTGCCGGCGGTAGACGTAGACCTCGCCGCCGTGGTCGTCGCGCCGCGGCGGCCGTCCCATCGCCTCCGGGGTGTGCTCGGGACGCACCGTGTCGATCCGGCCGGTCCTGACCCCGTCGGCCATCAGCGTCACCAGGTCGGCCCAGACCGCCCCGAACCGGCTGCGCCGCAGCGTGCTCCCCGGGCGGGCCGGGTGCAGGCGTTGCCGGAACAGCACCTCCGCCCGGTAGACGTTGCCCACACCAGCGATGACCGACTGGTCCAGGAGCAGGTCGCCCACCGCACGAGGGCTCCGGGAGATCCGCGACCAGGCCCGGCCGGGGTCCGCTCCGGGTCGTAGCGGATCCGGACCGAGCGCGGTCACGACCGCGGCCCGGGCGGCGGGGCCGACCAGCTCGCACACGGTGGCGCCGCGTAGGTCGGCGTACGCTGCCTCGCCCACCAGTCGCAGGCGGACCTGGCCGACCGGGGGCGGGGCCGGTCCCGGGCGCACCTCGAGGCCGCCGATCAGGCCGAGGTGGACGTGGACGAACCGCTCTCCCGGGAACTCCAGGAACAGGTGCTTGCCGGCCGGCGCGGCGCCGGCCAGCACCGCGCCGTCCAGGCCGGCCGCCTCGACGGCGAACCGGCCCTGCGGGCTGCTCACCCGCACGGGACGCCCACCCAGCTCGCGGGTCAGCGCGTCTGCGATCCGGCGGAGGGTGTGCCCCTCAGGCATCGGAGCCGCGGACGCGGGCGGACGCCGGCAGCGGGGGCCGGACGCCGGTGCGTTCGTAGGCGGTGAGCATCGCGATCCTGCGTTCGTGCCGGGGGTCGCCGCTGAACGGCGTGGCGAGGAAGGCCTCGACGAACCCGGTCATCTCCTCCACCGAGTGCATCCGGCCGCCCACGGAGACGACGTTGGCGTCGTTGTGCTCTCGGGCCAGCACCGCGGTGTCGTGGTTCCAGGCCAGCGCCGCGCGCACGCCGCGCACCTTGTTCGCCGCGATCTGCTCACCGTTGCCCGAACCTCCGACCACCACGCCGAGCGCCTCGACGCCCCGCTCCTGGTCGGCCACGACGCCCTCGGCCGCCCGGATGCAGAACACCGGGTAGTCGTCGTCCGCGTCGAACTCGAACGGCCCGTGGTCGACCGGCTCGTGCCCCCGGTCCACGAGCCACCGCACCAGGTGGCTCTTGAGGTCCAGGCCGGCGTGGTCGGATCCGAGGTGCACCCGCATGCCGTGATTCTGGCAGACCCGCCGACGGCCTGTGCGCCCCTGCCGCCGAGCCGTCAATGCTGGTGCGCCGAGCCGTCAATGTTGGTGCGCCGAGCCGTCAATGTTGGTGGGTCGAGCCGTCAAGGTTGGTGCGCGGCCGCAAGAGTTGACGGCTCGACCCGCAAGAGTTGACGGTTCGGCGCGCACGAGTTGACGGTTCGGCTAGGCGAAGGTGACCTTCTTCTGGGAGAACTGCCGCAGCGCCTGCTTGAAGGCCTCCTCGTCGTAGTCGCCGGTGACCTCGACCTCGCCGTGGCTGAGCCCACTGCCTCGGGACAGCACCGTGACCGTGCCGCTGGGCGCCTCGCCGTCGCCGTCGGCCTCCCCGCGAAGCTGCTCGAAGAGCCGCCGGTACGTCGGGGGCTGCTCGGTGCCCAGGAGCAGTCCTGCGCCGGCCTGCCAGAACGGCAGCGACCCGCCCTTGTCGCAGTCCTTGAGCAGCCGCTGGTTGAGGTTCTGCACGAAGCCCCAGTCCACCTCGTCCCAGGTGATCGACTTGTTGCGCCGGGCCTTCTCCCGCTCGAAGGCCGCCTCCAGGTCGGTCTCGCCGAGGATGAGCTCCTGCTGCTTGGCGTCGAGGCCGGCCACCCAGTCGTAGAAGGAGCCCTCGCCGGCGTCGGCGAGGTACTGCCGGGCCTGCAGCACCGCCCTCGGGGTGGACTCGCCACCGGCGTCGTAGTAGGCCGCGACGTCCTCCTCGAGGTCGATGTTCACGCCGGTCAGCTGCACCTTGGTCGCGTCGGTGAGGGACTCCCAGTAGGCGATGGCGGCCCGGGGGTCGCTGGCCAGCCACGCCTGGATCCGGTTGGCCTCCTCGCGCAGCTCGTCCATGAAGTCGGTGCTGCCCTCCATGACGTCGGTCGCGCCCGCGTCGTCGTCACCGGAGAGCACGCGGCAGGACACCGAGAGGATCTCGTCCTCCGCGACCTTGCCGAACACGCCTTCGCAGCTGTCCGCGTGCTGGGGGTAGGTCTTCTGGCACTCCTCGGGGTCGGAGCACAGCTGGACCGGGTCGGGCAGGTCGATGCCGACGTAGTACGGCTTGGCCCCGGTGGCCGACGACTCGGTGGTCATGTGCTCGGCGAGCGCGGAGTCCTCGAACGCCGAGAGCACGTAGTTCGGGATCAGCTGGCCCCCGTCGTAGGTGTCGAACGGCTCGACGTCGCCCGCGCTCAGCGCCGCGAGCCCGATCGACCGCTGGGTCGCCTCGTCGAAGTCGGAGTAGAAGGAGATGGTCGACCCGTCGGGGACGAAGGTGTCCCAGTCCTCCTGGTTCCGCTCGCCGTGGCTGAGGATGAACGCGCGTGCCATGGGCCCTCCTTGGTCGGCAGACCCCTCGATCATGTGGGGCCGTGCGGCGGCCGCGTCAGCGTCGCAGGGGCAGCCGTCCGGGCCTCCGGACTGCCCGGACGGACCGCGCGCGCCGGCTAGCCGCCCAGGCGGGCCAGCTCCTCGTCGACGACGCTCACGTCCAGCTTGGCGAACACCGGCTCGGGCCTGGCCAGCGGCGTCCCCGCGACGACCGGGCGCCGGCGCCACCGCGGCGCTGCGTCGTAGTCGCCGGTGATCACGGGGTAGCCCGGGCCCCCGTCGAGGTCGGCCACCTCCTCGATGCGCGGCATCGGCGCCACGTCGCCGGCACCGCCGAGCACCCGGTCGACCGCGTTCGCCGCGTGCGGCAGGAACGGCGACAGGATCAGGTTGCAGTCGGCCACCGCCTGGGCGGTCACGTGGAGGATCGTGCCGAGCCGCTCCCGGTCGGCGGGGTCCCTGGCGAGCTGCCACGGCGCCTGGTCGGAGACGTAGCGGTTGACGTCCGCGACCACCCGCATCGCCTCCCCGACGCCCTGCTTCTGCCGATGCCGCTCGATGAGCGCCCCCACGGTGTCGAACCCGGCCGCGACCGTGTCCAGCAGCGCGGTGTCGGCGGCGGTCAGGGGTCCCGCGGGCGGGATCTCGCCGAAGTTCTTGGCGATCATCGAGCCGGCGCGGTTCACCAGGTTGCCCCACCCGGCGACCAGCTCGTCGTTGGTGCGGCGCACGAACTCCGCCCAGGTGAAGTCCGCGTCGGAGCTCTCCGGCCCGGCCGCGCAGATGAAGTAGCGCAGCGCGTCGGGCTGGTAGCGCGAGAGCACGTCGCGCACGTAGATCACCACTGCCTTGGAGGAGGAGAACTTGCGCCCCTCCATGGTGAGGAACTCCGAGCTGACCACCTCGGTGGGCAGGTTCAGGGTGCCGTACCGGCCCGGCGAGCCGCCCCGATCGCCGCGTCCGTCGTACGCCAGCAGCTCGGCCGGCCAGATCTGGGAGTGGAAGGTGATGTTGTCCTTGCCCATGAAGTAGTACGACACCGCCGACGGGTCGTTCCACCAGTCCCGCCAGCGGTCCGGGTCGCCGGTGCGCCGGGCCCACTCCACCGACGCGGAGAGGTAGCCGATGACGGCGTCGAACCACACGTAGAGCCGCTTGGTGGGCTGGTCGCGCCAGCCGTCGAGCGGGACCGGGATGCCCCAGTCGATGTCGCGGGTCATCGCTCGCGGCCGGACGTCGGCGAGGATGTTCTGGCTGAACCTGATCACGTTCGGCCGCCACGTGCCGCTCGCCTCGCGCCCGTCGAGCCAGGCCCCGAGCGCACCGGCGAGCGCCGGGAGGTCGAGGAAGAAGTGCTGGGTCTCGACGAACTGCGGCACTTCGCCGTTGATCCGGGAGCGCGGGGAGATCAGCTCGGTCGAGTCGAGCTGGTTGCCGCAGTTGTCGCACTGGTCTCCGCGCGCGCCGTCGTACCCGCAGATCGGACAGGTGCCCTCGATGTAGCGGTCCGGGAGGGTTCGGCCGGTGGACGGGCTGATCGCCGACATGGTGGTCCGCTCGACCATGTAGCCGTTGCTGTGGACGGTTGTGAACATCTCCTGCACGACCGCGTGGTGGTTGCGGGTCGTGGTGCGCGTGAACAGGTCGTACGACAGGCCCAGCGCGGTCAGGTCCTCGACGATGACCCGGTTGTTGCGGTCGGCCAGCTCCTGGGGCGAGACGCCCTCGGCGTCGGCGGCCACCAGGATCGGGGTGCCGTGCTCGTCGGTGCCCGACACCATGAGCACGTCGTGGCCGGCCATCCGCATGTAGCGGCTGAACACGTCGGAGGGGACGCCGAACCCGGCGACGTGGCCGATGTGGCGGGGCCCGTTGGCGTAGGGCCAGGCGACGGCGGACAGCACCCGGCGTCCGCGTTCGGACCCGGGCTCGGCGGGGGCGTCGCTCATGGCGCGATCCTAGTGACAGAGCCGCTGGGTGAGGTCCGGGTCTCCGGACCCCTCCGCCGGCGCTCCGGCTCCTCGACCAGCGCGGCCACCGGCGGCCCGGGGAGCGTGCGAGCCGGCCGGCGGCCCGAGGAGCGAGCTTGCGAGCGTCTCGAAACCACCGGCACATGGGGCTCAGACAGCGCCATGGTGCGGCTGGTTTCGAGACGCCTCCGCTAGCGCACCGGCTCCTCAACCAGCGCCGCTACCGGCGGCCCGAGGAGCGAGCTTGCGAGCGTGCGAGCTAACGCTCCGGCTCCTCGACCAGCGGGGGCCCCGGGTCCTTGCTGCGCAGGGACTCGGCGAGACCGAGAACCGGGTGTGCCAGGGCCTCCAGCGCATCGACGACGGCGGCCTGGTTGTCCGCGACCGTGCCGAGCACGTCCGCGAGCTGGCGCTGCAACGCCGCGTAGGACTGCATCGTCGCGGCCAGCTCGCGCTGGGTCTCCAGGACCATCTCCATCGGCCGGGCGGCCGAGGCCGCCACGTCGCCCATCGCCCGCACGACGGCGGTCAGCTGCCGGACCACCTCCTCCGGTGTGGTCACCCCGGTCCGGGCCATCGAGGTGGTCAGACCGTCCAGGGCGTCGGTGAACATGCGCAGCGCGGCGCGCTGCGGCGCGAGCAGCCGCTCGAGGGGACCCGCCCGGTCGACCATGCCCGGAGGATACCGGGTCGCGGCTCCGGTCAGCCGGCGTCCGGCTCGGCGGTGCGGGTGCGCTTGAGCTCGAAGAAGCCGGGGGTCTCGGCAACCATGAGGACCCCGTCCCAGAGCCGGCCGGCGGCCTCTCCGCGCGGCGCCGGCGTGACCACCGGCCCGAAGAAGGCGACGTTCCCGACTGCCACGACCGGAGTGCCCACGTCGGTGCCGACCAGCCCGATCCCCGTCTCGTGGGACTTCCGCACCGCGTCGTCGTACTCCCTGCCGTCCATCGCGCCGGCGAGCGAGGGCGACAGCCCGACGTCCGCCAGCGCCTCCTCGAGCAGCGCTCGGTCGAGCGGGCGGCGCTGCACGTGTGCCCGCGTGCCGAGAGCGGTGTACAGGTCGCGGAGGACCCCCTCGCCGGCCGCCTGCGCCGCGGCGGCGCACACCCGGACCGGGCCCCAGGCGTCGGCCAGCCCCTCCCGGTAGTGGCTGGGCAGCGCCTCGCGCCCCTCGTTGAGCACCGCCAGGCTCATCACGTGGAAGCGGACGTCGATGGGGCGCACCTGCTCGGCCTCCAGGACCCACCGGGACGTGATCCACGCCCACGGGCAGCGCGGGTCGAACCAGAAGTCGACCTCGGTGCGCGTGCTGTCCGTCATCGGGCTCCTCTCGGGCCGGCGACCGCCGGGACCCGGCCGGTACGGCGTGGGGCCGCGGGCGCGTGCGATCGTTCGATTCCTCGGTGACATTCCCGGCCGCCGTGTAAGCATGCGTCATGCCCGGTACCAACCTGACCCGTGAGGAGGCGCGTGCGCGCGCCCGGACCCTCGCCGTCGAGTCCTACGAGGTGGACCTGGACCTCACGGTGTCGGACAAGGCGTTCTCGAGCACGACGGTGGTCCGGTTCACCTGCCGGGAGCCGGGCGCGTCCACCTTCGCGGACCTGGTCGGGGCCACCGTGACCGAGGTGGTCCTCAACGGCGTGCCGCTGGACGAGCCGGACGTCTACCGCGACAGCCGGCTCCGCCTGGACGGCCTGGCGGAGACCAACGAGCTGAGGGTCGTGGCCGAGCTGCCGTACAGCCACACCGGCGAGGGCCTGCACCGGTTCGTCGACCCCGTGGACGGCCGGGTGTACTGCTACACCCAGTTCGAGGTCCCGGACGCGCGACGGGTCTTCGCCACGTTCGAGCAGCCCGACCTCAAGGCGGTCTTCTCGTTCACCGTAACCGCGCCGGAGCACTGGACCGTGGTCTCCAACGCGGCGACACCGGACCCCGAGCCGGTCGCGGGTGACGTGGGCGCGGCGGTGTGGCGGTTCCCGCGGACGCTGCCGCTGTCGACGTACGTCACCGCGCTGGTCGCCGGGGAGTACCACCGCGTCGACGACGCCTACCAGGGCAAGCACGGGCGCATCCCGCTCGGGTTCCTGTGCCGCCGTTCCATGGTCGACCACCTCGACGTCGAGGAGCTGGTGGAGGTCACCCGGCAGGGGTTCGCCTTCTTCGAGGACGCGTTCGACTACCCCTACCCGTTCGGCAAGTACGACCAGGCGTTCGTGCCCGAGTACAACATGGGCGCGATGGAGAACGCCGGCTGCGTGACGCTGCGTGACGAGATGCTGCCCCGGTCGCGGCAGACCCGGGCGTTCTACGAGCAGCGCGCCAACACGGTGCTGCACGAGATGGCGCACATGTGGTTCGGCGACCTGGTCACGATGCGGTGGTGGGACGACCTGTGGCTCAACGAGTCGTTCGCGGAGTGGGCGGCGCACCACTGCGCGGCGCGGGCCACCCGGTACGCCGACGCGTGGACCGGCTTCACCAACAGCCGGAAGAACTGGGCCTACCGGCAAGACCAGCTGCCGTCGACCCATCCGGTCGCCGCCGACAACCACGACCTGCAGGCCGTCGAGGTGAACTTCGACGGCATCACCTACGCCAAGGGCGCCTCGACGCTCAAGCAGCTGGTGGCCTGGGTCGGGGAGGAGGGGTTCGTCGCCGGGTTGCGGACCTACTTCCGCAAGCACGAGCTGGACAACAGCGAGTTCGCCGACCTGCTCGCCGCTCTCGAGCAGGCCAGCGGGCGGGAGCTGGAGGCCTGGGCCGAGGAGTGGCTGCAGACCTGCGGGGTGAACACGCTCGAGGCGGACCTGGACGTGGACGCCGAGGGCCGGTTCACGTCCTTCGTCGTGCGCCAGAGCGCGCACCCGGACTTCCCCACCCTGCGCCGGCATCGCATCGCGATCGGGCTGTACGACGACCGCGACGGGCGCCTGGTCCGCCGTACGGTGGTGGAGACCGACGTCCGCGGCGAGCGCACGACCGTCGACGCGCTGGTCGGAGAACGCCGGCCCGACCTGGTCCTGCTCAACGACCAGGACCTCGCCTACGCCAAGATCCGCCTCGACGCGCCCTCGCTGGCGACCCTGGTCTCCTCCATCGACCGTCTCGACGACTCGCTCGCGAGGGCGCTGTGCTGGGGAGCGGCCTGGGACATGACCCGCGACGCGGAGATGCGCCCCTCGGACTTCGTCCGCCTGGTCCTGAGGGGGGTGGCCACGGAGACCGACCTGACCGCCGTGGGCAGCCTGCTGCGCTATGCCCGCACCGCGGTGGAGACCTACTCCGCTCCGGCCCGCCGCTCCGAGCTCGCGGCGGCCTGGGAGCTGGGCCTGCGCCGGCTCCTGGAGGACGCAGAGCCGGCCAGCGACCACCAGCTCGCGTTCGCCCGCGCCTTCGCGGCGGCGGCGCACACCGACGCCGGCCTCGATCTGGTGCAGGCGGTCTACGACGGGTCCCGTCCCCTGTCCGGGCTCGACCTCGACCCCGACCTGCGCTGGACCCTGCTGTCCGCCCTGACCCGCGGCGGCCGCGCCGGTGAGGACCAGGTCGACGCCGAGCTGGACCGTGACCGCACCATCTCCGGGCGCGAGCGCGCCGCGGGCGCCCGGGCGCTCATGCCCACCGCCGAGGCGAAGCTGCGCGCATGGCAGGAAGCGGTGCAGCGCGACGACGTACCCAACGAGACCCAACGTCACGTGAGCCTGGGGTTCTACGCGTTCGGCCAGGACGAGCTGCTGGCCCCCTACGTCGACCGCTACCTGGAGGCCGCGGAGACCATCTGGGAGGAGAAGGGCGTGCAACGCGCCACCGTGGTGCTGCAGTACCTGTTCCCGCGGCAGCTGTCGACCCGGGCGACCCTCGAGCGGGTCACCGAATGGCTGGCCACCACCCGGGCCAACCCCGCGGCGCAGCGCTACGTGCGCGAGGGGCTGGCCGACCTCGAGCGGGCGCTGGCCGCCCAGGACCGCGACGCCCAGTCACCGGACCGGTCACCGGGTCCTACACCGGTCCGCTGAGCCCTCGTCACCCCCGGGCGTGCAGGGTGGGTGGCCGCCGGGCATGCTCGGCGAGCATCTGCAGCCCACCGACGATGCCGCCGACCAGGTCGCCGCCGGCCAGGTCGTTCTGCATGCGGACCACGGCCAGGGCGACGTCCTCGTCGGGGAGCCGGCGGCGCACCTCCGTCCCGGTGACCACCTCCAGGGCTCGCGCGGCGGGGTCGACGAGCACCAGGACCGACCGGTCCGGAGCGACCAGGGCGGCGTGCAGGCCCTCGGCGTAGCGCCGGGGGGCGCCGTCGGCGGCACCGACGTACACCGAGAACTCGAACCGGCACACCGCCTCCGCGTCGCGGATCGCGCGGTCGACCTGCTGCCTCTGCGCGGGGGTGAAGCCGTCACCACCGGGCACTGGCGCCCCCCGTCTCCTGCGCCGGCTCGTCCGAGCCGGCACCGGCGGCGTGGTCGGCGGCGGCGGGCACGCCCTTGCGCGGCCCCCCGAACCACTCGGCCTGCTCGCCCCAGGTCTGCGTCGACGCCGCACGTTGCCCCCGGATCATCGACGGCAGGTAGCTGAGCAGGAAGATCACCCCGAACAGCAGCGCCGCCGCGCCCACGAGGATGCCGATGGAGGCCACGTCGGAGGGGTTGTCGGTGTCCGGCCAGCTGTTGGGCGGCTCGGCGGTGGCCGACGGAGCGAGGGCGAGGGGTCCGAGGACCACCAGCGCGCCGAACGACCCGGCCATGGACCTACCTGCCCTGCGAAGGAGCGTCGGCGACGTGTCCGTTGTCACGGGGTCAGCCTAGCCGCGGCGCGGCAGGGACCGCCCAGGCAGGCCGCGGGCGCACGCCTGCCGGTCTCGTAGGCTGCATGGGTGACCGTGCTCGCGACGCAGGTGTGTGAGCCCGGCGACTGGCTGTGCAACAACGTCGAGGACGCGACCGGGAACCAGTGGCTGGCCGGGGCCGCGAACTGGCTGATCGCCAAGCCCCTGGCCATCGCCGGCCTGCTGCTGGTCGCGTTCGTCCTGCGCTGGGTGGCCGCCAAGCTCATCGACCGGTTGGCCCGCCGCGCCGCCACCGGCGTGGTCCCCGAGCGGCTGCCCGGGCGTGCCCAACCGGTTCGGCGGGCAGACCCCGCGGCGCAGGCACAGGCGGAACGGCGGATGCAGCGCGCGCACACGACCGCGTCGGTGCTGAAGAGCATCGCCTCGTTCGTGATCTTCTCGATCGTCACGATCATGGTGATCGGCGAGCTCGGCTACAACGTGGGGCCGCTGATCGCCGGCGCCGGCATCGTCGGCCTGGCACTGGGCTTCGGAGCGCAGAACCTGGTGAAGGACTTCCTGTCCGGCATCTTCTTGGCGTTCGAGGACCAGCTCGGGGTCGGCGACCGGATCGAGGTCAACGACGTCACCGGGGTCGTCGAGGCGCTCACCCTCCGGGTGACGCGCCTCCGCGACGAGGACGGCACGGTGTGGTACATCCGCAACGGCGAGATCCTCAAGGTGGGCAACCACAGCCAGGCCTGACCGCAGGGCCGCCCGCCGAGGGGTGCTCAGCCCAGCGAGGCGTCCAGGGTGATCGTGGTGCCGGTGAGCGCCTGGGAGACCGGGCAGTTCGCCTTCGCGTCGGCGGCCGCGGCCTCGAAGTCCTCCGCGCTGATCCCGTCGACCTGGCCGACCACCGTGATGTGGATGCCGGTGATGCCCTTGCCGGGCTGGAACGTCACGTCGGCCTGCACGTCGAGCGCCCTCGGCGGCGTACCGGCCTTGTCCAGGCCCAGGGAGAGCGCCATCGAGAAGCACGACGAGTGCGCGGCCGCGATCAGCTCCTCCGGGCTGGTCTTGCCGTTCGGCTCCTCCGCGCGGGCCGGCCACGACACGTCGTAGGTGCCCAGGCCCGACGACTCCAGCGTGACCGTGCCGGCGCCCTCGAAGAGCGAGCCCTCCCAGTGGGTCTTGGCGGTGCGGACGGTGGCCATGCGCGGCTCCTTGGGTCGGTTGTGGAGACTGGTTGGGGGTGACGGGACGCGGTGCTGCTCGGTGCCAACCTACCCATTCGCCGCGGGGCCCTCACCGGGCGGCTGAGAGGATGGCCGGGTGAGCCAGGCGGGTACGACGACGCAGGCCGGCGAGGCCGCGGCGACCTTCTACGACGCCATCGGCGGCATGCCGGTGATCACCCGGATCGTGCAGCGGTTCTACGCAGGAGTCGCCCACGATGACCTGCTCGCGCCCATGTACCCGCCCGACGACCTGGCCGACGGCTCCGCGGCGCGACGCCTCACGCTCTTCCTGGCCCAGTACTGGGGCGGGCCGACCACCTACTCACAAGAGCGGGGCCACCCGCGGCTGCGCATGCGGCACGCCCCGTTCGCGGTCACCCCCGAGGCCCGCGACCGCTGGCTGCACCACTTCCGTGCCGGGCTGGACGCGGCGCGGCTCGACCCCGAGCACGACGCCAAGTTCTGGGAGTACGTCACCTACGCCGCCCAGTTCATGGTCAACACCCTGGACACTCCCGCACCCTCCTGACCCGGTTCCCCGGCCCTCCTGCCGACACCGCCCCGTCGCGCGCCGACCCGGCCCAACCTCCGCCGGGTCGACCGCCGAGCCGGCACAACCTCCGCCGGGTCGACCGCCCAACCGGCCCAAGACCCACCGGGTCGCGGGCCGAGCCGGACCAAGATGCGCCGGGTCGGCGGCCGAGGCGGCTCAACCTGCGCCGGGTAGACCGCCGAGCCGGCTCAACCTGCGCCCGGTCGGCGGGCCAGCCGGCCCAAGATACGCCCGGTCGGCGGCCCAGCCGGAGGAAGATGCGCCGGGTCGGCGGGCCGAGCCGCAGGAAGATGCGCCGGGTCGACCGCCCAGCCGGCCCAAGATGCGCCGGGTCGGCGGGCCGAGCCGCAGGAAGAGGTGCCGGGTCGGCTGCCCAGCCGGAGGAAGATGCGCCGGGTCGGCGGCCCAACCGGCGGAAGATGCGCCGGGTCGGCTGCCCAGCCGCAGGAAGATGCGCCGGGTCGGCGGCCCAGCCGGAGGAGGATGGGTCGGGTCGCGGGTCAGGGGCGCCGGGCCGCGAGGAGACGGGTCCGGCGGTCCGGGTCCATCGGCGCCGGACGGCCCGTCGCGGGGTCGACGGACACCAGGACGCAGCGCGAGCGGGACAGCAGCTCCGACGCGTCGAGGATCTCCGCGCCGACCACGAACGAGGTCCGGCCGACCCCGGCGACCCAGGACTCGACCCGGTAGGGCGCCGGTCGCAGCAGGATCGGCCGGCGGTAGTCCACCTCCATCCGCGCCAGCACCAGGTCGTGCAGCTCCTCCTGGGCAGCCCGTGCCCCGACGGTCCCGAGCAGGGAGATCCTGCCCTCCTGGTAGTACTCCAGGTACTTCACGTTGTTGACGTGCCGGTAGACGTCGACGTCGGAGAACCGCACGTGCAGTTCGTAGCCGAACCGCGTCCCCTCGGTCTCCCCCGGCCGCCGAGGGCGGGACGGCGGCTCGGCCTCGCGCATGCTCTCCAGCACGGCGCGTTCCGGGTCGGTGATGCGGCGGGGTCGCTCCTCGGCGACGACGTACGGCGACAGCACGGTCCGGGCCCGCACGTAGACCTCGCGGGCGCCGTCGGGATGCACGTCGAGGATCTCGTAGCCCAGCGTGAACCGGGCCGCGCGCACCTCGGTGACCCACACCTCGATCCGCACGGGCTCGGCCCGGTGGTGCAGCGGGGCGGCGAAGTCGACCTCGTGTCGCACCACGACCGCCGCCTCGGCCAGGTCCTCACCGCCCCGCATGGCCGCGTGCTCCCTGAGCATGTCGACCCGTGCCTCCTGCAGATAGTCCGTGTAGGTCACGTTGTTGACGTGGCCGAGGAGGTCCAGGTCGGCCCACCGGACGGGGCACTGGTACACGTGGCGGGGCACGGGACCCATCCTGGCAGTGCCCGTCCCGGCGGCCCGCCCGCGGCAGCCGGCACCGGCCGGCGGGCGGACGGCCGCAGCCACGCCGCGCAGCGGTCGGGCCTGGGGGTTACCGCGGCGTAGCATCGTGCAATGACCTCGGCGGACTCTCGGACCCCTTGGCTCGACACCGGACAGCAGCAGGCCTGGAGGGCCTACCTGGTCGGCAGCACCCTGCTGCTCAGCAGGCTCGACCGTGAGCTGCGCGAGGAGCACGGGCTCTCGCTGCCCGAGTACGAGATCCTGGTACGACTCTCGGAGTCGCCGCAGCACCGGCTCCGGATGGCGATGCTCGCCGGCGCCATGAGCCACTCCCGCAGCCGGGTGACCCATACGGTCAACCGGCTCGAGCGAGCGGGTCTGGTCGAGCGGGACAGCTGCCTAGAGGACGGCCGCGGCGTGGAGGCGGTGCTCACCGACAAGGGCTTCGACACGTTGCGCCAGGCCGCCCCGACCCACGTGCGGGGGGTCCGCGAGCTGTTCGTGGACCTGGCGGCCCCCGAGGACTTCGAGGCCGTCGGCCGGGTCTTCGCGTCGGTCGCGGACCGGCTCAACGACGACAACCCGACGCTCGGCCTGATCCGGCGGGGCGCCGACCCGGCCTGACCCCGGCAGGTCACGGGTCGGGCCGGCCGGGTCAGCCCCGGGTCAGCCCCGGGTCAGCCCCGGGTCAGCCCCGGGTGAGCCGGCGGTGCGTGACCCGGTGCGGCCGCGCGGCCTCGACGCCCAGCCGCTCGACCTTGTTGGCCTCGTACGCGGCGAAGTTGCCCTCGAACCAGAACCAGGCGCCGCTGTCCTCCTCGGTGCCCTCCCAGGCCAGGATGTGGGTGGCCGTGCGGTCCAGGAACCACCGGTCGTGGGAGGTGATCACCGCGCAGCCGGGGAACTCCAGCAGCGCGTCCTCCAGCGACTGCAGCGTCTCCACGTCGAGGTCGTTCGTGGGCTCGTTGAGCAGCAGCAGGTTGCCGCCCATCTTCAGGGTCATCGCCAGGTTGAGCCGGTTGCGTTCGCCGCCGGAGAGGATCCCGGCCCGCTTCTGCTGGTCGGCTCCCTTGAACCCGAACGACGCGATGTAGGCCCGGCTGGGCATCTCGAAGCTGGCCACCTTGATGTGGTCCAGGCCGTCGGACACGACCTCCCAGACGTTGCGCTGCGGGTCGATGCCGGCCCGGCTCTGGTCGACGTAGGAGATCTTGACCGTCTTCCCGACCGTGAGCGTGCCCCGGTCGGGCTGCTCCTGCCCGACGACCATCCGGAACAGCGTGGTCTTGCCGACGCCGTTGGGTCCGATGACGCCGACGATGCCGGCTCGGGGCAGCCGGAAGGACAGGTCGTGGATCAGCACCCGGTCGCCGAACCCCTTGGTGAGATGGCCGGCCTCCAGGACGACGTCGCCGAGGCGCGGCCCGGGAGGGATGTTGATCTCGGTGGCGTCGAGCTTGCGGTTGCGCTCCGCCTCGGCCGCCAGCTCCTCGTAGCGGGCCAGCCGCGACTTGCTCTTCGCCTGCCGGGCCTTGGGGTTGGAGCGCACCCACTCCAGCTCCCGCTCGAGCATCTTGGCCCGCTTGGCGTCCTTGGCCCCCTCGACCTTCAGCCGCTCCCGCTTCGTCTCGAGGTAGGTGGAGTAGTTGCCTTCGTAGGGGTGGGTCCGGCCGCGGTCGAGCTCGAGGATCCAGCTGGCGACGTTGTCGAGGAAGTACCGGTCGTGGGTGACCGCCAGGACGGCCCCCGGATAGCCGGCGAGGTGTCCTTCCAGCCACTGCACGGACTCCGCGTCGAGGTGGTTGGTGGGCTCGTCGAGGAGCAGCAGGTCCGGCTGCTGCAGCAGCAGCTTGCACAGCGCGACCCTGCGCCGTTCGCCTCCGGACAGCGTGTCGACGACGCTGTCCGGTGGTGGGCATCGCAGGGCGTCCATGGCCTGGTCCAGACGGCTGTCGAGGTCCCAGGCTCCGGCGTGGTCGAGGTCGGCCTGCAGGTCGCCCATCTCGGCGAGGAGCTTGTCGTAGTCCGCGTCGGGGTGGGCGAGCTCCTCGGAGATCTCGTTGTAGCGGTCCAGCCTGGACTTGATGTCGTGGACCGCCTCCTCGATGTTCTCCAGCACGGTGCGGCCCTCGGTGAGCGGCGGCTCCTGCTGGAGCATGCCGACGGTCGCCTCGGGGTCCTTGATGGCGTCGCCGTTGGACGGGTGGTCCAGGCCCGCCATGATCCGCAGCAGCGTCGACTTCCCCGTGCCGTTGGGTCCGACGACGCCGATCTTCGCGCCGTGCAGGAACGACAAGGTGACGTTGTCGAGCACCACCTTGTCGCCGTGCGCCTTGCGCACGTTGCGCAGGGTGAACACATACTCCGCCATGGTGGGGAAGCCTACGGACGACGCGGGCACGGCCCAACGCAGGGCGCGGCGAGGGTGCCCGCGGCCGCCGCGCCCCCGAGGTCACGCCGCCCGCTCCGTCCCGGACCGCTCCGGCGCCTCGGGCCGCGGCTCCCCCCAGCTGGTCATCGCCGGCGGCAGCGGCTCACCGTCGTGGACCATCTGGGTCACCTCGCTGTCCAGGTCGGACTCCGCGCGCTCGGAGCGGGCCGCCTTGAGGAAGGTGCTGGTGCCCCGGGCCAGGTCGTGACCGACCAGCGTCGCGTCCACGACCAGCGTCGCCGACGCCGGCTCGCCCTCCCGCTGCCAGGTCTCGGTGCGCAGCCGGCCGTGCACGATCACCGCGTCGCCCTTGCGCACCGAGTCGCGGACGTGCTCGGCCAGCCCGCGCCACGCGGTGACGGAGTACCACGTGGTCTCCCCGTCCTGCCACAGTCCGCCCCGCCGGATGCGGGGCGTGACGGCGACTCGGAGGTTCGCGACGCTCACGCCGCCCGGGGTGCGGAAGACGACGTCGGCTCCCACCCACCCGTGGAGGGTGACGAAGGTGTCGGTCATGGCTCTTGCTCCTCGCTCTCGGCCCTGTGCCTGTGGGCCCAGCCTGACCGCTGCGGCGGTCACCCGGCACCGGGCGAGGGGGACCTGTGGAGGAACCGGGCGGGTCGCCGGCTGTGGACGTTTTCCGGCCCGGCCGCCCGAGCCCGCCCGTTGGCCGGCCGGGGGCCGCGGGGCCTGGTCCGGGGGTGGTCAGCCGGCATGGGTCCGCGGAGGTGGTCAGCGCAGCGCGGCCGCCAGGGCCTCGCGCGCCTCGGCATGCGCGGCCAGCTCGACGTCGACCGGCTGGGTGACCAGCTCGTGGGTGACCTCGGCGACCGCCGAGCGCAGCCGTCGCTCGGCCAGGCGGGCCCGGGACCGGGCCGTGGCGCGGTTCATCGGGCGGCTCAGCAGGGTGACCACCAGGCCGGCGAGCAGGCCGGTGACGAGCAGCAGAGTGGGAACCGGGAAGCCCTCCACCCGAGGCGCCTCCGGCGCACGCAGCTGGAAGTAGCCCAGCAGGAACAGGCCGGTCAGCCACAGCGCGCCCACGGTCGCGACGCCCAGCAGGCTCACCTGCAGCACGCGCAGCACCCGCCACCACCAGGGTGGACGGGCGACCCCGAGGTCGGTGCCGGCGACGGCGCGGTCCAACGCGTCGCCGAGGGCGTCCAGCCGCGAGACGGAGGCCCGGCGAACCGCGTCGGCCCAGGGTCGCGCCAAGGGGGCGGCCACCTCGTCGGCGACGTTGCGGACGGCGCTGTCGACGCGGGCGCGCTGCACCGGGGTGGGTTCGGGCAGCGACGCTCGGGAGAGACCGGTCAGCTCCCGGCCGGAGTCGCCCAGGTCCAGGTGCAGCCGGCGGAGGGGGTCGGGCCGGAACCGGGCGAGCCAGGCGGTGAGCGGCCATCCGGTCGCCTGCGACCCGCGCCGGACGGTGGCGCGCTCGACCGCGCGGACCACCGTGGGGACCCCCGCGGCGTCGGCGAGCGCGGACACCAGCTCGGTCTCCCGCTGGCGGCTCAGGTCGGCGGGGCCCGCCGAGCCGGTGGCCTCCTGCAGCCGCCGGGCGACGTCGAGGACGTCGGCCCGGAGCCGGTCGGCGGCGGAGCGCTTGGCGGCGACCCGGCGGGCGACCAGGTCACGCAGCGCCTCGACGCCCTCGCCGCCGCGGGCGGAGACGGCCAGCAGCGGCACGCCGGCCAGCCCGTCGTCGTCCAGCAGCCGCCGAAGGTCCGCGAGCATGGCGTCGCGCCGCCCGGGCGCCACCAGGTCGATCTGGTTCAGCACCACCACGACGACGTCGCGATGCCCGGCGAGCGGTCGCAGGTAGCGCTCGTGGACGGCCGCGTCGGCGTACTTCTGCGGGTCGAGCACCCAGACCAGCAGGTCGGCCAGCGCGACCAGCCGGTCGACCTCGAGGTGGTGCTCGACCTCGGTGGAGTCGTGGTCGGGGAGGTCGAGGAGCACCAGTCCTGCCAGGTCCGTCGGGGGGGCCGAGCCCGGCTGCGGGGCACCTGCGCCGTCGAGGACGCTGGTGCGCGCCACCTGGTGCCGGCGCGGGACGCCGAGCCACTCGAGCAGGTCCCCCGCACCGTCTGAGCCCGACACGAAGGCCATCGTCGAGGAGGTGGTGGGCCGGCGGACGCCCACTGCGGCCAGGTCCATTCCCGCCAGGGCGTTGAAGGTGGAGGACTTCCCGGACCCGGTGGCTCCGGCCAGCGCCACGACGGTGTGGTCGCCCGACAGCGCCATGCGGCCGGTCACGCGGCGTACGACGGTGTCCGCCTGGTCCAGCACGCCGTCGCCGAGACGGCCCCGCGACGCGCGGACGGCCCGGTCCAGCGCCTCGGCGCGGGCGCCGATGTCCGACCTGCCACGACCGAGCCGGCGCTTCGCGCCCTCGAGCAGCGCCGTCATCCGCCGGCCCCGGTCGGCTGGTCGGCGCGCTGGTCGGTCAGCCGGTCTGCCGCCGTCGCGGGCGAACCCTCCGAAGCCCGGAGGGCCGGCCGGTCGCCGGCCTGGTCCGGTCCCGGCGCGGCCTGGTGCGCCGACCGCGCGTCGTCCAGAGCGCGTACGGCGTCCCGCAGCCGCGCGGCAGGGTCGTTGCGGACCGGCTCGCCGTGGCCGGGTCCGGCCGCGGTCGCGCCCGCGGGCGCGGCCGCGTGGGCGGCGGCGTCCTCGGCGCCGTGCAGGCCGAGGGCGTCCAGCAGGTCTGTGTACCGCGCCCGCTCTCCGGTCACCAGCGCCGCCACGGTGGCGGTGAGGTCGGTGCGGGCCCGGTCGGCCAGCCGGCGGACCGCGTCGTCGCCGAACACCGCCTCGAGCAGCTTCTGGCCCAGTACGGCGCTGCCGCCGGCGATGCCCACCTCGGCACCGGTCAGACCGGTCGTCGAGGCGAACACCACCACCATGAGCGCCACCGCGAGACCGTTCACCCCGAAGGCCAGGAAGCGCGCGGTGGACCGCCGTTCGGCGCCCTCCTCCCGGACCATCTGCAAGACGCCGGCCTGCCAGTCCCGGACCGCTCGCTCGGTGGCCGGACGCAGCTCGCGCGATGCCCGGTCCAGCGGTTGCGGGGCGCCGGCGAGAAGGCGGGTGCCGGCCTCGACCGACTGCCACGACCGGACGGTCTCCTCGGCGGCGTTCTCGGCGGCTCCGAGGATCAGGGTCTCCAGTCCGCTCTCCACGGCCACGGTGACCCGCTCCGCCTGCTGCGGCTTGCCGCGGAACCAGCCCGTGACCCGGTCGCGCAGCCAGCCGACCTTGGTCTCCAGCGAGCGGAACAGCTCCCCGGTGCCGACGAACTCCTGCCACCGCGCCAGCACCTCCCCCCGGAGCAGGGTGCCGTCCGCGGACGCGGTGGCGACCCCGGCGACGGCGGCCTCGTAGGCCCGGTCGACGTCCTTGCGCAGGCGCGCCGCCATGGCCAGCTGGGCCTCCTGGGCGTCGGCGAGCTCGTACGCCCGCCTGGACAGGCCACGGACCGCGCCGTCGAGGGTCTGCCGGACCACGGCGGCGCGGGCGGACGCGTCGGCGGCCAGCTCGGCCAGCCAGGCCCGGACCTGGTCCACGCCGGGATCGTCGAGCAGGCCGTTCTCGTCCGGGACCACCTCGGCAACCACGAACATCGGGGTGTCGCCGAGCCCGCGCTCGCTGAGCATCCGGGCCAGGTGGCCGGCCACCTCGTCGGCGGCAGCCGGAGGCGTCCGGTCCAGCACGATCGCCAGTGCGGCGCTGCGCTCGGCGGCCTCGGCGAGCAGCTGCCAGGGCACCTGGTCGGCGTACCGGGCCGCGGAGGTGACGAACAGCCACAGGTCCGCGGAGGCGAGCAGCTGGGTGGCCAGCACCCGGTTGGCTCGTTCGACGGAGTCGATGTCGGGCGCGTCCAGGATGGCCAGCCCCTGGGGGACGGCCGCGGTCGCCACCAGCCGGAGGCTGCCCGGGTCGGCGCTGTCCCCGGTCGTGCGGGCCAGGTCCGGGAGGATCCGCCCGGCGCCGAACCACGCGGCGTCGTCGGGGTGGTGGACCAGCACGGCCGAGCGCGTGGTCGGCCGCAGCACGCCGGCCTCGCTGACCCGCGCCCCGACCAGGGAGTTGACCAAGGTGGACTTGCCCGCGCCGGTGGACCCTCCCACGACCGCGAGGAGCGGCGCGTCGATCTGCCGGAACCGGGGCAGCACGTAGTCGTCGACCTGCTCGACCAGCTGGCGCCGCACCGCGCGCTGCTCCTCGACACCGGGGAGCTCGAGCGGCAGCCGCAGCTCCTCGAGCGCGTCGCGCGTCGCGGCCAGGGCGCTGACCATCCCGTCGGCGCGACGGGCGCCGGCCGCGTGCGCGCCGGTCACGCCGGCCACCCGCCGGCGGCGAGCACGGGAGCCACGACCCTGCCGTCCACGACGACGGGGAAGACGACGTAGGGCCGCAGCACGCGCAGCTGGTGCACGAAGGCCGCGCCGCGGGCGGCGAAGTCACGAGGCGGGGTGCCCCGCAGCCAGCGGTGGTGCAGCCAGGCCAGCTCGGTCGCGACCTGCTGGAACTCGCGCATCAGCTGCTCGCCCCTCGCGCCGGCGTGCTGTCGGGCGTAGGCGCGGGCGGCCCGCCGGGCGGGCAGCCGGACCAGCCAGGGCTCCTCCCGCCGGGAGACCAGGCCGATCCGGGCCAGGTCGTCCAGCGCAGTGGTCAAGAAGCGCGCCTCATGGCTGCGGGCCCACACGGCGAACCCGACGAAGAGCAGGAACGCCGGCACCATGGCCACCAGGTAGGTCAGCAGGAACAGCGACCCACCGTCGAAGAACGCCGAGGCGTTCCACGCCGAGTGCATGCCCACCGCGACGACGTACCCTGCCGCGGGCGCGACGACGCGCACCCACCGCCGCCGGGTGCCCACGGCGACCCCGGCTCCGACGCCCACCGCGGCGGTGAACAACGGGTGGGCGAACGGGCTGACCACCGCGCGAAGCACGAAGACCGTCGTGGCGGCGCCGAGCCCACCAGAGCCCACCAGGTCCCCGCTGGTGAAGGCACCGGTGAAGTAGAGGATGTTCTCGGTGAACGCGAAGCCGGTGCCGACCAGGCCCGCGTAGACCAGCCCGTCCAGGACGCCGTCGATCTCGTCGCGCCGCCACCACAGCAAGAGCAGCACGAACAGGCCCTTGGTGGCCTCCTCGGTCACGGGCGCGACGACCGTCGCGGAGAACAGCTCGGACCGGTCGGCGAGGACCTCGTCGGCGACCTGCAGCGCGAGCGCCACCGTGGTGGCCACGACAGCGCCCCAGGCGAAGGCGGTGAGGAGCAGGCCCGGAGGCTCCGGCTCGTAGCGGTCCAGCCACAGGTAGCAGGCCACCAGCGGCCCGACCGGCAGCGAGGCGAGGACGACGCCGACGACCAGCGCACCGGGCGCTCCGGTCCTGGCGAGGACCAGCGCGACCATCCCGGCACCGAGCAGGATGGCCACCGACACGACGACGGTGAACAGGGTGCCGCCACCACTGCGCCGCGGCCCGGCAGGCGCGGCGACGGGCGGCCCGGCCGGCTGCCGGGGCGGGTGACCGGCCACCGGGTTCATGGGGTCAGATGGTAGCCGCGGGAGGCCTGTCCACCGACGTACAGTGACCGGGTGAGCCAGCCAGAGGACCCGGCCGACGTCACGCCCCCGGCACCGGAGGCGAGCGTCCCGGACGGAGCGCAGTCGCACGACCAGCCGGTCCCGGCGGCGTACGCAGCCTTCATGCGCACCGGCTGGGGCGACCGCGAGCTGGACCTCCCGCCGCACCCGGTCGCGCCCTGGGCCGCGCGCCGCCGGGCCCGGCTGGCCGAGATGTTCCCCGGCGAGCGGCTGGTGGTCCCGGCGGGCGGCTTCAAGGTCCGCGCCAACGACACCGACTACCGGTTCCGCCCCGACACGGCACATGCCCACCTCAGCGGCAACCAGACCAGCGACGCCGTGCTGGTCGTCGAGGACGGCGACGCGGTGCTCTACGCCCGCCCGCGCTCGTCCCGCGACACCGACGAGTTCTTCCGCGACCGCCAGTACGGCGAGCTGTGGGCGGGCCGCCGGCCGTCCCTGTCGGAGATCTCCTCCTCCCTCGGCCTGCCGTGCCGCCACCTCGACCGGCTGGCCGACGACCTGGCGCGGACCGGCAAGACGCGCGTGCTGCGCGGCGTCGACCCCCGGGTCGACGGGGCGGTGCCCGCCGACCAGGGCCGCGACACCGAGCTGGCCCGGGTGCTCTCCGAGCTCCGGCTGGTCAAGGACGAGTGGGAGCTCACCCAGCTGCAGGAGGCCTGCGACATCACCACGCTGGGCTTCGAGGACTGCGTGCGGGCGTGGGACGACGTGCTGAGGTACGGCGAGCGCTGGGTCGAGGGCACGTTCTTCCGCCGCGCGCGGGCCATGGGCAACGACATCGGCTACGACTCCATCGTCGGCGGTGGCGCGCACGCCACGACGCTGCACTGGGTCGACAACACCGGCCCGGTCACCCCCGGTGACCTGCTGCTGCTGGACATGGGCGTGGAGGCCACCAGCCTCTACACCGCCGACGTGACCAGGACCGTCCCGGTCAGCGGCCGGTACTCCCCGCTGCAGCGCGACCTGTACGCCCTGGTCCTGACCGCTCAGCAGGCGGGGGTCGACGCGGTCCGTCCGGGCGCCCGGTTCCAGGACCCCCACGACGCGGCGATGCGCGTCCTCGCCCAGGGTCTGGCCGACCTCGGGCTGCTCCCGGTCCCCGTCGAGGAGGCGCTCTCGCCGGACAGCAAGGTGTACGCCCGGTGGACGCTGCACTCGACCAGCCACATGCTCGGCATGGACGTCCACGACTGCGCCAAGGCCGCCCGCGACGTCTACCCGCACGGTGACCTCGCCGAGGGCATGGTGCTCACCGTGGAGCCCGGGTTGTACTTCCAGCCCGACGACCTGCTGGTCCCCGGGGAGATGCGCGGCGTCGGCATCCGCATCGAGGACGACGTCGTGGTCACCGCGGACGGGTCGCGGAACCTCTCCGCCGCTCTCCCCCGCTCTCCCGACGCCGTCGAGGAGTGGATGGGCTCGCTGCGACCCTGACCTGCGACCCTGACCTGCGACTCCGACCTGCGACCCCGACCTGCCGCCCTGACCTGCCGCCCGTGCTCTTCTACCCTGGGACCTCGGCCCCCGTAGCTCAGCTGGACAGAGCGAGAGACTTCTAATCTCTGGGTCGCAGGTTCGAGTCCTGCCGGGGGCGCGGTTCCGCTGCCCGGGCCTGCCTGGTTGTGGCCGATCCCCGCACGGCTCCTTGCTTGTGGCCTCTGCCTGCGGCGACACGCCGAGGAGGGCTGCGGTTATCGGCCACAACCTGGCTAGCGGTCGAGGAGCATCTCGCCGACCACCCGGGCGACCGCGTCGCCGAGCTCGCGGTGGCCGGCCGTGGTGAGGTGCAGCCCGTCAGGCAGGTACGCCGGGTCCAGCCCGGTCATGCCCAGGTACCGCACGCCGTGCCCGCGGGCCGCGGCGGCCAGAAGCCGGTCGACGCGGGGCACCTGGGCGGCGCGCGCGGGGGCGCCGACCGGTCCGACCAGCAGGACCCGGTGACCGGCCAACGCGTCCAGCAGCCGGTCCACCCCCGCTTCGACGGCGGGGCTGCGCACGTCGTAGTCGTTCAAGCCGCCCTCGACGACGACCAGGTCGGGATCGGCCCGGACGGCGGCGGCGACCCGGTCGGCGAACGCCTCGCCGCGGCAGGGGCTGGCCTGCCGGCTGAACCCGGAGCCGGCGAACCCGTCGACGTGCACGCGGCCGGGCAGCCGGGACGGCCACGACTCGACGGGCCGGTCCAGGCCCAGGCCCTGGGCGTAGGAGTCGCCGATCACCACGACGGAGGGACCCGTGCCGGTGACCAGCGCGGCTCGTTCCGCCGACCGGACGGCGGTCTTGGCGCAGGTGGCCGCCGCGGAGCGCGAGGCGCCGGACGCGGTCGCGGCGAGCACGCCGGCACCCGCGCCGGCGGCGGCGACCACCAGGGCGGCGGCGATGGCCGCCCGTCGGCGCGTCCGCCCGGGTCGCATGGCCCCATGGTCGGCCGGTTCCAGGGCGGTGGGGGTGGCCCGCGGCAGTTGTCACCAACCCGTGACCTGCCGGCGCGCCGGGAGGGTCACCCCCAGCCGGCGAGGTACGCGTCGACCTCCTCGGTGAGGGCACGCTTGGCGGCCGGGTCCAGGAATGCCGCCTCGACCGCGGCGGCGCCCAGCCGGGCCACGCCGGCCTCGTCGAGGTCGAGGAGGTCGGCGGCGATCTGGTACTCCCGGTCAAGGGTCGTGCCGAACATCGGCGGGTCGTCGCTGTTCACCGTGACGTGCAGCCCGGCGTCGTACATCTGCCGGATGGGATGCGCGGCCAGGTCGGGTACGGCGCGCGTGGCGACGTTCGACGTGGGACACACCTCGACCGGGATCCGCCGCTCCGCGAGATGGGCGAGCAGCGCCGGGTCCTGCACCGCGGACGTGCCGTGACCGATCCGCTCCGCGCCGAGCAGCTCCAGCGCGTCCCACACGGTCTGCGGGCCGGTGGTCTCGCCGGCGTGCGGGACGCTGTGCAGCCCCAGCGCGCGGGCCCGGTCGAAGTGCGGCTTGAACTGAGGCCGCGGCACGCCGACCTCCGGACCGCCCAGGCCGAAGCCCACCAGGGACGGCGGGGCGCAGGAGAGGTAGTCGCAGGTGGCCTCGGCGGCGGGAAGGCCGAACTCGCCCGGGATGTCGTAGACCCAGGCCAGCCGGATGCCGTGGTCCCGCTCGGCGGCGACCCGGGCGTCCTCGATCGCCTCGACGAACGCCTCGATCGGGACGCCGGCCAGCACCGAGGTGTACGGCGTGCAGGTGACCTCGGCGTACCGGACCTGCTGGGCGGCGAGCTCCCGCGCGACCTCGTAGGTCAGCAGCCGGACGTCCTCCGGGTCGCGGACCAGGTCGACGACGGCGAGGTACACCTCGATGAAGTGGGCGAAGTCGGTGAACACATAGAAGTCGCGGAGCGCCTCGGGGTCCGACGGGACCGTGCCCGGGTGCCGTGCGGCCAGCTCGCTGACGATCCGCGGGGACGCCGAGCCCACCTGGTGCACGTGCAGCTCGGCCTTGGGCAGCCCCGCGACGAAGTCGGCCAGACGGTGCCGGCTCACTGCCCCTTGGCTGCCTTCACGGCGGCGGTGAGCGCGGCGACGGGGTCGGCGCCCAGGTCGACCCGCTCGCCGTCGACCATGACGGTGGGGGTCTGGTGAATCCCCTTCTTGCTGGCGGCCTCGGTGGCGTTCGCGACCCACTGCACGAAGGTCTCGTCGGACAGCGCGTCCTCCACTGCGCTCCGGTCGGCGCCCGCTTCCTCGGCCAGGTCCGCGAGCTTCTCGTCGTCCAGACCGGGTCCGCCCTCCTCGGGCTGGTTGGCGAACAGCAGCCGGTGGTACGCCGCCGCGACCTTGGTGCCGTCTCCGTCGACGACCGCCGCGAACGCGTTGGCGGCTCGCGTCGAGTAGTCGGTGGTGGAGGCATCGTCGAGGAAGGCGATGACGTTGTAGCGCAGGCGGACCGTGCCGTCGGAGACCCACTTGTCGATGGTGGTCCCCGCGGACTGCTCGAACCCTCCGCAGGCCGGGCACATGAAGTCCTCGTAGAGGTCGACGGTCACCGGGGCGGACGCCTCGCCGACCGGGACGGCGTACCCGTCCACGCCGCTGGGCGACGTCGCCGCCTTCCCCGTGGTGTCGCGGCCGGCCTGGACGGCGTACCCGATCCCGGCGACGACCGCCAGGACGACCACCACCACGGCGGCGACGACCAGGTTGCGGCGACGCCGCTCCTTGGCCTCCTGCTCCCGGCGGATCTCCGCGGCGCGCTGCGACGCGCGGGTGCGCTCGGCGCGGTTCGGTTTCGGTGTGCTCACGGGTCCTCGATCGTCGTGGTCAGGTCACGCGGTGCGGCGTCGGGGCGGGAGCGTCGGCGTGGTGGCCGAACAGGAGGCCGTCCAAGGACAGCGGGCTCCTCGGTCGCCAGACCAGCCAGCCCGACAAGAGCATCAGCCCGGCGTCCCGCGCGATCTCCCACGGGTACTGGTCCGTCGCGTCGGCCACCTGCCCGCCGCCGCCGAAGCAGCCGCAGTCGATGGACAGCCCCCGCGCCCAGGCCGAGGCGATGCCGGTCACGAACGCCAGGAACAGCAGGGTCGAGACCACGGCCATGGGGCGCACCAGGAGCCCGGCCAGCAGGCAGCCGCCGACGATGACCTCGACGACGGGCAGCAGGTGCCCGACCAGCGGCACGACGGCCTCGGGCAGCAGCTCGTAGGCGCGGACGGCCCGCACGCTCGCGGCGGGGTCGGGCAGCTTCAGCAGGCCGGCGACGACCCACACGCCGCCGACGACCAGCCGGGCGAGCAGGCTCGCCCACCGGACCCATTCCATGCGCGGGAGCATAGGCCGGATCGCTGAGACGCCGCTGAAGAAGCCCGCGCGGCGCACCTCGAATAGGGTCGGGAGCGTGAGCGACCGTCTGGTGTGGATCGACTGCGAGATGACTGGTCTCGACCTCCGCGACGACGCGCTCATCGAGGTCGCCGCGCTGGTCACCGACTTCGACCTGTCCGTGCTGGGCGAGGGCATCGAGGTCGTCGTCCGTCCTCCGGACGCCGCCCTGCGGCAGATGGACGACTTCGTGCGGTCGATGCACCTGACCTCCGGGCTGCTCGACCGGCTGGCCGACGGCGTCACCCTGCAGGCGGCGGAGCAGGCGGTGCTGGGGTACGTCCGGGAGCACTGCGCCGACGGCAGCCGACCGCCGCTGGCCGGGAACACGGTGGCCACCGACCGGGCCTTCCTGGCTCGGGACATGCCCACCCTGGAGGCGTTCCTGCACTACCGGATCGTGGACGTCTCTTCGATCAAGGAGCTGGCCAGGCGGTGGTACCCCCGGGTGTACTTCAGCTCCCCGCCCAAGCACGGGAACCATCGCGCGCTGGCCGACATCCGGGAGAGCATCGAGGAGCTGCGCTACTACCGGGCCGCGGTGTTCGTGCCGCCCCCCGGGCCGGACTCCGAGCACGCCCGCGAGCTCGCCGCCCGGTTCGGCGGGTCGCTCACCGGTCGGCCGGCGGAGCCCGAGCCGGCCGCCTCCCCCGAGCCGGAGGGCTCCTCCTAGCCGGTAGACTTTGGCTGCTCCGTGCTCCGGCTCCGGCCGGACGCCGCGGACGTGGTGGGCGTAGCTCAGCTGGTAGAGCACCTGGTTGTGGTCCAGGATGTCGCGGGTTCGAGTCCCGTCGTTCACCCCAGGTCGACCACGCCGGGTGGCACCGTCCGGGTTACGCCGTGCGGCGTGCTCAGCCCTCGGCGACGCCCTCGACGTCGGGACGCGGCGCGCCGTGCACCGCGGGGACCTGCCCGAGCCGGCCCTTCGCGAAGTCCTCGTAGGCCTGCAGCACCTCGGCCTTGGTGTTCATCACGAACGGGCCCGCCCAGGCCACCGGCTGCCGGATCGGGCGGCCACCCAGCACGACCACCTCGAGGTTGGGGTGGCGGCTGTCCTGCCGGGCGGCGGCGGACACGCTGACCAGGTCGCCGCGGCCCAGCACGGCCAGCTGGCCGGAGCGGAGCGGACGACGCTGCGAACCCACCGTCCCATCCCCGGCGAGCACGTAGACCAAGGCGTTGAAGCCGGGGTCCCAGGGCAGGTCCAGCGCCGCGCCCGGCGCCAGGCTCGCGTGCACCATGGCCATCGGGGTGTACGTCGACCCGGGACCGCGCCGGCCACCGACGTCGCCCGCGATCACCCGGACCAGCGCGCCCGCGTCGGCCGTCGTGGTCAGCCCGAGCTGGGAGGAGCGCAGGTCCTGGTAGCGGGGCGGGACCCACTTCTGCTCGCGAGGCAGGTTCACCCAGAGCTGGAGGCCGTGGAACAGCCCGCCCTTCATGACCAGCCACTCCGGCGGCGCCTCGATGTGCAGCAGGCCGGAGCCCGCGGTCATCCACTGGGTGTCGCCGTTGGTGATCGTCCCACCGCCACCTTGGCTGTCGTGGTGGTCGAAGACCCCGTCGATCATGTAGGTGACCGTCTCGAACCCTCGGTGCGGGTGCCACGGGGTGCCCTTGGGCTCACCCGGCGCGTAGTCGACCTCGCCCATCTCGTCCATGTGGACGAACGGGTCGAGCGTCGCGAGGTCCACACCTGCGAACGCGCGGCGTACCGGGAACCCCTCGCCCTCGTAGCCGCTGGGCGCGGTGGCGACCTGCACGACCGGCCGCGACGTCGCGCCGGGTGCCACCGCCTCCAGGCGGGGCAGCACGGTCAGGTCGTCGACGGTCACAGCTGGCATCGGACACCTCCGCGGCTCGGTTCACCATTCAACTACCGAACCGTGGTGGCGTCCACCACATTCCCGGCGGGTCAGACCGCGTACGGGTCGACGTCGGCGATCGCCTCGGTGGTGGGCTGCTGCGAGCCGCCCGCGGGCTCCACCGTGACGATGACGTGCACGCCGCGGTCCGGCAGCGCCATGGCCGCGCCCTCGCCCGGGTCGTCGAGGACCGCGGCGGACTCGGTGCCCTCCTCGGAGACCGACCAGAGCTGGTAGACCCGGCCCGGGTCCAGGGCCGGCAGCCCGCCGGTGTCGACCGCCATCTCGTCGCGCGAGGCGGACGTGGCCACCCGGAGCCGGCCGCCGTTGTCGGTCCGGACCGTCGCGGTCTGCGCGTCGGGAGCGTCGAACACCTCCACCACCGCGGCGGCCGGTGCCGGCTGGTCCGGCTCTCCGGGCACCACCAGGCCGAGCACCGCCACGACGACCAGGACCGCGGCCACCGCCGCCCCGGCGGCCCAGGCCGTGGCCCGGCGCAGGCGTGCGGGGTCGGCGGTGCCCGCCGGGCTCTGCCCTGGACGCTCTGCTCCACGCGGTGCCGGGCCGAGCTGCTCGGTGCGCGCCGCTGCCGCCAGCACCCGGCGCCGCAGGGCCGGGGGCGGCTGGCGCGGCTCCGCGGCGCCCAGGTCGGCGGCCGCGTCCCGAAGGGTGCGGACCTCCTCTCGGCAGGCCGCGCAGCCGGCGAGATGCCGGTCGAACCGGGCGGCCTCGTGCTGGTCGAGCGCGTGCAGGGCGTAGGCCC
>JBIOUF010000083.1:0-2179 GCA_044866695.1 Nocardioidaceae bacterium | reverse complement strand
GGGTCAGACCAGCCCGTGGTCGTAGGCGTAGGCGGTCGCGGCCGACCGCGACGACAGCCCGAGCTTGGTGTAGACGTTGGCCAGGTGGCGGGCCACCGTCTTCTCGCTCAGCACCAGCTCGTCGGCGACGGCGCGGTTGGACAGCCCGCGGGCGACCAGCCGCACCACCTCGACCTCGCGCGGGGTGAGCACACCGGAGGAGGCCGGCCCGGCCGTGCCCGTGGTGTCCAGGTCCGGCCTGGCGCCCAGCCGCTCGAACGCCTCGCGGGCCGCGTCCAGCTCCAGGCGCGCGGCCTCGGGGTCGCCCAGCCGTTCCAGCGCCCTGCCCATGCAGACGCGGGTGCGGGCGGCGTCGTACGGCAGCTCCAGCTCCTGCCAGATCGCGCAGGCCCGGCGCAGCGCCGCCAGGGACTCCGCCGCGGAGCCCGCCGCGAGCAGGACGGCGCCCGTCGCGTCCGCCGCCCGGGCCCGCGCCAGCGGCAGTCCGGAGGCCTCCGCGACGTCGGTGAGCTCCTCGGCCGCGGTCCGCGCGTCGTCGAGCTCACCCGCGGCCAGCATCGCCTCGACGTACAGCGCGAGGATCTCCACCCGGTCGTCCCGGTCGGTCTCCGCCCGCAGCCGGCGCGCGGCCGCCACGGCGACGTCCAGCCGTCCCTGGGCGAGGCGCAGGCGGGCCAGCCCGGGCTCGGGCCGGCGGCCCGCGGAGTTCGCGCGGCGGTAGGCGTCCTCGGCCTCGGAGAACTCCCCGAGCAGCCGGTGCACCTCGCCGAGCTGGTAGTACGCGTCCCCGAGCCGGGACCCGGTCAGCCGGCCGCAGGCGGCGCGCGCCTCGGCCATGGCCTCCGCCCAGGTCCCGCGCATCGTCATCAGCTGCGAGCGGTGCACGAGGCAGACGCCGCGGTAGGGAACCAGGCCGGACTGCGCGTCGCACCAGCGGGCCAGCGCCGCGGTCCAGGCGCCGGCGCGCCGGATCTCCGACATGCGCAGGCAGGCCAGGATCACCGAGCAGTACGCGACGCCGGCGACCGGTGGGCTCAGCCCCCCCTCGTCGACGAGCAGGATCACCTGGTCCAGGCGCTCCAGCGCCTCGGTGGTCCGGCCGAGCGTCACCAGGGCGTGGCCGCAGGTGAGCAGGCTGAGCGCCTCCAGGTCCGGGTCGCGCTCTCGCCGTCCGGCCCGGGCCGCCTCGCTCGCCGCCGCCAGCGCGTCCTCGCACCGTCCCTCGCCCAGCAGCCGGTGGGCGCGCATCCCGGTCAGGTAGCCGGGCAGCGGGCCGCGAAGGCCGTGCTCCTCGACCAGCGCGGCGACCCGGGACGCCCAGGCGCCGCCGCGGGCGACGTCCTCGGCGTTCAGCAGGGTGAACGCGAGCCAGAAGGCGCTGAGCGCCGCGCGGTCCCAGGCGGCGGTCGCGACGTAGCCGTCGTGGGCTCGCACCAGGGTGGCCAGGCTGAGCTCGGTGTCCCCGGCCATGTGGGCAGCGATGCTCAGCAGCACCAGGTCGTCGGGGTCGAGGGGGTCCGCCGCGTCCGCGGCCGCGAGGGTGCGGGTGCACGCGGCCCACGCGCGGTCGGCGTACTCGCGGCGGCCCTGGTCGACCGTGGCGCTCATGGGTTCACTGTCCCTCAGCAGCCGGCGCGGTGCCACGCTCCGCGGCGGTCCGGGTCCGTCGGAGCCGCTGGCTACCCTCGAAGCCATGAGCGAGGGGAACCAGCCGACCGCCCGGCCCCGGCGACGCCCGGGCAGCGCACCGAGGCGCCGGGCAGCACAGGCCGGGGGACCACGAGCCGGGCGCCCGACCGCCGGCGGGGACCCGGCATGAGGCCGGTCACCGACCTGAAGCGCAAGGTCGCCCCGTTCCAGGTCGTCTCGGAGTTCCAGCCGTCCGGGGACCAGCCGACCGCGATCGACGACCTCGCCCGGCGGGTCACGGGCGGCGAGAAGGACGTGGTGCTGCTCGGCGCGACCGGCACCGGCAAGACCGCGACCGTCGCCTGGGCGATGGAGCGGCTGCAGCGGCCAACCCTGGTGATGCAGCCCAACAAGACGCTGGCCGCCCAGTTCGCCAACGAGCTGCGTCAGCTGCTGCCGCACAACGCGGTGGAGTACTTCGTCTCCTACTACGACTACTACCAGCCCGAGGCCTACATCCCGCAGTCCGACACCTACATCGAGAAGGACT
>JBIOUF010000082.1:0-3445 GCA_044866695.1 Nocardioidaceae bacterium | reverse complement strand
CCGGTGCACGCCCGGCGCGGTGCGTTGGCCACCACGGCGCGCCGGGTCGTGGCCCGCCTCGCGGCGGCAGGCACCGCGGCATGAGCGAGCGGAGCGAGCAAGACAGGTCTGCTGACTCGACCACCGGTCACCGCACCGCGGCGCCGGCGACCACGGTGTCTGCGGCGCGTGAACGTCTGGCCGGACCACCGTCGGCTCACGGTCCCACGCTGCAACCGACGTTGGGCAGGGCAGTGAGCGAGCGGAGCGAGCAAGGCCGGCTGCTGACGCGACCACCGGTGGTCCACGACGACGTCGTCGAGCGGGTGCGGGAGCAGCTGGCCCGGGAGGGGCAGCAGCTGACGCCCGGGGTGGTCGCCGCGGCCCTGCGCGCCGAGGGCCGGCCGGTCGGCGACGCCACCGTGCTGCACGTGCTCGACCTGCTCCGCCGGGACGTCCTCGGGGCGGGCCCGCTCGAACCGCTGCTCCGACAGGACGGGGTCACCGACGTCCTGGTCAACGGCCCGGACCAGGTCTTCGTCGACCGGGGCAACGGGCTGGAACGGGTCTCGGTGCGGTTCCCCGACGACGATGCCGTACGCCGCCTCGCGCAGCGGCTGGCGGCGACCGCAGGGCGGCGGCTCGACGACGCCACTCCCCACGTCGACCTGCGGCTGGCGGACGGCACCCGCTTCCACGCCGTGCTGGCGCCACTGGCCCGGCCGGGGACGGCGCTGTCTCTGCGGGTGCCCCGCCGGCGGGGCTTCAGCCTGGCCGAGCTCGCCGAGGCGGGCGCGGTCGGTCCCGACGGCGAGGCGCTGCTGCGCCGAATCGTCGAGTGCCGGCTGGCGTTCCTGGTCTCCGGCGGCACCGGTTCGGGCAAGACCACCCTGCTGTCCGCCCTGCTCGGCCTGGTCCACCCCTCCGAGCGGCTGGTGGTCGTCGAGGACGCCACCGAGCTGCGGCCGGCTCACCCCCACGTGGTCGGCCTCGAGGCCCGGTCCGCCAACGTGGAGGGCGCGGGCGCCATCGGCCTTCAGGTGCTGGTGCGACAGGCGCTGCGGATGCGGCCGGACCGGCTCGTGGTCGGAGAGGTGCGCGGTGCCGAGGTCACCGACCTGCTGGCCGCGATGAACACCGGACACGAGGGGGGATGCGGCACGCTGCACGCGAACTCCGCGGTCGACGTCCCCGCCCGCGTCGAGGCGCTGGCGATGGCGGCCGGCCTGCCGATGGCGGCGGCGCACAGCCAGATGGCCTCGGCGGTCGACGCGGTGGTGCACTGCCGGCGCGAGCGCGACGGGCGTCGACGGGTGAGCGAGGTGGGCGTGTTCGCCCGGGCACCGGACGGGCTGGTCCGCGTGGTGCCGGCGGTCAGCTTCGACTCCGAGGGCGCGGCCCGCGAGCACCCGGCCGCCGCCGAGCTGCTGCACAGGATCCAGGCGTGACGGCGCTCGCGGCCGCCGCAGCCATGCTGGCGGCGTTCCTCGCCGTGCCCGCCCGGCGGCCCGGGCGAGCCGCACCGGTCGGCGGGACGTCGCGGTCCGCGGCCGCCCGACGGACCTCCGGGGTGGCCGCCGCCGTCGCCGTGGTTGCCGGCATCGTGCTGCTGGACGGCCGTGACCTGGTCTTGGGCGGCGTCCTGGCGGTGGCAGGTGTCGGCGTGGGCCTGGTCCTGCGGCAGGCCCGGCTCGCCCGCGCCGCGGAGCGGCGCTCCGAGCAGCTGGTCGAGGCCGGGGAGGCCCTGGTGGGCGAGCTGCTGGCCGGGCAGCCGCCGGGCGCCGCGCTCGCCCGGGCCGTCGCCATCTGGCCCGAGCTCGAGCCGGTCGCCTCCGCCGGGCCGCTCGGTGCCGACGTCCCCGCGGCGATGCGCCGGCTCGCCCTCCGGCCGGGAGCCGAGGCGATGACGGAGGTGGCCGCCGCCTGGCGGCTCGGGCAGGGCTCCGGCGTGGGGCTCAGCCGCTCCCTGGAGCAGGTGCTGGTCACCACCCGGGCCCGTCAGGAGACGGGCCGGAGGGTTCGGTCCGAGCTCGCCTCGGCCCGAGCGACGGCGCGCCTGGTTGCGGTGCTGCCCGTGCTGTCGCTGTTCGCCGCGCAGAGCATGGGAGCCCGTCCCTGGCGGTTCCTGCTCGGGACCCCGCCTGGGATCGCCTGTCTCGCGGTGGGCCTCGCGCTGGGCCTGGCCGGCCTGTGGTGGATCGAGCGGATCGCGGCCGCGGTGCTTCGGGAGGCCCGGTGAGCCCGCTGGCCCCCACGCTGTTGGCCGCGGTGCTGGCCGGAGCCGCCGCGGGGTTGGCCCTGCGACCTCCGACGGCCCGGACCGGGACCGGGCAGGTCTCGCGCGACCCGGTCGACGCGCCGGCAGCGCGGGCCGGCGCGGACCGGCCGCCGGCGCTTCCTGTTCTTGCCGGCGTCGCGGCGGGCATCGGCCTGGCACTGCTCCTGCCCGGCCCGGGCGCCGCCCCGGTGGGCGCCGTCGCCGGTGTGCTGGTGTGGCGCCGGGTGGGCCGGATGGAGCCGGCCGCGCAGCGACGACGACGCCGGGCGCTCGAGCGAGGGCTGCCCCACGTGGTCGACCTGATGTCCGCGCTGCTCGCCTCGGGCGCCGCCCCGTCGGTCGCGCTCGCCCGGGTGGCCGACGTCGTCGAGGAGCCGGTCCGCGGGGAGCTGTCGTCGTACGTCGCCCGGCTCCGGCTGGGCCGCGACCCGGTGTCGGTGTGGGCCAGCATGGCCGAGCACCCCCAGCTCGGAGCGCTCGGCCGCACCCTGTGCCGGGCCACCCAGAGCGGCGCCTCGGTGGCCGACGCACTGGCCCGGCTGGCCGACGACCTGCGCGCCCGCCGGCGGGCAGACGTGGAGAGCGTGGTGCGCACGGTCGAGGTGCGGGCGACCGCGCCGCTGGGCGCGTGCCTGCTGCCCGCGTTCGTGCTGGTGGGTGTCGTCCCCCTGGTGGCCGGGTCGGTCGGCAGCCTGGTCCTTCCGTGAGACCGGGCCACCGCGCTCGCCGGCGAGCCGGATCTCGTCCCCAGAACCGAACCCTTCCGAGTCGTCCCCAGGTCCGGGCGGGCCGGTCGACCGGGCGGCCCTTCCCGGCGAGAGTCCGAGGCGACAACAACGCCGCCCCGGGACGGTCTCGGGGCGCACGACCAAGGAGGTCCGCATGACCAAGTCCCCCGTCGCCCACCTGCGCTCCGAGCGCGGCGCCGCCGCGGCCGAGTACGCCACCGTCACCGCCTGCGGCGTCGGCATCGGCGGCGTGCTGATCAAGCTGCTGACCAGTGACTTCGGCCAGCAGCTGCTCAAGCGCATCCTGGACTTCTTCCTCTCGATGGTCGGGCTGGGCTGAGTGGCCGCCAGGGACACCAGCCACACCAGGCCGAGCGTGAGGGCGACCAGCACGGGCAGCACCACCGCCGCCTCCGCGGTGACGGCGCCGCGCGCGTCGCGGACCCGACCTGCCCGGCCG
>JBIOUF010000081.1:0-24283 GCA_044866695.1 Nocardioidaceae bacterium | reverse complement strand
GTTGCCCGGCGGCACCATCCGAGACCACCGCCGGTTGAGGTGCGAGCGAAGCGAGCCTCGAAACCAAGGTTGCCCGGCGGCACCATCCGAGACCACCGCCGGTTGAGGTGCGAGCGAAGCGAGCCTCGAAACCAAGGTTGCCCAGCGGCACCATCCGAGACCACCGCAGGTTGAGGTGCGAGCGAAGCGAGCCTCGAAACCAAGCTGTCCTGCGGCACCATCCGAGGAAGGGTGGCAACATCGGGGGCATCCGGCGGTGCGCTGAGGGCGCGCCGCGCGAGTCACGGGAGGTCTGCGTGGCCGAGCGGATGGCGGACCGGCTGGCCGCACGGCGCCGCTCGCAGTTCGTGGGCCGGTCGCACGAGCTGGACCTGCTCCACGCGGCCGTGACCGGCGACAGCGCGGCGGTCATCTTGGTCCACGGCCCTGGCGGCATCGGCAAGTCGACGCTGCTGCGGCAGTACGAGTGGGTGGGCCGGCAGGCCGGACGCCGCGTCGTCCGCATCGACGGGCGGGACTTCCCGCCGGTTCCCTCCGCGTTCGTCGCCGAGCTTCGCCGGGCCGCCGGGCTCGACCCGGCCGGGGACGAGGCCACGGCGATGCGCGGTCTCGGCGACCTCGCCGGGCTGCTGCTGCTCGTGGACACCGTCGAGCTGCTCGCGCCGCTGGACACCTGGCTGCGCGAGCACCTGCTTCCGGCGCTGCCCGGGGACGCGGTGGTCTCGATGGCCGGCCGCACGCCTCCCGCGCTGACCTGGCGCACCGACCCCGGCTGGCGCGGCATGGTGCAGATCCTCCGCCTGGCGAACCTCAGCCGGGAGGAGAGCCGGCTGCTGCTCGAGGCGCGCGGCATCAGCAGCGAGCTCCAGGACGACGCGCTGGCGTTCACCCGAGGCCACCCGCTGGCGCTGGCGCTGGTCGCGGACGTGGTCGCGCACGGCGGTGGCGCGCTGAGGCTCGCGGAGCGGCCGGACGTCGTCGACGCGCTGCTGGGCAGCATGGTGGACAGCGTCCCGAGCGCCCAGCACCGGGCCGCCCTGGAGGCTTGCGCGCAGGTCCTCACCACGACCGAGCCGCTGCTCGCCCGGCTGCTCGGCCTGGACGACGCCCATGACATGTTCGACTGGCTGCGCGGGCTGTCCTTCGTCGAGGCCGGGCCACGGGGGCTCTTCCCGCATGACGTCGCACGGGACGCCCTGGGCAAGGAGCTGCGCTGGCGTCATCCTGACCAGTACGCCGAGATCCACCGGCGGGCCGGCGCCTACTACCGAGACCGGTTCGAGTCGGCGCCGACCGCACAGCAGCAGCAGGTCCTCGTGGAGTACGTGTTCCTGCACCGCGACAACCCCGTGCTCGGGCCGCTGGTCGTCGGCAGCGCGGAGGCCGGCGTGGACCTGCGCAGCCTGACCACGGCGACACCGACCTCCGAGGAGCTGGTCGCGGCCAGGGCCATGGTCGCTCGGCACGAGGGTCCCGAGTCGGCCGCGCTCCTGGACTACTGGGTCGACCGGCAGCCCGAGGCGCTGCTGGTGCTCCGCGGGCCCGACCAGGCCCTGCTCGGGCTGATCTGCACGCTGCAGGTGCAGGACGCCACCGCGGAGGACCGCGCGCGCGACGTCGCGGTGGCGCGGGTGGCGGGGTTCCTGGACCGCCGCACCGCCCTCGCACCGGGACAGGTGGCCGGCTTCTTCCGGTTCTGGATGCAGCGCGACGACTACCAGGACCTCGGCCCGGTGCAGCTGTTCATCACCTTGCACTTCGTCCGCTACTACCTGTCCACCCCAGGGCTGGCCTGCTCCTTCGTCTACTACGCCGACCCGGACCTGTGGGCGGACATCTGCTCCTACGGCGACCTGGCCCGGCTGCCCGACGGCGACTACCGCGTCGGCGACCGCGACTACGGGATCTACTGGCACGACTGGACCCGCACCCCTCCCCTGGCCTGGCTGCAGCTGCTCGGCGAGCGCGAGATCGCCCCCGTGCCGCTCGACGTCGAGCCGGCAGCACGGCCCGCGCCCCGCATCCCGGCACAGCGGCTGTCCGAGGAGGAGTTCTCCAGCGCCGTACGGGCGGCGCTGCGGGAGCTCGGCCGCGCCGGCGGGCTGCGCGGCTCACCGCTCCTGCGCTCGCCGGCGGTGCTCTCCCGCACTCCCGCCGAGGCCGACGACCGCGCCCGCTGCGAGGCCCTCCGCGACTGGATCCGGGCGGCCGCCGCCAGGCTGGAGGCCGCCCCTCGCGACCGGCGGGGCTACCGGGCCGTGCACCACACCTACCTGCAGCCCGCGCCCACCCAGGCCGAGGCGGCCCAGCTGCTCGGCCTGCCGATGAGCACGTACCGCCGTCACCTCGCGGCGGGTGTGGACCGGCTCACCGAGATCCTGCGCCAGGACGACCTGGACACCGGCGAGAAGTGGTAGTCACCTGGACATGAACTGAGCGGCCGCTGGGCTTCAGTGTGACGACGGCCCGCCCCTACTCTCGGGTCACCGGTTTCACGACGAAACGGGGGACGCCTCGACCGGGGCGTTGTTCGTCAACCACACAAGGAGTTCTCATGTCCATCTCCACTCGCGCCCGAAGGCTGGCCGCGGCCGGAGCGCTCGCCGGCGCCGCCGTCGTCGCAACGCCGCTGGCCGCACACGCCGCCGTGGTCTCCTGGGGGCCCGGCACCCTCCAGCCCGGCACCGAGCAGTGCGTCAGCGCCGGCGCCTCCTCCGACGCCGCCGTTCAGGGCAGCGCCGACTCACCTGGCGTGGTCTACCGGGTCTGGCGGGGCAGCGACCTGATCTTCGACTCCGGCAGCCGCCGGACCCTGCCGCTGACCAAGCACTTCGACGGCGGCGGCTTCTACCGGTTCTGCGCGAAGAACGCCGCAGGGCTCGGCCTGCCGGTGAACAACGTGCAGATCACCGTGCTCACCGACTGGGACGCGTGAACCCCCTCGCTACGCGTCCCACCAGCCGCCGGCCCGAGGTCTCCGGGCCGGCGGCTTCACGTCGTGGTCAGGCGGGGGAACTCGGCGCCGCACTCATCGCGGCCGCGACCGCCGCCGGGCCGGCGCCGGGCTCCGCGCGAAGACCCTCGACCACGCCGCGCCGGTCGGCCTCGGACCGGTTCTGGCTGAGCTTGGCCTTCGCCTCGACCCGCTCGACGCGCATCTGCACGCCCACGATCGCCCGCAGCTGCCCGGCGACGTACCTCTCGGGGGCGTCGGTCACCTGCCACGGCGCGCTGCGGCCGCCCTCGTGCCGCTCCACCAGGTCCGTGACCGCGCCCCGCAGCCACTCGACGTCGTCGTGCACCGTGACCCGGCCGGTCAGGTGCACCGCCGAGTAGTTCCACGTCGGGACCACCCGGCCGTGCTCGGTCTTCGAGGCGTACCAGCTCGGCGAGACGTACGCCTGAGGGCCCCCGCACACGAACAGCGCCGGCGACCCGTCCTCGACCTGCCGCCAGTGCGGGTTCGCGCGGGCCATGTGCGCGACGACCGTGTCCCCCCGCCACAGGACCGGCAGCAGCGTCGCGAGCGGGTAGCCGTCCGCGCCCACGGTGACCAGCTCCGCGGACGCGAGCGTCGCCACCATCTCGCGGACCTCGGCCTCGTCCTCGACCTCGGACCAGTGCGGGACGTACACCCCGCCGAGCCTACGCGGACCCGATCCTCGAGACCGCCGACTCGTCCCCGGTCGAACCGTCAACTCTGGCGGGTCGAACCGTCAACTCTGGCGGGTCGAACCGTCAACTCTGGTCGGTCGAACCGGCAGCTCTGGTGGGCCGGCGTCAAAGGGTCGGGCTGACGGTCCAGTCGGCGACGGCGGCGGCCAGCCCATGGGCCCGCAGCAGGAGCGGGTCGGCGGGGTCGCGCAGGTTGATCTCGACCAGCGCGACCGCGGAGCGGACCGCGGCCGCGGCGAGCAGGCCGGCCGTGACGGCGTCGCCGCGGAGCCGAGGGTTGCCGTTTCGCGCGACCCGGGCGGCGAGCTCGGTGACCTCGGCACCCAGGCTGGCGACCTCCAGCGGCACCTCGCTGGCCCGGCGGAGCGAGCCGGCGAGCGCCGCGGCGCGGCCCGGATCCTCCGGGGGCAGCGCCAGGGCGGCGAGCACGTCGGCATAGGCGGTCGCGTCGCGCTGTGCCAGCGGACCCGCACCCGCCTGCAGCCTGCGGGCCCGTTCGGACAGGGCGGAAGCCTCGGGTAGCTGCCGCGACGACAGGCCGGCCGCCATGGCGGTCAGCCCCGCCGCGAGAGCGACGACCATCGCAGCGACCGAGCCGGCGGCCGGTGCCGGCGACGGAGCGGCGACCGCGTCGAGGAGGTCCCTGACCCGCAGGTCGAGGTACTCGGTCACGACAGCCCGACGATGTCGCCGTTCTCGTCGATGTCGATCCTGGTCGCGGCGGCCTCGAGCCCGAGGCCGGGCATCGTGCGCATCTCGCCGCAGATCGGGTAGACGAATCCGGCGCCGACGTTGGCGCGCACGTCGCGGACCGGCAGCATCCACCCGGTCGGCGCGCCCTTGAGGGACGGGTCGCTGGAGATGGACAGGTGGGTCTTGGCGATGCACACCGGGAGGCGGCCGAACCCGTTGCGCTCGTAGGTCTCGAGCTGGCGGCTGGCCAGGTGGTCGTACTCGACGCCGTCGGCGCCGTACATCTTGGTCGCGATGGTCTCGATCTTCTCGCGCAGATGTGCCTCGTCGGGGTAGAGGAAGTGGAAGTCGGTGGGCTCCTCGGCCGCCTCGGCGACCGCCTCGGCCAGCTCGACCGCGCCCTTGCCGCCCTCCGCGAAGTGGGTGCACACCGCGACGCGGGCGCCGGCCTCCTCGGCGATGCTGCGGATCGCGTCGTGCTCGCTGGGGTGGTCCTCGGGGAACGCGTTGACGGCAACCACCGGCGAGACCCCGTGGAGCCGGACATTCTCGATCTGCTTGCGCAGGTTCGGGGCACCGGCGAACACCTCGTCGGGGTTCTCCGCAAGCATCGCCGGCGGCAGCGCTCGCCCGGCTACGACGCGGTGGCGTCCCGAGTGCGCCTTGAGCGCCCGCACCGTGGCGACGACGACCGCGGCGTCGGGCCGCAGGCCGGAGTTGCGGCACTTGATGTTGAAGAACTTCTCCGCGCCGATGTCCGCGCCGAAGCCCGCCTCGGTGACCAGGACGTCGCCGGCCCCGATGCCGACCAGGTCGGCGACGATGCTGGAGTTGCCGTGGGCGATGTTGCCGAACGGCCCGGCGTGCACCAGCACCGGCGTGTTCTCCAGCGTCTGCAGCAGGTTGGGCTTGATCGCCTCCCGCAGGATCACCGTCATCGCCCCTGCGGCCTTGAGCTGCTCTGCCGTCACCGGCTCCCCGTCCGGGGTGTAGCCGACCACGATCCGGCCCAGCCGCGCCCGCAGGTCCTGCAGCGACGTGGCCAGGGCGAGCACCGCCATCACCTCCGAGGCGGCGGTGATGTCGAAGCCGCTCTGCCGGGTCACGCCGTCCTGGCGGGTGCCCAGGCCGACCACGATGTTGCGCAGCGACCGGTCGTTGACGTCGAGGACCCGGCGCCAGGTGATGCCGTGCGGGTCCAGGTCGAACGGGTTGCGCTGGTGCAGCGAGTTGTCGACCATCGCGGTGAGCAGGTTGTGGGCCGCGGTCACCGCGTGCATGTCGCCGGTCAGGTGCAGGTTGAGCAGCTCCATCGGGACCACCTGGGAGTACCCGCCGCCCGCGGCCCCGCCCTTGATGCCGAACGTCGGACCCATCGACGGCTGCCGGATCGCGATCGTGGCGCGCCTGCCGATGTGCTTGAACGCCTGCCCGAGTCCCACAGTGGTGGTCGTCTTGCCCTCGCCGAGCGGCGTCGGCGTGATCGCGGTGACCACGACGTACTTGGCCCGCGGCCGGTCCGCGAGCTCCTCGATGGCGGCCAGCTTGACCTTCGCCACCCCGTCGCCGTACGGCTCGAGCAGGTCCGGGCCGATGCCCATGGAGTCGGCGACGTCGTCGAGCGACTTCCGCGTCGCGGAGCGGGCGATGGCGAGGTCTGACAACACGGTGGGCTGCTCCTTCTGCGGTACGTCTGGTTCGTTGCACCTCCATGCTGTGGCCCGTGGTGAGGACTCAGTGGTGCGGTGTCACTCCGATCGTGCCTCAAAGGGCCAGGTGGACACGAGGCGGGTCCACGTTGTGGAGAAGTGTGAACCACGCGGCTGAACGAGCGCTGGTTGACCAGCTACGCGCCTGCGACTCGCGCGATCCTGGGACGAGCCTCCGGCCCACGATCCGCCGGACCTTGGTCGCTGGGCCGCCGGGAATCGGGGCCGCCGATCTCGTGACCAAGTCCCGAGTGGGAAGACGGCCTGTACGTCAAGGTCTCCAAGCCGAAGCCGTTCAAGCCGAGTGAGTACGCCGCCGGCGGCAAGGACAAGCACAACGTCGTCTTCGACGTCAAGATCGTCAACAACACCGGAGCCGTCTACGACCCCTCCGGGTTCTACACCACTCAGCAGTCGGGGAACGCCGAGGCAGAGCAGGTGTTCGACTCCGACCGAGGCCTCAACGGGTCGCCGTCGACCAAGCTCTTGAACGGACGGGAAAGCACGTTCAGACTCGGCTACAACGTCGCCGCGCCGCAGGACCTGGTCCTGGAACTCACCCCCGGCTTCGAATACGACTCCGTCATCTTCGCGACGCAGAGCTGAGTCGGGCTACAGCCGAGACCGAGCCGCCCGTCAGGGCCTGTGGGGGGAGATCGCGGAGAGGGCGGCTCGCCGAGGTGTGTCACCTCTCGATCGCGCCTCAGCCCGTCCCCTCCTCCCGCGACAGCACATCACGGCGCGGCTCGGCGTACGCCGCGACGGCGCCCTGGGGATCGGCGAGACGGTCGGCCAGCGTGCTGACCGCCAGCGGCGGCGGGAGGATCTCGGCGAACTTCAGCCCGTTCACCGCCTGCTCCGGGGGCTCCGGCCGGGCCGCCGCGATCCTGCCGACCGGTGTTCCCGCCAGGGCGGCCGCGTCGCACCCAGGCAACAGCCTGAGCCGGTGGTGTCCAGACGCTGACGAGGTAGTCGAGCGCTTCGGCCAGCTGGCGCAGCACGTCGACCTGGGTGCGCAGGGCCAGCCCATCGGGGGTGTCGGCGAGCCAGAGGTCCAGCCGCCGGGCGCCCGGGTCGTCGGGAAAGACCAGCCCGACGCCGAGGTCGCCCTCGACGATGTCCCTCGGGCTGAGCACGCCCGCGTGCTGGAGCCGGTGGGTGAGCGCGTACTCGCGCTCCGCGAGCTGGCGCCGGCTGCGCCGCTCGGCAGCTGGCCGACCAGCCGCCAGGAGCCGACCTCGCGCTCCCGCCGGACCGCGAACCCGGCCTTGTCGACCACGGCGACGACCTGCGTGTCGGTCGCGGTGCGGCGACGCCGGCCGTCGGGTCGCTCGAGCAGGCGCGACAGGATGCTCGGCAGGCCCGGTCGCCCGCTCCGTCCCGTCCGGGCCGAACAGGTCGGTCCGGTCGCCAGCGGCAGCAGGCACCGGACGTTGTCGGCGTGCAGGAAGACGCACTCCTGCACGTAGGGGATCGCGTCCACGAGCGCCGGGTCCATGTCCCGCGCCGTGTCACGCAGCAGGCTGGCCAGCCGCTGTGCCTTGCGCCGCGCGCAGGGGCGAGTCCTCGGAGCGGTTGCCCCGCTGCCAGCGGTACGCCGTACCGCTGATCTCGCCCTGGTAGTGCTTCAGCTCGACCAGGTGCAGCCGGCGGTCGCCGAGGACCAGCAGGTCCACCTCGTGCCACCTGCCCTGGCCGTCGCGGAACTCGAAGTTGCTCCAGGCCTGGTACGGCGAGCGGTCCGGCAAGAGCTCACGGACGTACTCGAGACAACGCTTCTCGTGCGCGGACTCCGAGTCGCTGACCTCGTGCCAGCGCTCACTCCCCGTCCGCATGAGCCGGCCTCTCTCTCCCGAGGACTCCTCGCGCGTCATCCTGCCAGACGTCAGCATGCGCGTCTCCGGCCGCCGCCGGTGAGCTCGGAAGTCCTGGGGGCGGGAGCGCTCAGGTGCGCCGGTGGAGCTGGACCCTGCCGTCGTGGCCGGGTGTCATGGTCATCTGGTCGCGGTGGGCCAGGGTGTGGTGGCGGGGACAGATCAACGCGAGATCGGCCAGGTCCGTCCTCCCGCCGGCGGCCCAGGGCTGTCGCCAGTGGTGTGCCTCGCACCAGTGCGCGGGCCGGTCGCAGCCGCGGATCGCGCACACCCCCTGCTGCTGCAACCGCAGGGCCAGGATCTGCGCCTTGGACGCCAGCCGGCGTCTGCGGCCCAGGTCCAGGACCCGGCCGGTGCTGTCCAGGACGGCGGGAATCACTCCGGCGGCGCAGGCCAGCCGGCGGGCCTGGCCGGCCGAGACCAGGGTGGGGGCGCCCAGGATGGCGGCGTGCGCCAGGCCGCCGAGCAGGGTGTCCAGGGTCATCGTCACCACCACCGTCGGCGCCAACCCACCGGTCGAGGGCAGGGTGTCGGTGTTCAGGGTCTCCAGGAGCCGGCAGAACGCCTCCCCACGCACGGCCGGGGTGAGCCGGGCCACCCGCTCCACAGCATCCGGTTGGGTGGGGCTGGCGGGCTCGGTACGCGGGACCGGGTCGGTGCCGGCGGGGTTGGTGAACGCGTCCAACGCGGCGGCCAGCATGTCCCCGTACCGCTCGGGCAGCTTGAACCTGCCGCTCACCGACCCGTGCCCGTCCCGGCCCCAGGTGAGACCGGTCTTCCTCTCGGCCTCGCGTTCCTCCCGCTCCAACGCGGCCGCGTCCAGCCGCTCGGCCAGGTCCGGGGCCACCGTGTGGAGGATCCGCTTGCCCAACCGGGCCAGCTCCACCGCGTCGAACCGCCCGGCGAGGTCCAGCAAGTGCGCCTCCGCGGCCAGCCTGGTGTCCACCCCGACCTCGACCGGCAGGTCATCCACGGCGTTGCAGATCGCCTCCGCCTGGTCCCGCAGCACCCTGCCCGCCACCAACGCAGCGTCGACCGCCTCGTGCCCGCACCGCAGGGTGGCGGCCAGCCGCTCCTGGGCGACCGCGTCCCGCCGGGTCACCGGCACCAGACCCCGCAGCCACGCCGCGGTGGAGGTGGCGCCGGCAGGGGTGGCCAGGTCGTCGATGTCGGCCTGGGCGACCAGCCGCAACGCCAACCCCGACAACCGCGCCGCGGCCCGCTCCAGCTCGCCCACGGTCTCCGCCACCTGACCAGGAGTCAGCGAGTACGGATGCGGGTCACCCAACCCGTCCAACACCTCGTGCACCCGCCCCGCGAACCAGTGCACCCGGTCGAACCGGTCGCCCACCGGCGTCGATTCGGGCGCGTCCGCCCGCGGGTCGCGCGGCGGCACCGGCTCTGCTGACATGACCCGATCACACCAGCCGCCACAGACAGAACCAGGGCGGGAAGCCCGCCGCATCTCGTCATGTGGACAACACCAAGTAGAGGAGTCGCCGCCGTCGCTCAGGAAGACGGTGAGCCGTCGCAAACGCCTCCGCCCACCGCGCCGACCTGTCACATCCGTCACCGGGCGGGACGCCCAGCCGGTGCATCCGGACCCTTGGGGCCGCGAGTCGTCGCAAGCCGCCGGCCTCCCACGACGATCTCGTGCTGGCCACGACGAACTCCCCGTGGTCAGCACCAGAACACCGCGACAGAACACCATGACACCATGGGAATCTGACCCCCGGACCCGGCACCAGCGGCGCCCGGGACAGCGGGAGAATCAACCCATGCCGCCAGACCGTGCCAACCCCGCCGCGATGGACGCCTGGGCGGTGGCGCGACCGGATGCCGGGCGGCGGCTCGTGAAGGTGCGCCGGGAGGTGCCCGTGCCGGCCGGCGACGAGGTACTGCTGCGCGTGCGGGCCTGCGGAGTCTGCCGGACCGATCTGCACCTGGCCGACCGTGACCTCGAAGCGAAGGCCGAGCTGCGCGTGCCGGGGCACGAGGTGGTCGGCGAGGTGGTCGGTGCCGGCCGGGCCGCGGACCGCTTCGAGGTGGGCGACCGGGTGGGGATCGCCTGGCTGCGGCGTACCTGCGGGACCTGCCGGATGTGCCGCACCGGACGGGAGAACCTCTGCCCGGCTTCGGAGTACACCGGGTGGGATGCCGACGGCGGGTACGCCGAGTACGCCGTCGTGCCAGAGGCCTTCGCCTACCGCATCCCCGAAGGACTGACCGACGAGGAGGCCGCGCCGCTGCTGTGCTCGGGGATCATCGGCTACCGCGCACTGAAGCGGGCGAACCTGCCGCCCGGCGGCCGGCTGGGCATCTACGGGTTCGGGGCGAGCGCGCACCTGACCGCGCAGATCGCCCTGGCACAGGGCGCGGAGGTGCACGTCCTGACTCGCGGCGAGCGGGCTCGGTCGCTCGCCCTGGACCTGGGCGCCGCGTCCGCCGGCGAGGCGTACGCGCGGCCGCCGGTGCCGCTGGACGCCGCGATCCTGTTCGCTCCGGTGGGCGACCTGGTGCCGGTCGCGCTCGCGGCGCTGGACCAGGGCGGCACGCTGGCCGTCGCCGGCATCCACCTCACCGACATCCCGGCGATCGACTACCAGCGCGAGCTGTTCCGGGAGCGGACGCTGACCAGCGTCACCGCCAACACGCGCGCCGACGGCGAGGAGCTGCTGCGGCTGGCCACCGCGCTGCGGATCACCCCGACCGTGACGGAGTACCCTCTGTCCGCCGCGGACCGGGCGCTGGACGACCTGGCGGACGCCGCGGTGACGGGCGCGGCCGTGCTGGTCACCCCGACCTCAGGAGGAGGGACGCCGTGACAGACCTGGCCGACACCCGCGTCGCGGTCTACATCGACTTCGACAACATCGTGATCTCCCGCTACGACCAGGTGCACGGCCGCAACGCGTTCCAGCGCGACAAGGCCCGCGGCGCCAGCGGGAGGGCCGCGGACCCCGAGACGGCGGCCCGCCTCGGCGAGGCCACGGTCGACCTCGGCGCCGTGCTGGACTTCGCCTCCTCGTTCGGGACGCTGGTGCTCACCCGGGCCTACGCGGACTGGTCCGCGCCGGTCAACGCCGACTACCGGGGGCAGCTCGTCGGCCGCGCGGTCGACCTGGTGCAGCTGTTCCCCGCGGCGGCGTACGGGAAGAACGGCGCCGACATCCGGCTGGCCGTGGACGCGATCGAGGACATGTTCCGGCTTCCCGACCTGACCCACGTCGTGATCGTGGCCGGCGACTCCGACTACATCGCGCTGGCCCAGCGCTGCAAGCGGCTCGGCCGGTACGTCGTGGGGGTCGGCGTGGCGGGCTCGACCAGCCGCTCGCTCGCGGCGGCGTGCGACGAGCTGGTGACCTACGATGCGCTGCCCGGGCTGGCCACCACGAAGCCGGAGCCGAGACGACCCGAGCCGAGGCAGGCCCGGCGCCCCGAGCGGGAGCCGGAGCCCCAGCCGGAGCCGGAGCCGGAGCCGGAGCCGGAGTCGGAGTCGGACCCCCAGGCCGGGGCCACCCGGCTGCTCGAGCGGGCGTTGCGGCTGGGCCACGAGAAGGACGACGACGCCGAGTGGCTGCACAGCTCGGCGGTCAAGAGCCAGATGAAGCGGATGGACCCGTCGTTCAGCGAGCGGGCCCTGGGCTACCGGTCGTTCTCCGACTTCGTCCGCTCCCGGGGCGGCGTCGCCGAGCTCGACGAGAGCAGCCCGGTGCGGCTGGTCCGGATGAACCCACGGGCCGGCTGACCCCGGACGGCCGGCGGTTCAGCTCCGCGCCTTCTCCCGCAGTGACCGCAGCAGCTGCGCCACTTCGATCGCGTCCCCTTCGGCGACGCCCTCGGAATGCCGGTCCGGCTTGGCGATGAACAGGTACCCCAGTCCGGTCCCGAAGACGATCACGAGGCCGATCGCCACCACGTAGTCGTCCAGCCAGCTCCCGGTGTCCAGCGGCTTGAGCAGCAGGATGACGGCCATGATGCCGTAGCCGAGTGCGAGCACGTTGACGAGCAGTCCGGCGCCACCGAGGTTCCAGTTGCCGGCCGGCCGCCAGCCCTTGAGCCGCTGCCGCAACGCGGCCAGGACCACGGCCTGGAACGCGATGTAGATCCCCAGGACGGCGAACGCAGTCACCCGCGGCAGCTGGTCGGGGAAGACGTAGACGTAGAGGCAGATCAGGATCGGGACGACGCAGGCCACCAGCAAGGCGTTGGTCGGCACCGAGTGCCGGTCGGACATGTGCGACAGCCAGCGGCTCATCGGCAGCATCCGGTCGCGTGCGGACGAGTAGATGAGCCGGCTGCCGGCCGCCTGGAGGGAGAGCACGCAGGACACGAACGCCGTCACCGCAACCAGCAGGAAGATCTTCGAGCCTGCTGTGCCCAGAGCGCTTTCGAGGATCGCCGGAATCGGGTCGGCGACCTCGCCGTCGACGATGGCCTGCAGGTCGGGGGCGGCCAGCACGTACCCGACGTACGACAGGAGGCCGGACACGCCACCGACCAGGATGGTCAGCATCATCGCCTTGGGGATCCGCCGGGTGGGGTCGTCGACCTCCTCCGCGACGTTGCCGCACGCCTCGAACCCGTAGAACAAGAAGAGCCCGCTCAGCGCGGATCCGAAGAACGTGATGATGTAGGCCTGGTCACCGCCGGCGCCCATGGGGTCGAAGAACACCGAGAACGAGCTCTCCCGCTCGAACACCAGCAGGTACAGCCCGAGGGCGATCACGCCAATGAGCTCGGCGGCCAGGCCGATCTTCGCGACCCGGGCAAGCATGTGGGTGCCGCTGAAGTTGAAGCCCAATGCGACCAGCAGCAGCACAACGGCGGTGACCAGTCCGATCTCCTTGGTCGGCTCGATGTCGAACAGCGCCCCGATGAAGCCGCCTCCGAACTCGGCCACGGCCGTCACCGTGACGATGACCGCCCACATGTACACCCAGGCGACGATCCAGGCGTAGCGACGTCCCCACAGGCGCCTGCACCAGGGATAGATGCCGCCGGCGAGGGGGTACTGCGAGACGACCTCACCGAAGACCAGCGCGACGAGGAACTGTCCGGTCCCGACGACCACGATCCACCACATCGCGGGCGGACCACCCAGCGAGAGGCTGTAGGCGAAGAGTGAGTAGACGCCGACCAGCGGGCTCAGGTAGGTGAACCCGAGAGCCATGTTCGACCACAGGCTCATCGACCGGTGGAAGTCCTGGCCGGTGTAGCCGAGCGCGACGAGGTGCTCCTGTTCGGCTGTCGCCGCCGGTGCCGGCAACGCGGGTTCGGTACTCATGTCAGTACGGGAGGATCGGTCGCGGGTGACGGGCGGGCGCATCAGGCGGCGCGGGGTACGCCTCTCCGCTCGGCCGGCCCGGTCCGAGGTCGAGCTCGGACTCGATCCCCGCTACGAGCGTCTCGTCCGCGAAGTGCTCGTGCATCCAGCTCAGATGGTCGCTCCTGCTCTCCAGGATGCGGAGGGTGTCCCAGAGCGGCATGTTCTGCTGGTTGAAATGATGACCCATGAGGTCCGGGTCCACCTCGTAGACGTGCTCCATGCGGATGACGACGCCGTCGGACACCCGGGTGGCCTCGGGGCGGACGTACTGCTGCTTGTAGACGAACCGCTGCATGGCTTGCCCCTCAGTCCTCGTAGGCCTGGTCCAGCATCTGCTTGCCGGGGTTCATGATGTTGTTCGGGTCGAGCGCCTTCTTGATCTTCAACATGACGTCCCAGCCGCCCCCCATCTCCTCGGGAACGAGCTCGGCGTCCCCGATCCGGGTGGTGCCGTGGCAGTTGCTCATCGAGCCGCCGTACTTCAAGGACACCTTGGCGATCTCGGTCTTGAAGTCGACCCAGCCCGCCCAGGTCTCGTCGTTCAGCTTCTCCTCCCAGATCCCGATGTCGATCTCGGTGAGGAAGTCACCCCACGGCTTGTACGAGGCACTGGTGTAGCAGTACATCCCCCAGTTGTCGAAGATGCCGTACTCGTCGATGTACCTGTCGGCGATCGCGGTCCACTCCTCGCGGACCTTGGGAATGACGCTCCAGTTCAGCGACGCGTCCTCGCAGTGCCACGACATCGGGGCCACGGTGCCGTCCTTCAGGCGGCCGTGCAACGGGTTGGCGTAACGGTCGTGCCGGGAGGCCCAGTCGCCCACCGCCATCTCGTCGCCGGTGTAGCGCCCGCCCTCCTTCCGGCCCAGCTCCATCAGCAGCTTCGCGGCTTCGTTGACCTCGGCCTTGGTGCCGTACAGGGCCGTGGCCACGATCGAGCTCACCCACGGCGGCATCGGGATGAAGGCCTCGTCGTCGCGCCGCAGGTACTCGACCTTCTTCTCGTCGAAGAGCACGGTGCCGGCCAGGGTCGCGATACCCGAGGTCGTGATGCCGTGAACGGTCCGGTGGGCGTTGAGGAAGTCGTCGAAGGCGAAGAACGCCGCGAACTCCGCCTCAGGGCGTGGCACCAGCTCGAGGGTCGCCTCGGTCACGATGCCCAGCGTGCCCTGATGACCCATGAACAGGTGCTTGAGGTGGTAGCCCGTCGAGGACTTGCGGATCTTCTTCCCCCCGCCGTCACCCACCTGGATGATCTCACCGGTCGGCAGCACCATCTCGAAGGACATGACCAGGTCGCGGCTGTGGCCGAACCGCGTGCCGAGCAGCGAGAAGCCGCTGCACGCGATGCGACCACCGACAAGCGAGCAGGGGTACGACGCCGGGGTGTCGGGGAACAGCACGCCGTACCGCTTGAGCTCCTCGTTCAGCTTCATCATGCTGATCCCGGGCCCGACCGTGACGGTCCGGTCCGCCAGGTCGACCTCATGGATCTGGTTCATCCGCTTGACATCCACCATGATGCCGCCGCGCAGAGGGACGGCGCCGTCGTTGAGTCCGGTCCCTCCGGCTCGTGGCACCACCGGGATCCGGGCCCGGTTCGCGAGCTTGACGATCTCCGATACCTGTTGCGCCGTGCGCGGCAGGACGACGACCGCCGGCATGTGCTCGGCCCAACGGTGGACGGGGAACGGTGCGGGCACTCGGGCCCGGTTCGCCCTGCTCGACACGCCGGTCAGCACCGAACCGGGTTCACCCATGATCGCCTCGAGCTCCGCGACGACCCCGGGGTCGACCGACATCACCGACGTGGTGGTCATCGCGTCGCCTCCAGGTCGGATGCGCCACGACGGCCGCCGATCTCGATGCCGGCGGACTCGGCGACGAGCTCGATGATGTCGGCGACCTCGATGCCGACCTTGTGACCGGCCATGGCAAGCGGTCGCTCCGACCACACACAGGCGCTCACCAGCATCTCCACATCGAGCTCCTTGGCCCGCGCCAGCCGACCATCGCTGATCGCGGCCGTGATGTCCGGCTTCTCGATGGGCAGACCGGCACCGCCGCCCGAGCAGTATGACCACTGCGTGACGTGGTCGACGTCCTTGAACACCAGGCCGGGTATCGAGTTCAGGATGTACCGGGGAGCAGCGTGAATCGCCTTCCGCTTGTTCAGCCGGCAGGGATCGTGGTAGGTCACCGTCTTGTTGATCGGCCGCTCGAGCCTGAGCCGACCGCTCTCGACCAGGTCTGCGACCAGCTCGAGGATCTGGACCACCTCGATGTCGAAGTCCGCACCGAAGTACGCCGGGTAGTCCTCGGTGAAGTGGATGTAGTCGTGCGGCTCGATGGCGATGACCCGCTTGACTCCGGACGCGCGCCAGTCAGCGAGATTGTGCTCCGCGAACGCGCGGGACTGCTCGACGTATCCCATCTCGGCGGCCGGTCCGCCACAGCACCACTGCTCGTTCATCAGGCCGAACTCGAACCCGGCCTTCTGCAGCACCTGCGCCGTGGCTCGGGTGTTCGAGGTGCGGTAGAAGGCCGCCTCGCAGTCCACGAACATGATGGTCTCGCCACCGATCGGGAGGTCCAGGCCTTCCGCCCAGTCGCGGACGTGCTCCTGCCCGTTCGGCTGGTCACCGGCGGCCCCGAGCACGGGCTCGTTCTTGTACTGCTTGGTCAGCCTGGTCCACTGCTGCCAGCCCGCACGGTCCAGGCCCTTGTCGACCATGAGCGCCCGAGCCGCTCGCACCACCTTCACCGTCTCGGTGCGGGCCTGGTAGAAGTCACCGACGAAGAGGGTGTTCGGACACCGGATCTCGCATCCGCCGCACTGCGTGCAGTGCACGTAGTCGTCCGCCACGTCCTCGATGTTCAGAAGGCCCTTGTCCATCGCGATCACGTTGGCGTGGAAGGCCGTAGGGGTGTGGTTCTCGTTCCGGGTCACCTGGGTGACAGGGCAGACCTCGCGGCAGAACTTGTGCCCCGACGAATAGCAGTTGTACCCGTTCTGGCGCCACCGCTCGACGAACTCGCCTTGCAGGCGGCCGTTCTGGCTCGCCGGGCTGCCGGTCGTAGGGTCATCGGTCGTCACGTGTGCCCCTCCCGGAGGTCTCCCTGGGGGCGCGCTCATCGCGTCCCACGATGAACCTTCTCCAGGAGGGTAGAAGCACCGCTGAGGCCCCGGCAACATCAACGCCACAGAACGGGCGTGGATCAGGACTTCTCGCATTTTATATCAGTTTGATATGATTCGGCGCTCACTGGGCGGGGGAGCCGGAGCGCCAGTGGATGGCTTCTCGAGACCGGCGGAGCCCTGGCAGGGTCTCTGCCCAGGTGCCGGTGGTTGGCTTCGTGACGCTCGCAAGCTCGCTCCTCAGCCCAAGTCGAGACGGGCTCGCAAGCTCGCCCCTCTCAACCACCGGGCGGCTCAGCCACCGATGCCGGCGGTGATGGCGGACAGCCAGGCGTTGGCGACGGCGGGGTTGCGGACGTCGCCGTGGCTGCTGACGTGGGCGTCCGAGCGGAGGTTGTGCACCTTGCCGGCGGTGAAGGAGTAGGTCGCGTCGGCGTCGCCCATGGTGAGGGCGAGCGCCCCGTCGGTCCGCACGGCGCCGTTGGCGCCCAGCCCGCCGTACGGGTCGTCGCGGTCGCCGACCCGCGCGCTCACCTGACGGGCCAGGCGTGAGGCCAGCGCGTACGCGAGCCGCACGGCCCGGTCGTTGTGGGTGTGGGTGACGACCAGCGGTCCGGAGACCTTGCCGTCGAGCACGGCGCGGAAGGCCCCGGGCGGGACCGACCTGCCGGAGAACGCGGTGTGGCTGAACGCGGCCTGGAGCAACGTGACCGACGACACCGGCGTGTCCGCCTCCTTGGCCGCCGCGGCGACGACCCGGGCGCCGAACGAGTGCCCGGCCAGGTGCACCCGGCGGCCGCCGGGCTGCCGGTTCAGGGCGTCGACGAGCGGCGCGACGCCGTTTGCGCCGACCTTCCCCGCGCGGTCCTTCATCGTGTAGTAGGTGGCCAGGTTCAGCAGCCGCCGGGCGAGCAGGCTGGGCGCCAGGTCGGCGAAGCCGAGGCCGGCCGGGCCGGTGTCCCCGCCGTCGAGCAGGTCGGCCTCCGCCTCCGCCACCGCCTCGAGCAGCTCGGCCGGGGCACCATCCAGCAGCCCCACGGGGACCGCGTCGTCGTCGGCCACGGCGGCCGGGTCGCGCGGAAGCAGCGTCAGGACCAGCTCGACGAACTGGTCCCGGGCGACCGCGGAGGTGTCGACGCTGCCCGCGAGGCGCCTGAGCAGAGCCGCCGTCGCCGGGTCCTCGACCCGCTGGTCCACCGCGCTGACCAGGGCGGCCACGTCGTCGACGGCCGCCAGGCCACCGGCCAGGTCGTCGGGGTCCCACCAGCGCATCGAGGGCCAGAGCAGGCCGACGACGACGTACTTCGGAGCGGTTCCGGTGCGCCGCTTCGCGACGTCGGCGAGGTTGTCGGTGAGCTCCTCGAACAGGTCCTCGGCCTCGCGGATGCCGTTGTTCCACCCGTGTGAGAGGAGCAGGACGTCGGTCGCCGCGCCGCCGTACGCCGACTCGGCGAGGTCCAGCGCGGCGTCGACCGCCGCTTCGTCGGCGGCGTGACCGGTCTTGGTCAGCTCCACCGGTGCGTACCGCAGCTTCATCAGCGCTCCCCTCCCGCGGCCGGCCCGTCAGGGCACCTGGGTCACTGCACCCGCGCGGCGGCGCCGATCCCCGAGCGCGGGCCGTCCAGCGCCGCCTGCATGCGCAGCGCCTGCCCGTGGGTGAACATGAACATCGCCGCGTCGTCGACGTAGTCCATGTAGTTCATGAACAGGTCGCCGTTCGGCCCGATGCCACAGGTGACGTGCGGAAAGGCCGGCGTACCGAAGTTCGGTCCCCCGGCGTTGGGCGTGTCGTCCACGAAGTCGCTGCCCGCGCAGCCGGTGCCGTCGTCGCCCCAGATGTGCCGCAGGTTCAGCCAGTGGCCGACCTCGTGGGTGGCGGTCCGGCCCAGGTTGAACGGCGCGGTCGCGGTGCCCACGGTGCCGAAGGCGCTGTGCAGGATGACCACTCCGTCGGTCTCCGGCGGGCCGCCGGGGAACTGCGCGTAGCCCAGCAGCGCGTCGCCGCCGAGGCTGCGCAGGTTGCCGCAGGTCCAGACGTTGAGGTAGCGGTCCGACGGCCACGGGTCGGCGCCCCCGGTCGAGGAGGACTTCACGTCGTCGGAGTCGGAGGTGAACGACGTCTTCGCGGTCTGCGTGCGGGTGATGCCGGTCGTCGGGTTGCCGTCGGGGTCCACCGTGGCCAGCACGAACTCGACCTGCGCGTCGGCGACGAGAGGCTCGAACACGTCCGGGGTGGCGTCGCGGTCGGGGTTCGTGGCCCGGAAGTCGGCGTTGAGCACGTCGATCTGGCTGGCCACCTGCTCGTCGGACAGGTTCTCCTCGGGCAGCCGGTGCACGACGTGGACGACCACCGGGATCTGGACGGGTCCGGTGCGGACCTCCCCGCCGGCCGCGGCGACCGCCTCCGCGGTGAGGTTCTCGATGTCGGCGCGAGCCTCGGCATAGCCCGGCACGGTGCGCAGCAGCCGCTCGTTGACCTCGTCGGTGGCGCAGCGACGGCGGGGCGGCAGCTCGTCGATGCCGGCGTCGGTGCTCGGGTCGGATGTCATGGCTGGTTCCCTTCGGTGGGGCCGGGGTCGGGCCGGCGTTGCGGGTCGGGCAGGGGCCGGAGCTCGAGCCGGTCGGGTCGGGAGCTGACGACCTGGTACGTCGTCGTACCGGCCGCCCCGGTGACCGTGAGCAGGTCTCCGGCCAGCGACCAGGACCCCTCGTCGGTCACGCCGCGGTCGTCGGCGCCCGGGTACCCGGCGGTGGCGTCGCCGCCGGCGTCGAGCAGGAGCGACGCGCGGCCGCGGGCCGGCGGGAGGGCAGTGCCGGCCGGCCGGAAGACCCAGACGTCGTCGTGGTCCTCCTCGTGCACGTGCGTCCAGCGACCCACGACGCCCATCGGCTCCCCCGTCCCGGGTGTTCGAGCCCGGTGCTGCTGTCCGCAGAGGGTAAAGCCGCCGCACCGGTCCCGGAATGGTCAGGATGGGCCATCCGCCGACGACCGGACCGGGTCAGTCGTACGGCGGTCGGCGGGTTTGTGGCCGATGCCTGCACGTATCGCTGCTTGTGGCCTCTCGCGACGCCGACACGCCGAGACGGCCTGTCGGCATCGGCCACAACCAGGCAGGGCGCGAGGTCCCCCCTCCTGGGACCTTCGTCGGCCCACCGGTCGTCGGGTCGGGTCGGAGTGGTTCGGCGAGCGCCGGCACGGCCGGCCCGGCGTGGTGCGTTGCCGGTCGTCAGGGCGAGTGCTAGGCACCGGACATGAGCGAGCCCACGGCCGGCCGGCCGCCGGTGGCCCTGGAGCTACGCGTCCACGGCGTGCACGGCACCTCCCCCGCCACCATGCTCGGCGTGGAGCGGGGCCAGGTCCGGCAGGTGGCCGGCGACGGGCTCACCGGCTGCTACCGGACCGTCGAGGAGGCCGACCCGCCGTTGCGTGTGCTGCCGGACACGACGGCGCTCGAGGCGTACTCGTGGGGATCCCTCACCTCCGGCGTCCAAGGGATGCTCGGCTGGGCCAAGCGGGTGCTCTGGCTGCTCCTGCTGCCGTTCGCCCTGGCGAACCTGGCGTACTGGGCCCGGCTCCAGGTCGGGGAGAACAGCGGGCGGGGCCGCGGGGGGGCCCGCGCGGTCCGGCTGTCCGCGCTGCTGCTCACCGTCTTCGCGGTGCTCACCCCGTGCGTGGTGGCGGTGGACATGGTCGCCTGGCAGTGCTTCCGCGGCAACAGCACGGGCTGTACGGCGCTGCCCGGCTTCTTGGACTTCATGGCCGGGCTGCGCGCCTCGCAGCGACTCGCGGTCGGGTCGCTCGCGCCGCTGGCCGCTGTCCTGCTGCTGTTCCTGCTGTCCCGGCAGACCATCGGCCGCTACGAGGAGGTGACCCAGGCGCCGCGCTCGGTGTGGGACAGCGACGCCGAGGTCGACCCGCCCGAGGCGCCGGCCGCGGACCCCGACGACGCGGAGGCCCCCCGGCCGGTGTCCCCGCTCGACCATCCCAAGATGTGGGCGGGCGCGCGGCGCACCCGGCGGCTACAGCGGCTGCACCTCACCGTCGCCCTGGCCACGGTGGTGGCGTTCAGCGGAGTCCACGTGCTGCGGCCGGGCCTCGGTGTGGTGGGCGACCGCGACCCGGCGCAAATGTGGGCGCGGTCCCCCGGGGCGCTGTTCACCACCGCCGCCGCCGCGGTGCTGGCGCTCGTGGCGGCGGTGCTGGTGTGCGTGGTGCACCCCGACGACATGGAGTACTACGTCGAGCCCCGTCGCCGTGGCCGGCCGGTCCGGCATCCCGGACGGCTGCGGGAGCTGCCGGCGCGCGCCCCCGGCTGGCTGACGACCGCGATGCTCTCGGTCACCGCCGCGCACCTGCTCGTGCTGTGGCTGAGCGACTTCCCGGACCTCTCGGAGCAGCCCGACTTCTACGGGCACAACGTCTGGTTCGTCGCGGTCTTCGTGGCGATCACCCTGGTGCACCTGGTCGTGTTCACCGGCGGCCGGATGTCGACGCGAGGCAGCGTGGCTGTGGTGGCCTCGGTGGTCGCCCTCGGCGGGCTCGGCATGTGGCTGTACGAGACGCGGCCGTTCGGCCGGTTCGACCTCGCCGTGGCCGCCGCCGGAGTCACCGTGCTGCTCGCCGTGCTGATGGCCTGGCACTACCTGCGCGGCCGCCCGCCGGGCGACCAGGACCGCGCGCTGCCCGTCGTGGAGACGGCGTGGCGCGGGGCGTCGGCATCGGTGCTGCTCGCGGGAGGCGCGTGGGTGGCGCTGCTGTTCACCACCGCCGCGGTGACCGGGAGCGCGGAGTACCTCAACGGCGAGGACCACAGCGTCGTCGACCTGGTCACCCGGTCACCGGAGGAGGCCGCGTCGTCGGTGCTGCTCGACGACCAGCTGGCCGGCGCGGACGTGACCATGGACGGGGAGCCGCTGCAGGTCACCGGCCCGGTGCGCATCACCGACGCCCTGGTCCTGGTCGACGCCGGCACGGGAACGGTCACCGTGCGCTCCGGCACCGTCGCGGTGGGCAGCCTCGGCCGCGCCCCCACCGAGCTCGGCGCGTCCGAGCAGCTGCGCAGCACCCGCTTCGTCGCGGCGAGGCTGGCGCTCACCGACGACACCGTCGAGCTGCGGGACAGCTGCATCCGGCCGCCGACCGGCCGCCGGTCGGGCTGCTCGGGGGAGTCGCCGGACTTCCAGGCCGGCGCGACGCTCGCGGTGGGCGAACGACCGCTCGTCCTGGCCGCGGGCTCGTCGTCGGTGCTGGTGTCGGTGCAGGACCCGCCGCAGCTTCCGCTGGTGGTCCCCCAGGTGCTGGTGTGGGCACCGATCCTGCAGCTGATCTGGCTGGTGCTGGTCGCAGTGGCCCTCGGGTTCTGCGTGCTCCGGTTCGCCCGCCGGGTCGCCCCGTCGGTCAGGGCGTACCTGCGACCGGACCAGGGCCATCCGGTCGACGTACTGCCGGTGCCGGAGCGGGACCGCCCGGCCGCCGCCCGGGCTCGGGTGTGGGCCGCGCTGGCGCACCGCGCGGAGCGGCTGCTCGACGTGGTCGGGTTCATCACCTCACCCGTCGCGCTGACCATCATCGTGATGTCCTTCACCGGCCAGGCGCCGTGGGAGGTCTGGGAGTGGACTCGCGAGGTGGCGGCGCTGTCGCTGTACGTCGCGCTCGGCATGTCGCTGGCTCTGGTGCTGGTGGCCTCGCAGGTGCGTCGCTCGGATACCGCCCGGCGCGGGGTCGGAGTGCTGTGGGACCTGACCACGTTCTGGCCGCGCGCCGCGCACCCGCTGGCGCCGCCGTGCTACGCCGAGCGGGTCGTCCCCGAGCTGTGCACCAGGGTGCAGTGGGCCCTGGACCGGCCCGACTCGCGGGCCGCGGACGCCGTGGTGGTGCTGTCCGGTCACAGCCAGGGCTCGCTGATCGTCACCGCGGTGGCCTGCCGGCTGACCGCCCTGCGTCGGATCCGCATCGTCACCTACGGCAGCCAGGTCCGGGCGCTGTACGGACGCGTGTTCCCCAGCGTCGTGGGTGCCCGGCAGCTCGGCTACCTGACCACGTCCGGCCCGCCGACGCTGCGCGACGCCTGGCCCGACGCGCCGACCTCCCGCCCCCACCCCGAGGGCAGCCTGCCCGGCACCGACCACCTACGCGGCCGCCTGGAGTCCCCGGACCACTGGGTCAACCTGTTCCGCCGCACCGACCCCCTCGGCTTCCGGGTGTACTCCGACGCCGACGGGCCGCTGGACGTCCCGACCTGCGAGGTGCCCGTGGTCGAGGCCGGCGACGCCGGCCCCAGGGTCATGACGCACAGCGGCTACCAGCACACCACCGAGTACCGGCGCCTCCTGGCCCGCTGGTCGGGCGAGCCCCTCCTCACCGAGCCCCCCGGCACCACCGGCGTCCCACCCCTCCCCGTCGTGGGTTGAGCCGTCAATCCTGGTCGGCCGAGCCGTCAATCCTGGTCGTCCGAGCCGTCGATCCTGGTCGGCGAGACGTCGAAGGTGAAGGCGGCGACCAACATGGCCGGGCCGGGGCACGAGCTGTGACCGCTCGACCCGCAAGAGCTGACGGCTCGACCCGCAAGGATTGACGGCTCGACCCGCAAGGATTGACGGCTCGACCCGCAAGGATTGACGGCTCAACGCGTGGGGTCGAGGAGCTGCCCGAACAGGTCGCCGTGCCGCTCGACGCGGAGGAGCACCTCGTCGAGGCGGAGCTGGCCCAGCTCGTGGCGGGTCTCGGCGCCGGCCTCGACCTCGTCCCAGTTGCGGGGTGCGGCGACGTACGGGACGGGGCGGCCGCGCAGGGAGTACGGCGAGATGGTGGTCTTGGAGCCGGTGTTCTGCGACCAGTCCAAGAACACCTTGCCGGGTCGCTTCGCCTTGGTCATCTGCGCCACGACGAGGCCGGGATGCTCGGCCTGGAGGCCCTCGGCGATCTCCTTGGCCCAGTCGCGGACCTGCTCCGACGACCGGTCCGCGGGCAGGGCGGCGTACAGGTGCAGGCCCTTGCTACCGCTGGTGACCGGAGCGCACGAGAGTCCCAGCTCGGCGAGCCGGTCGCGGACCAGCAGGGCGACCTGCGCGCACTCGTGGAGGTCTGCGGGAGCCCCCGGGTCGAGGTCGACGACGACGCGGTTCGGCGGCAGCGGCTCGCCGTCGCGGGTCACGGTCCACTGGTGGACGTGCAGCTCGAGCGCGGCGAGGTTGGCCAGGTAGACCAGCGTCGCCAGGTCGTCCACGACGGGGAAGGTCAACGTGCCGGACCGGTCGCCGCCGGCGCGCGACCCGGTCGTGGGCACCGTGGCCCGGCGCAGCCACGCGGGGGCGCCGGCGGGCAGGTTCTTCTCGAAGAACGACTCCCCACCCGTCCCGTGCGGCCAGCGGATCCGGGTCACCGCGCGGTCGGCCAGGTGCGGCAGCAGCACCGGTGCGACCTTGACGTAGTAGTCGAGCACCTCGCCCTTGGTGGTGCCGCTGCCCGGGTAGAGCACCTTGCCGAGGTTGCTGATCGTGAGCGTCCGGCCGTCGACGTCGACGCGCACCTCCTGGTCGGCCACCGGGTCGGGCACCTCAGCCGTCCCGCCCGGCGATGTCGCTCAGGTCGTGCAGGTCGGTCAGGTCTGCGGCGGTGAGGTCGCGCCGCACGCCCAGGTACGCCGGCTGGCGGAGCCGGCCCTGTGGCGTGAACCCGAGCGACGCGACCTCCACGACGATCTCCGGCCGCACCCAGACCGCGCCCTTGGCGTCGAGGGCCGGTACGACGTCGGCGAACGGGCTGGTGTCGCTGCGCAGCGGCTCCAGCAGGCCCAACAGCCGCTGTCCGGCCTTGCCGGCGATGCCGCTGCCGACCCTGCCCCGGAAGGTCAGCCCAGCCGCC
>JBIOUF010000080.1:0-30119 GCA_044866695.1 Nocardioidaceae bacterium | reverse complement strand
CCCATCACGCACGCTGGCTGCGTTGCCGTCGGTCGACGGGCCCCGGCCCGCCTTCCCTCCGGCGCCAAGCCAGGTGCACGCGCTGGACGACGCTCGCCAGGGCAAACCTTGGCGGCCGGGGCACTAGTGCGGGGGCACTAGCCCTCCTCATCGTCCTCGAGCCACGCGATGACCGCGGCGGCGTCGCCGTCCAGGACCGGAGGCGGCCGGTGGGCGGTCGGCGTCACCTCGGTCTCCCCGGACGCCGACGGCGCGAAGAACCGGAGCGGCGGACCGGGCAGCGTGACCCTGCCCAGCGTGGCGTGGTCGACGTCGACCAGCAGCCCCTGGGAGCGGGCCTGCTCCCACTCGTAGACCTCGTCGATGGCGCGCACCTTCCCCGCGGGGATGCCGGCCCCGGCCAGGCGTACCAGGAGGTCGGCGGCGGGGATCCCGGCGAAGACCCCCTCGACGGCTTCGATGACCCGGTCCCGGGCGGTGACCCGGTCGCCGTTCGTCGCCATTCCGGGGGCGTCGGGGTCCAGGCCGAACTCGGCACAGAAGCGTCGCCACAGCCCTTCGCTCCCCACGGCGATCTGGACCGAGCCGTCCGCGCAGCGGAAGAGACCGTAGGGCGCGATCGAGGGGTGGTGGTTCCCCTGCGCCCGGCCCACCTCGCCCGCGACGGTCCAGCGGGTGCCCTGGTAGGCGTGGACACCGACGATCGCGGAGAGCAGGGACGTACGGACCACCTGTCCCCGACCGGTGCGCTCGCGCTCCATCAGCGCGGCGAGGACGCCGTACGCGCCGTACATCCCGGCGAGCAGGTCGCCGATCGGGACGCCCACCCGCTGGGGGTCGTCGGGACCCGAACCGGTGACCGACATCAGCCCGGCCTCGCCCTGGGCGATCTGGTCGTAGCCGGCACGGCCGCCCTCGGGGCCGTCGTGGCCGAAGCCGGAGATCGCCAGCACGACGAGACGTGGGTTGAGCTCGTGCAGCCGGGCCGTCGGGAACCCGAGCCGGTCGAGGACGCCGGGCCGGAAGTTCTCCACCATGACGTCGGCCCTGCGCAGCAGCGCCTCCAGCAGCCGCCGGCCCTCGTCGCTCTTGAGGTCGACGGCGACTGACTCCTTGTTGCGGTTGCAGGACAGGAAGTACGTGGACTCCTGTCTGCCGCCTCCGGGTGGGCTCACGAACGGCGGTCCCCAGCCGCGGGTGTCGTCACCGGCACCCGGCGCCTCCACCTTGATCACCCGGGCACCCAGGTCGCCCAGCATCATCCCGGCGTGCGGGCCCGCGAGCGCCCTGGACAGGTCGACGACGGCGAGGCCGGCGAGTGGGCCCGCCCGGCCCGTTCCCGCCGTCCGGGCTGCCGGTTCCTCCGCCCCCCGGGTAGGCACTGTCGGGGCGGGCGTGGTCGACGCCGTGTCGGTCATGCGGACTCCTTGGAGTGGTGCAGGGAGGACGAGGACGGGGCGGGATGCCCGCAGGGGAGCGCCCGACAGGCGCTCCCCTTCTCAGGCCTCCAGGTCCGCGATCGCGATCACCGGGCCACCCCCGGAGGGACCCTGGTGGACGGCCGCCACCGACACGAAGTTCATCGGATCACCGGTGACCGCCGCGACGACCCCGCCGACGCAGGCCTTGATCTGCCGGTGCCACGGAACGTCGGAGTCGTCGAGCATGATGTTGCGCCGGCCGCGCACCCGGCCGGTGGGGTCCGCCTCGCACTTGAGGAACAGGTTGACCAGCCGGCCCTTGATGTAGCGCGGGTGCGGGGTGTCCGCCGGCATGTCGTCCAGGCCGGCGTCGCGGATGGCCTCCCAGACCCCGTCGACGTCGAGGGCGTCCTTCATCACGCTGTGGCCGATCCGGAACCGGCCGCCGATGCCGCGGGTGTTCCCCACGAGCACGATCTGCGCCTGGTCCAGCTCCACCCCGGACGAGCAGGACGCGACCGACGAGTACAGCGACAGGTCGGTGAAGATCTGCTCGGCCGTCGGCATCTCGATCTCACCGAGCGCGACGGCGACGCCGAGCGCGGTCGTCGCGTTGGACACGTCCATGGACTGCAGCGTGTTGTGCGTGTAGACAGTCTTCCCTCTGCTCAGGGCGTCGTTGATCGTGTCCTGCACCAGAAGCGGCGTCTTGGTCTGCACGTAGTGCACGTCGGCGGGGTCGTCGATCCCGGCGCTCTCCATCGCCTTGCGGACGCCGGCGGCGACCTTCTCCACCATGGCGGGGCGGCCGATGTCCTCCGGCAGCAGCGCCTCGCTCATCGCGTGGCCGACGGTGACCCGCAGCTCGTCGGTGGGCTGGTACCTGCCGTCGGGGGCGTAGGCGAACACCGTCGCGTGCGGGCTGATCACGCCGTCGGTGCCGCCGGACCACACCAGCGGGACCTCGGCGACCTCCTCCTTGGTGCGCGTCCCCTTCGCCAGCAGCACGTTGCGGTACTCGTTGGTGGAGATGATGCGGGTGTAGTCGTTGACACCCCCGTTGCCCTCGGTCTTGCCGACGACCGCGATGACGTCATCGGCCGAGAACGTGCCGTCGTCGATGAGCCGGGCGAGCCCGGCGGCGTCGGCGACGCTCTCGATGGGGACCTTGTGGACTTCGATCGGACGTGGCATGGCGCAAGCTACCTCTCGTTGTTGTCGGTCCGAGGCGGCCGGGCCCGCTGTGGGCCCGGCTCCCTCGGGGACGGTCGTGGTCATCGGGTGTCACGGGCGTGCCCCGCTGGGAGTGGCAGGGCCCGCCGAGAGCTCACCCGCGGTGGCTGCCTGGTCCCCTCTCGTCCTCCGCGAACCGCGTGGTGCCGTCGGGCTCCTCGCCGATGGCGGCGGGGACGCCGGCGCCGTAGATGAAGGGCGGCTCCTCGGGCATGAGCGGCAGCCCGTGGTGCAGGCCTCGGGCGGCGGCGTACTTCATCACCTGGTAGATGATGATCGTCGCGAAGCACCCGATCGCGATGCCGTTGAACGACACCTTCCCGTTCGACGAGGTCCACGTGGCGTCGGCTGCACCGAGGATCAGGCCGATCGCCGCGGGGAAGAGGTTGACCGGGTTGCGGAAGTCGACCCTGCCCTCGACCCAGATCCGCCCACCGAGGACCGCGATCAGGCCGTAGAGGATGATCGTCGCGCCGCCGAGGACGCCGATCGGGATGCTGACGATGAGCGCGCCGAACTTCGGGATCAGCCCGAGCAGGATCGCGGTGAGTCCGGCGACGACGTACGCCGCGGTCGAGTAGACCCTGGTCGCTGCCATGACGCCGATGTTCTCGGCGTACGTCGTGGTGCCGGAACCGCCTCCGAGTCCGGAGACCATCGTCGCGGCCCCGTCACCCATGTACCCGCGTCCCAGCGACCGGTCGAGGTTGCGGCCGGTCATCGACGCCACGGCCTTGATGTGACCGGTGTTCTCCGCGATGAGCACGACCACGACCGGGACGACGAGGGCGATGGCGTTCCAGCTGAAGGACGGTGCGGTGAAGTCCGGCAGGCCGAACCAGTCCGCGGCCGCGAGGTTGCTGTCGAGGTCGGACAGCTGGCCCTGCGGCCAGGCGACCAGATAGCCGATCACGACGCCGAGCAGGATGGAGATCCGGCCGAAGAACCCGCGGAAGACGACGGTGGCGAGCACGATCACCGACAGCGTGATGGTCGCCGTCAGCGGCCCCTCCTTGAAGTTCGCCCACGCGGTCGGCGCCAGGTTCAGCCCGATCAGGGCGACCACCGCGCCGGTGACCGCCGGAGGCATCAGCAGGTTGATCCAGCCCGAGCCGAAGCGGTCGACCAGAAGGCCGATGACGAAGAGCACCAGGCCTGCGGCGACGATCCCGCACAGCGCGGCCGAGATGCCGCCTCCCGACTTGGCCGCGATCACCGGGGAGATGAAGGCAAAGCTCGAGCCGGTGTAGCTGGGCAGGCCCAGGCGCTGCCCTCGGCCCACCGTCATTGCGATGAAGATCAGCGTGCCGACGCCGGAGAAGAAGATCGTCGCTGTCGGCGGGAAGCCGGTCAGGACCGGGACGAGGAACGTCGCTCCGAACATGGCGATGACGTGCTGCATCCCGATGCCGATGGTCATCGGCCAGGCGAGACGCTCGTCGGGCGCCACCACCTCGGTGGGTGCCACCTGTCTCCCGTCCCCGTGTACGGTCCACAACTTGACTCCTGACACTGGCTTCTCCTTTCGGTTCGGGTGATGGCGGTGCGGGGACCGCCCCCCGAACGGGAGGTCCCTCGCGGGGTCCTCAGTGGACGGCGGGCTCGACCTCGCGGTGCGAGACGCCGTCCCCGTCGACCCCGACGTTTCCGGGCAGGTCGGACCGGCAGGAGCCGACCGGTGTGGCGGTGATCCAGTTGTCGATCGGCTCTCGGTCCTGCAGGGCGCGCCACACGTCCTCGAACCGCATCGGCATGTGCGTCAGCTCGGCCCCGCAGGCATGCTGGAGCGCGTTGCCGATCGCCGGTGCGACCGAGATCATCGGGTGCTCGCCGACCCCGCGGGCACCGTACGGGCCGTCGAGCTGCGCGGTCTCGAGCACCACGCTCTCGATCCGGTCCGGGATGTCGCGGGCGGTGGGGATCTTGTTGTCGGTGAACGACGGGTTGAGCAGCCGGCCCTGCTCGTCGTAGATGTACCCCTCGCAGAGCGCCGTTCCGAGGCCCTGGATCATCCCGCCGACGCACTGGCCACGGACCAGCCCGGGGTTGACCGCCTTGCCCACGTCGAAGACCGACGAGATCGCCAGGACGTCGAACTCCCCGGTGTCGGGGTCGACGTCGACGACGACACCATGGGCGCCGTACGTCCAGTCGAGGGCAGGCAGGCCCTGGCCGGTCTTCTTGTCCAGGTTCGTCAGGCCTTGGGCGATGTAGCTGCCCACACCGACGAGCGGACCACCGATTCCGTTGCCGTTGGAGTAGGCGTAGCCGATGGACAGCTCCGCGAACCGCACCGACTCGTCGGGGCGGTGCCTGACGAAGACCTTGTCCGCGTCGTGGTCGAGGTCGGACGGCTGCGCGCGCAGCACCTGCGCCGCGACGGCGTACGCCTTCGCCAGCAGGTCGTCGCAGGCCAGGATCGTCGCGTTGCCCGAGAGCATCAGGCCCTTCGACGCGACGGTCTGCCAGTCGTAGGGGTCCTTGTCGGTGTCGCGCACCAGCGCCACCTTGACCTTCTCCATCGGGAAGCCGAGGCGTTCGGCGGCGATCTGCGCGAGCGCGGTGTTGCAGCCCTGCCCGATCTCCATCAGCGCCACGTTCACGACGACCGAGCCGTCGGAGTTCATCTTGACGACCGACGCGGTGGCGGTGAACGACGGCATCGCCGGAGCCTTGTGCAGCGTCGCCACGCCCTTGCCGATCTTCCGGCCGGTCTGCCGCTCGTGCGCCGCCTCCTCGGGGGTGAGCGTGCCGTAGCCGATCGCCTTGGCGGCCTCCTCCAGGCACCTGCCCGGGTTGCCGGTGTGCTCGGTGATCCGCTCGCCGGTGAGCGTGGTGGAGCCCGGCCGCAGCAGGTTCTTGCGGCGGAACTCCAGGGAGTCCATCCCGATCGCCTGGGCGACCAGCTCCATGTGGCGTTCCAGGCCCCAGAAGAACTCGACGTGGCCGAAGCCGCGGTACGCGGTGCCGTAGGGCTTGTTGGTGTAGATCGTGTATGCGTCGACCGACGCGTTGGGGATCTCGTAGGGGCCGGCAACCGAGAAGCTCGACGCCCGGGTGACGTTGACCGCGTAGTCGGCGTACGCCCCGGCGTCCCAGAACGTCTTCATCTCCTGGGCCGTGATCCTGCCATCAGCCCGGACCCCGGTCTTGATCCGATAGGTCAGTGCGCTGCGGCAGGGAAGGAGGCTGAACTCCTCCTCACGGGTCGCCTGCAGCCGGACCGGGCGGCCACCCGCCTTGCGGGACAGGCACGCGAGCAGCGGCTCGAGGTGGATGCCGGCCTTGCCGCCGAACCCGCCCCCTACGTGGGGGACGACGACCCGCACCTGGTTGAGGGGCAGCCGCATCGCCGTGCAGAACAGGTTGCGCACGGTGAACGGCGACTGCGCGCTCGACCAGATGGTGACGTTGTCGCCGGCCTTCCACTCCACGACCGCGACGTGGGTCTCCAGCGGCACGTGCTGGACGGAGGGGTTGGTGTACTCACGCTCGATCACCCACTCTGCCTCGGCGAAGCCCTTCTCCAGGTCGCCCTTGCGGATCTGGCCCTGGTGGGCGATGTTCGTGCCGGGCCGGGGCGTGAACGCCGTCTCGACGAAGTCGTAGCGGCCGAGGTCGGGGTGGACCAGGGGCGCGTCGGGCTCGATGGCCTTCATCGGGTCGAGCACCGGGTCGAGGACCTCGTAGTCCACGTCGATCAGGTCGACCGCCTGGCTGGCGATCTCCGGGCTCTCGGCGGCGACGGCGGCGACGGCTTCGCCGAAGTGGCGGACGACGTCCTTGGCCAAGATGTCCTTGTCGACGATGTAGAGGCCGATCTTGTAGTCCAGCTCGTTTCCGGTGAGCACCGCGTGGACGCCGCGCAGCGCCTCGGCCCGCGAGGTGTCGATCCGCACGATCCGCGCCCGTGCGTGCGGGCTCTTCTTCACCTTGGCGTGCAGCATGCCGGGCAGCAGGAGGTCGCCGGCGTACCGGGCATCGCCGGTGAGCTTCTGGACGGTCTCCACCCGGGGAACGTCGACACCGACCGAACGGGCGGCAGCGTCGGGGAACGCGACGGGCACGTTCTCCTCAGGGGGTACGACGTGGTCAGACATACCTCAGCTCTCCCTTCGTCGTCTCATCCAGCTGGCCCGACGCGTCGAGAACCGCCTCGATGATCTGCTGGTAGCCCGTGCATCGGCAGAAGTTGCCTTCGATGGCCGCCTTGATCTCGGGCACGCTCGGCTTGGCGTTGCGGCTGAGCAGGTCTCGTACGGACATGAGCATCCCGCCGGTGCAGAAGCCGCACTGGACGGCATGGTGGCGGTTGAAGGCCTCCTGGACCTCCGAGAGCCGCCCGTGGTCGGCCTCGCCCTCGACCGTGCGGATCGTCGAGCCGTCGGCCTCGACCGCGAGGACCATGCAGGAGTTGACCGTCCTGCCGTCGAGGAGGACCGTGCAGGCGCCGCACTCACCGGCGCCGCAGCCCTCCTTGGAGCCGGTCAGGCCGATCCCGTCGCGCAGGAACCGCAGCAGGGTCCAGTGGTCGTCGACATCGCGTTCGTAGACGTGCCCGTTCACCGTCGTCGTCATCTGCATCTCACGCCACCTCTTTCAGGGCACGGCGTACGTAGACGCCGACCATGTGGGTTCGGTACTCCCGCGTGCAGCGGACGTCGCTTATCGGGCTTATCGCCCCGTGCGCGGCCGTGACCACGGCCGTGGGCGGGTCGTCGGTGGACAGGCCGTCCACCAGCAGCGGTGTCGGGCCACAGGAGCTGATCCCGAGGCGCAGCAGGCCGTCCTTGGCCATCGCGGCCACGCCGACGATGCCGAGGTCGTGTCCCTTGATCCGCTTGAGCTTGTGGTAGGAGGCCCGCGCGTCCGCCGTCCCCCGAGGGATGCGGATCTCCTCGAGGATCTCGTCGGGACCGAGCACCGTGCGCTTGGGTCCGGTGAAGAAGTCGGTGAAGGGCACCTCACGCTCACGACCGCGCGCGGCGATCACCGCGCTCGCGCCGAGGCACAACAGCGCCGGCGACATGTCCGCACACGGAGACGCGTTGACGACGTTGCCGATCACCGTGGCCCGGTTCCGGATCTGGTGGGAGGCGAGGTCCCGCGCACAGGCGACGAGCAGGGGGTAGGACTCCTGCACGACCGGATGGTGGAGGAGGTCGTTGATGGTGACCGCAGGGCGCAGCACGAGGCCGTCGTCCTCGCTCCAGGAGATGTCGGCGTAGCGGTCGACCTTCTTGACGTCGACCACGGCCTGCGGCACGGCAAGGCCGCGCCGGACGTCGCCGAGGAGGTCGGTCCCACCGGCGAGCACCCGTGCCTGGCCGTCCTGGTCGGCGAGCATGTCGAGCAGCTCACCGCGCCGTACGGGCGCCCGATAGCTGAACCTGGCGGTCATCTGTCGCTCCTACCGTGTCTCGTGGTCGTCGATGGTCGGCTCGGCCTGCTGGGCTGTGTCCGGTACGACGGTGGTGCCGCCGCGAGCCTCCACGGCATCCCGGATCCCGTCCAGATGGGTGATCGCGGCGTACCGCCCGCCCGCCTCGACGAACCGGCACGCCGCCTCGACCTTCGGCGCCATGGACCCGTCGGCGAAGTGCCCCTCCCCGGCCAGCGTGCGCAGCCGGCTCACCGTCACCCGCTCGAGCGGCCGGGCTTGCGGCGTGCCGAAGCCGAGCATCACATGAGAGACGTCGGTGACCACCACGAGCACCTCGGCGGACACCGCGCGGGCCAGCAGTGCGGCGCCCAGGTCCTTGTCGATCACCGCCTGGACGCCCCGGAGGCGGCCGTCGTCCTCGCGCACCACCGGCACCCCCCCGCCGCCGTTGCCGATGGCCACGAACCCGGCATCCAGCAGCGCCGTGACCGCCGCCGCGTCCAGGAGCTCGATCGGCTCCGGGGACGGGACGACCCGCCGCCAGCCCTTGTCGCCTCGGTCCTCCCAGGTCTCACCGAGGTCGACCAGCACCGCGGCCTCCTCGGCCGGGAGGAACCTGCCGATCGGCTTGGTCGGGGCGGCGAAGGCCGGGTCGTCGGTGGCCACCCGCGCACGGGACACCACGGTCGCCGTGCGCCGGTCCACGCTGCGGGCCGCGAGCTCCTCCTCGAGCGCGTTCATCAGCACCAGCCCCAGCGTGCCCTGGGTCTGCGCCACGCACCAGTCCAGTGGGACCGGAGGCACGACGCCGGCGGCCAGCTCGTTCTTGACCAGCAGGTTGCCCACCTGAGGCCCGTTGCCGTGGGTGAGGACGACCTCGATGTCGTCGGCGACCAGGTCGGCGACAGCGGCCATGGCACGCCTGGCTGCGCGGATCTGGTCGTCGGGTCGCGCGCGCCCGTCCGGCGCGGTCATCGCGTTGCCGCCAAGGGCGAGAAGGATTCTCATGGGCTCAGCCACCTGTGTCTGTGCGCTTGAAGTTACCGTGCCGTAGGGCCTGGCGGCGACGGCGACTTCCGCCGACACGAGGCGTGGTCGTTGGCAGAGTTGCACATCCGGCGTCGCCGAGTGGCCGCGCGCCGCGCCGCGGTCAGGCCGGCGCCGGGAGGTCGGGACGGCGTTCAGCCGCTCCGGTCAGCCGCTCCACGGCCGCGGCGACGCCGAGCAGGTGGCGTTCGGCGTTGGGAGCCGCGACGAGCTGCAGCCCGACGGGCCAGCCCTCCGGGGTGAACCCGGCCGGCACCGACATGGCTGGGCAGCCGGTGACGGTCACCAGGTAGGCCGAGCGCATCCAGTCGAGGTAGGTGGTCTGCGGCTCGCCGTTGATCGACGACGGGTACTCCTCGCCGGCGTCGAAGGGCGGCACCTGGCTGACCGGCAGAGCCAGCACGTCGTAGCGGTCGAAGAACTCCCGCGTCCGCTCGCTCAGCCGCGTGCGCTGATCGTAGGCCCGGGCCACGTCCTCGCCGCTGAGCCGCTCGCCGGCGCGGATGTTGTCGGCCAGCGACTCCTTGAACCCCTCGGGATGGTCGCGCAGCATCCCTGCGAACTTGTGCCAGAACGACCAGGCCCGCAAGGTGCGGAAGGTGTCTTCCGCCTCGGCGAGGTCGGGCGCGTCCTCGATGACCAGCGCGCCCTCGCCGGCGAGCCGGTCACCGGCCCACCGGACCACGTCGGCCACCCGGGTGTCCACGGTGAACAAGCCGCCGAGGTCGATCGAGAGTGCCACTCGGAGACCCTCGAGACTGCGGTGCGGGACCTCGGCGAAGGTCTCGCCCGGGTCCCCCAGCGCGAGCGGTACGCGCGGCTCCGGCCCAGCCAGGACCGACAGCAGCAGGGCCAGGTCGCCGACGGTGCGGGCCAGCGGGCCGGGGACCGAGCTGGGGTCGAAGGCGTTCGCGACCGGCCACTCGGGGACCCGGCCGAAGCTGGGTCGCAGGCCGACCACGTTGCAGAAGGACGCGGGGTTGCGCAGTGAGCCACCCATGTCGCTGCCGTCGGCGAGCGGCACCATGCCCGAGGCAAGCGCGGCGGCGGCACCACCGCTCGACCCACCGGCGGACCGTGCCGGGTCGTACGGGTTGCGGGTCAGGCCGAAGACCGGGTTGAACGTGTGCGAGCCGGCCGCCCATTCCGGCACGTTCGTCTTGCCGACGATCACTGCCCCGGCCCGGCGTACCCGCTCCACGACCAGGTCGTCACGCTCGGGCACGAAGTCGGCGAACAGCGGCGAGCCGTACGTCGTCCGCCAGCCCGCCACCGCATGGGTGTCCTTGACCGCGAACGGCAGCCCGGCCAGCGGACCCGGCGGGCGGCCCGCGGCGACCGCCTGGTCCACGTCGTGCGCCCGTGCCCGGGACCGGTCGGGGTCGAGGCTCACCACGGCGTTCACCACGTCGTTGACCTGGTCGACCCGGCGCAGATGCAGGTCGAGCAGCTCCCGGGCGGACACGTCCCTGGCCCGGAGCGCGGCCAGCATGTCCCGGGCGGAGCTGTAGCAGGTGATGTCCATGCCGCGGATGGTTCCTCCTCGTCCTCGTGGTGTTCGGTGAGCCGGCAGAGAGGCGACTAGCGCCGCCGGCCGGCGAGCCAGCCGCCGACCACGGCACCAGACAGCGCCACCACCGCGCCCAGCACCGCTCCGGCGGCGAACACGGCGGCGGTCCCGGCGCCCGGGCCGACCGCGCGCGGCGGGGCACCCGGCGCCGTGAACACCTCCCCGACCCGGGACCCGGGGGACGGCGCCGCCTCGGCGGGCACGGCGGCGGAGGTGGTCTCGCCGGACGCCTCGCCGGGCCCTCCGTCGGCCGCTGCCGGCCCGGCGCCGGACAACAGCGCGTCGACGTTGCCGAAGAACTCTCCCGCCGTCCGCTTCGCCACGCCTGCGATCATCCGCTGCCCGACCCCACCGATCATCCCGCCGACGGTCGCGTCGGCGTCGTAGGTCAGCTCGGTGCCGCCGCCGTCGGCGTCCCTGAGGGTCATCAGCACCTCGGCGCTCACCGTGCCGGGCGCCCCCGCCCCCTCGGCCTGCAGCCGGAAGGAGGTGGGAGGCTGCTGGTCGGTCAGGCGCACCCGGCCGTCGTACACGCCCTTGATCGACCCGACGCCCGCGGCGACGGTGACCGTGTACGCGTTCTCCTCGAACGCCTGCAGCCGCTGGCACCCGGGAATCGACCGCACGAGGACGGCCGGCTCGTTGAGCGCCTGGTACACCTCCTCGGGGCGGGCGGTCAGGTGGCTGGAGCCGGAGATCCTCATCGGGCGCCTTCCTGGTCGGGCCGGCGGTCGGGCCGGCGGTCGGTCTCGCGGCCGGCGCAGCGCAGCGCGAAGAGCTCGCTGGGGGAGATCGGCATCCGCGTGAGCGTGATCCCCTCGGCGTCCTCGATGGCGGAGGCGATCGCGGCCGCCCCCGGGATCACCCCCGCTTCCCCCGCTCCCTTGACCCCGATCGGGTTCAGCGGCGAGGGGGTCTCGAGGTGGTCGATCTCGACGGCCGGCACCTCGCTGGCGTAGGGCATGAGGAAGTCCATGAACGACGCGTTGAGCAGCTGCCCCTGCTCGTCGTAGACCATCCGTTCGTAGAGCGCGCCCCCGACACCCTGCGCCACCCCGCCGTGGATCTGCCCTTCCACGATCATCGGGTTGATCAGCGTGCCGCAGTCATGCACAACGCAGTACCGGAGGATCGTCACGGCCGCGGTCTCGGGGTCGGTCTCGACGACGACGGCGTGCATGCCGTTGGCGAAGGTGGACCTGATCGGTGAGTAGTACTCGCTGGCCTCCAGCCCGGGCGCGTCACCGCTCGCCAACGGGGGTCGTTCGGGATGCGCGTCCGGCGCGAACTGCGTGGCCTTCTGCACCGCCTCGTCGAAGGCGTAGCGGAGCGGGTTGGAGAGGACGGCGACCGTCGCGAGATCCATGCCGACCGAGGGCGTCCCCTTGACCTGCACCCTGCCGTCGACGATCTCGAGGTCGTCCGGGGACGCCTCGAGCGCCCTCGCAGCGATCCGGAGCGCCTTCTCCTTGACCTTGCGGGCGGTGAGCGCGACGGCGCTGCCACCCATCACCGCGCTGCGGGAGGCGAAGGTGCCCACGGCGTACTTGAACCGCCTGGTGTCCCCGGTCGTGACGGTGATCGCCTCGAACGGGACGCCGAGCTCGTCGCCGACGATCTGGGCGAGCATCGTCTTGTGGCCCTGGCCCTGGCTGGTGAGTCCGGTGGAGACCACGACGGAGCCGTCGGACTCCACTCGGATGTGGCCGCCCTCGTAAGGTCCGACGCCGGTGCCCTCGACGTAGCAGGCCAGCCCGATGCCCACCCGGCGTCCCTCGGCGCGCGCCCGGTCCCGGAACGCCTCGAAGTCGTCCCATCCCACCAGCCGCTTGAGCGCCGCCATCGACGCCGGGAAGTCGCCGGAGTCGTAGACCAGCTCCCGGCCGTCCTGAAAGGTCAGCCCGTGGTCGAAGGGCATCTCCTGCGGTTGGATGAAGTTGCGCTCCCGTACCACCGCGCGGTCCAGGCCCAGGTGCCGGGCGACCGCGTCCATGGTGCGTTCCATCACGAAGCATCCCTGGGGGCGTCCGGCGCCCCGGTACGGGATGACGATCACCGTGTTGGTGTACAGGCTGGCGAACTCCACCCGGTAGACCTCGGGCTTGTACGGTCCGAGGAGCTGGGTCGCGGTGATGATCGGCACGATCAGCCCGTACGGCGTGTAGGCCCCGTGGTCGTGCCAGAACCGTACCGACAGGCCGAGCAGCCGCCCCTCGTCGTCGAACCCGACCCGCACCAGGTGCAGCTGTCCGCGTTCATGTGCGGAGGACACGAAATGCTCACGACGGTCCTCGGTCCACTTCACCGGCCGACCGAGACGCATCGCCGCCCAGGGTACGAGGACCTCCTCGGGCCATGGGTGCAGGAGCTTGACCCCGAACCCGCCACCGACGTCCGGGGTCACCACCTCCACCCGGTCCACCGGCACGGCCAGCTTGGCGGCGATCGCCTGCCGGACGCTGGCCGAGTTCTGGGTCGAGGTGTGCACGAGCAGTGACCGGTCGTCGGGATCCCACCTGGCCAGGACCCCCTTGCCCTCGAGTGGCATGGAGGCGCTGCGCTCTATCGACAGCTCCAGCTCCAGCGAGTGCGGCGCGGCGTCGACCGCCGCGTCGGCGTCGCCGGTCTCCTGGGTCATCACCGCAGCGACGTTGCCCGGGACGTCCTCGTGGACCAAGTGCTCCGCGGCCCGGGCGCGCTCGATCCCGACCACCGCCGGCAGCCGCTCGTAGGAGACGACGATGCGGGCCGCGGCGTCCTCGGCGACGTAGCGGTCCGCGGCGACCACCATGACGACCGCCTCACCCACGTAGTTGACCTCGCCGTTGGCCAGTGAGTACTGCGTCCTGCCGTAGGTCAGCGCGGGATGGGGGATCAGCAGCGGCAGCCGCCGCGACACCTTGGTGGCATGGTCCGCAGCCAGGTCCTCGTAGGTGTAGATCGCCGCCACCCCGTCGACGTCCAGCGCGGCGGTGACGTCCACGTCGAGCACGCGGGCGTGCGCGTGCGGGCTGCGGACGAACGCCGCCTGGAGCGCGTCGTGGCCGAGGTCGTCGAGGTAGCGGCCGTCGCCGGTCAGCAGGCGAGGGTCCTCGCTGCGCCGGATGCGCTCGCCGGACAGCCGGGTCGTCACGCCCCGTCCCCCTCGTGGCCGGGACCCTCGACACGCTCCGACGGGTGGCCCGCGGGTGGGGCCTGCTCCGCGCCCGCGAGGATGTCGGCGGCGCGGCACACCGCAGCGACGATGTTCTGGTAGCCCGTGCAGCGGCACAGGTTCCCTGCGATCGCCTCTCGGGCCTCCTCCGGCGTCGGCGCGGGGTTGTCGGCCAGGAACGCGGTGATGGTGGTGACGAACCCAGGGGTGCAGAAGCCGCACTGGAGCGCGTGGCAGTCGGCGAACGCCTGCTGCACGGGCCCCATGCCTCCGTCGGCACTGCGGCAGCCCTCGACGGTGGTGATCGACGCTCCTTCCATGCTGACGGTGAACGCGAGGCAGGAGCGCATCGGCCGGCCCTCGACCAGCACGGTGCAGGACCCGCACACGCCGTGCTCGCAGCCGACGTGGGTGCCGGTAAGCCGTAGTGCGTGCCGAAGGGTGTCCGAGAGCAGCATGCGTGGCGGCACGTCGACCTCGACCGGGACACCGTTGACGGTCATGCGGACGGACACGGGACCGTAGGGCCCGGACGCCTGCGTGAGCGTGGTCATCGCGGACCTCCGTCGTCATCCGCCGGCGCTCGCGCCGTGCCTGGCTGGCGGCCACCCGACGGTGACATGGCCTCGTCCAGCGCTCGCAGGGTCAGCACGTGGGCGAGCCGGCGGCGGTACTCCGCTGAGGCGTGGATGTCGGCCTCCGGCTCGATCACGTCGTCGAGGATGTCGCGTACGGCGTCCGGACCGAACCGCCGGCCTGACTCGACTGCGGGGGAGAGGTCCGCGAGAACGGGCCCGGCGCCCACGCCGACCAAGGCGGCACGACCACCGGCGATCATGCGCTCACGCGGATCGTGGCCCAGGGGCGCGGTGTCGACCAGCACGGCCACGCCGCACATCGCGTAGTCGCCGTGCCGCCGGGACAGCTCGAGGAAGGCGGACCGGGTGCCTGCTGGTGGGCGGTCGAACGACGCCGCGGTGGCCAGCTCCTCGGGCCGGAGCGCGCACTCCATCGGCCCGGCGAAGAACTGCTCGGCCGGAATCGTCCGGCGCGCGTCTGCCGACACCGCCTCCACGCTGCCGCCCAGCAGGACGAGGACGGCGGGCATCTCGGCGGCGGGGTCGGCGTGCACGAGGCTGCCCACGGTCGTGCCGCGGTTGCGGATGGCCGGGTGGGCCACGTTGCGCAGTGCCTGCCGCAGGAGCGGGACCGCGGCGTACGCCTCCTCGGACCGCTCGAGGGAGGCGTGCCGCGTCAACGCGCCGACCCGGACCGCCTCGGGGGTGACCTCGATCCCGTCCAGGTCGGGGATGAGGTTGACATCGACGAGGGCCGACGGCGCCGCCAGCCTCATCGACAGCAGCGGCACGAGGCTCTGCCCGCCGGCGAGCACCTTCGCGTGCACGCCGAGGTCCGTGAGTGCGGCCACGGCCTCCGGAACGCTGCGGGGGCGGACGTAGCCGAACGGCGCGGGCTTCACCGCCGTACCGCCGACGACCCAGGAGCAGGCTCGCGAACGGCCACCATCCACACCTCCTCGGCCCGGCGTCGCCGCCAGCCGGCCACGCCGGACCTCACTCTGCCCCAGCCCCTTCGGTCGGCGCACCCCCGGTCGGGGCGCACCTCCCCGCAGTCCGTTCGGCGGCCCCGCTCCGGGATGACGCACCAGGGGTCTCGTGCTCACAGCTCGCTCAGGGTGACCACCCGCAGCGCCAAGGCGAGGTCCAGCCGTAGCCTCGGGTCGGTCGTGAACGGCCCGACGAGATGCTCGAGCTTGGTGATCCGGTAGCGCAGCGTGTTGTAGTGGAAGTGCAGGCACCGTGCGGACTCCGCGACGTTCAGGTTGGTGTCGAGGAGGGTCTGCAGGGTCGTGCGGAGGTCGGCGGCCTCCGGCGTGCGCTCCGCCAGCGGGCCGAGGGTCTCAGCGACGAACCCGGCGAGCTCCCGCTCGTCCTCGATGAGCCCGAGCAGCCGGAAGACCCCCAGGTCGTCGAAGTGCACGGTCGCATTGGGACCATGCAGCTGCCTGCCCACCTGCACCGCCTTGCCCGCCTGCTCGTAGCCCGCCGGCAGCCCTTCCGGGACGGTCACCATCCGGCTGACCCCGGTCGCGAACCCCCGCCCCGCCGCGCTGGCGTGGACCCGCTTGACCACACGGTCCACGACGGGTCGGTGCGGGCGGCCTGCGCGCACCGGCAGCAGCGCGACCACCTCGCTGGCGAACCCGACCACCGGTGTCCCCGAGCCCAAGGCGCCGACCGTGCTGCGCCACGCGTCGGCCAGCCGCTCGACCAGGACCGGTCTCTGGTAGCCGTCGTCGCCGGTCATGGTCGCCTCCGGGACGGCAACCACCACGACGCACGGCCGCGCCAGGTCCCACCCCAGGGCACGCGCGTGCGCGAGGACCTCGGGGAGCGGGACCCCTCGGCCGGCCAGCACGTCACGGAGGAAGTCGCCGCGGTACTTGCTCTCCACCGCGGTCACGGCGAGCTCCTTGGACAGGCAGATGGCCGCGACCGTTCCGGCCCGCTCCAGCACCGCGAGGTCGGCCGGGGACAGCACCCGGTCGCGGGTGAACAGCACCAGCCGGCCGTGGTCGATGCGGCCGCCGCGGACGCGGACGACGGCGGAGGATCCCGGGAGGTCGTCGACCCCGGAGAACCCGGGCTCGACGGACTCGAGACGGAGCCGTCCGTCGGGGGCGAAGACCGGGGACTCCCGCAACGACGTCCGCTGCTGCTCCGGTCCCGCCTCGCTGGTCACCTCGCCGTCGGGGGTGGTGACCAGTGCGACACCCCCGAGCAGCGCGCTCACGCTGGCGGCGACCTCGTCCACGCCCCCGCCCGCGAGGACCATGTCGAGGAGCTGGCGGTGGACCTCGTCACTGCGCTCGATCAACGAGGCGCGCTCGTTGACGGCGCGGGTGAACACCTCGGACAGGATCTCGTCGAACCCGGCCGCCTCTGGCACGACCACCACCGGCAGGCCCCGCCGGTCCGCCTCGTCCAGCATCGGCGGGGGCAGGACGTCGAGGTAGCGGTGCAGCTTGACCGCCAGCGCCGCGACGCCGCGCGCGTCGAGATCGGCCACGAGACGGGCCAGTCCTGAGGCGTCGCGGTCCCGCAACGGGTAGCCGGTGGTGAGCAGCAGGGCGTCCGGCCGCACCCAGGGCAGGATGTCGGGAACCTCCATGACGTTCGCCCGGCGCACGATCCGCCCGAAGCCGGCGGCCCCCGCCACCACCTCCGCACCGTTGAAGGCCGGGAGGGTGAGCATCTCGGCGACCGTGATGGGTCGCGCCGTTGGCATCTCCTCACCAGGCGCGCGGTCATCCGCCGGCGAGCCGGCCGGCCCGCCGTTGGCAACTCTCCCCATACCGCGGACCGTATCCCAGTCCTAGTGTCGAGGAGTGCACTCCGCAGCCGGCTTCTCCCGGATCCCGTGTGTCGCCTCGTCGCTGGTCGGCCCGGTGCTCGACGGTGGGCCGCGCGAGCTGCCCGAGCTGGTCCGCACGGCGGTGAGCGCGCACTACGCGACCGGGCTGCCCGCCGTTCCAGTCCTGACCGTGGGCACCAGGGCGGCCGTACGGCTGCCCGCGAGCGTGGTGACCGACGTGGTGCCCCGCGGACCCCTCGCCGCGGGCGACGGCGTCCTGTCCACCGCTGACGCCACGTGGCGGGCCGCCCGCTGGTGGCACCCGCCCCGGCCGCGCGGTCTGCCGCTGCCGGCACGGGACGACGTCGAACGCTGCGCCGCCGTGCTGATGTCCCGCTCCCGGGACGGCGTCCCCACGCTGGCCGCGTCCTCGGACGCGCTCGTACCGGACCGCCTCGTCGGTGCCGGCCCCGGGCTCACCCCCGCCGGCGACGACGTGCTCGCGGGGGCGCTGGTGACCGCCCACGCCGTCGATGACCCGCGTCTGCCCCGCTGGCGGCGCGAGACCACGGAGACCCTCGCCAGGCAGCGCACCACCGCGGTGTCGGAGGGGTTGCTGCGCGCCGCACTCGAGGGGTACGCCACCGAGGAGCTTGCCCGGCTTCTGACGGCGCTGTGCCGGGCCGAGGACCTCAGGGCGCCGTTGCCGCGGCTCTTGGCGCTGGGCCACTCCTCCGGCACTGCGCTGCTCACCGGGGTGCTGCACACCGTCCGGACCGCGGGCGACGGCCCAGGACTTCTGCGGTCCCGGTCGTGGGAGGGATGAGTCCGGCGATGATGCGCGAGGCGCTCAGACCTGACCAGGCGTCACTGCCCGTCGGAGGCTGAGCCGGAGCCGGAGCCGGAGCCGGAGTCGGTCGCCGTCCTCTCCTTGTACCGCTCGTACCGCTCGAAGGACGCCCGGACCTCCTCCTCCGCCTCGTACCGGCCCACCCAGTTGGCTCCCTCGACCGACTTGCCGGGCTCGAGGTCCTTGTAGACGGTGAAGAAGTGCTGCATCTCCAGCAGGTCGAACCGGGACACGTGGCTGAAGTCGCGCAGGTGCTCGAGCCGGGGGTCCGTGGCCGGCACGCAGAGCACCTTGTCGTCGCCGCCCGCCTCGTCCTTCATGCGGAACATGCCGATCGCGCGGCACCGGATCAGGCACCCGGGGAAGGTCGGGGACTGGAGGATCACCATCGCGTCCAACGGGTCGCCGTCGAGGCCGAGGGTGTCCTCGATGTAGCCGTAGTCGGCGGGGTACTGCGTCGAGGTGAACAGCGTCCGGTCCAGCCGGATCCGCCCGGACTCCTTGTCGACCTCGTACTTGTTCCGCTGACCCTTGGGGATCTCCACCAGGACGTCGAACTCCACTGCGCGCTCCGCTCTACTCGGCCGATCCCATAGTCTCCCGCACACGGGGCGCGGCATGCATGCCGGGGAAGGGGCCGACGGTGGGCGCAGGCGCTGCGAACGACCCCCCGAAGCCACGGCGGCCTCGGCGCGTGGGTCGCCGGCTGCGCGTCGCGACGACCGCGCTGGTGCTGCTCCTGCTCGCCGTCGCCGCCGTCGCCATCCCGACCGACCTCGGCGAGCGGCTGGGCGTCGCGGAGCCGCCGCCGGACCCGGTCACCGAGCCGGCGCTGGTGCCGCCGCCACCCGGGCTGACCCTGCCGCGGCCCCGGGCGGCGGCACCGGTGGCGGTGCCCAGCAGGCCGTCGCCGCCCTCCCAGCAGGCGGTCCGGCAGGCGCTGGGGGGCCTGGTGGGGGCCCGCCGGCTCGGCCCCCGGGTGGCGGTCCAGGTCGCGGGCGTCGGCGGTCCCGTGGTCTACCGGTACGGCGTCTCGGTGGTGACCCCGGCCTCCACGATGAAGCTGCTCACCTCCCTGGCCGCCCTGTCGACGCTCGGTCCGGACCACCGGTTCGCCACCACGGTCCTGGCCCGCGGCCGGCGGCTCACCCTGGTCGGCGGCGGCGACCCGCTGCTGGCGCGCGCGCCCGCGCCGCAGGACTTCGCCGACTACCCCGCCCGAGCGGACCTGGTCTCGCTGGCGCGCGCGACGGCCCAGCGGCTCCGCCGGGCCGGGCCCGGGCCGGTGCGGCTGGGCTACGACGCCTCGCTGTTCACCGGCCCGTCGGTCAACCCGGCCTGGGAGCCGGACTACGTGCCCGACGACGTGGTCAGCCCGATCTCGGCGCTCTGGGTGGACGAGGGGCGGGAGGCCGCCGGCTTCGCCGACCGCAGCCCCGACCCGGCGGCGGCCGCGGCGTCGGCGTTCGCGGCCGCGCTGCGCCGGCAGGGCCTCGCCGTACGCGGTCCTGTCGCGCCGGGGGCGGCCGGCCCCGCCGCCCGGGAGGTCGCCCGGGTCGAGTCGGCCCCGGTGGCCCAGGTGGTCCAGCACGTCCTGGAGGTCAGCGACAACGAGGGCGCGGAGGTGCTGGCGCGACACGTCGCCTTGGCCCAGGCCCGGCCGGCGTCGTTCTCGGGCGCCTCGCGCGCCGTGGGCGACGTGCTCGCCTCTCTCGGCGTCGACCTGCGCGGGGCGGTGATCTACGACGGCAGCGGGCTCTCGCGCGGCAACCGGCTTCCGGTGACCGGGCTGCTGGACGTGCTGGCCGTCGCCGCCTCGGCCCACCACCCGGAGCTGCGCCCCGTCGTCGCGGGCCTGCCGGTCGCCGGGTTCACCGGGTCGCTGGCCTACCGGTTCACCACCGGCTCACCCGCCGGCCCGGGTGCGGTCCGCGCCAAGACCGGCACCCTGACCGGTGTGCACGGCCTCGCCGGAGTGGTGACCTCGCGCGACGGGACGCCGATGACCTTCGTGGCCATCGCCGACCGGGTGCGCGAGCCGCAGACCCTGTTCACCCGCGACCGGCTGGACCAGATCGCCTCGGCCCTCGCCGCCTGCACCTGCGCCCGTGGTGGTTGAGCGGGCCGGCCGGCCAGTTCGTGGCCGATAACTGCATGTCTCGCCCTTTGGGGCCGATGACCGCACCGTCGTACGGCGTGTCGCTGCAGCCGTCGGCCACAAGCGCTGACTCGTGCAGGCATCGGCCACAAACCAGCCGACCCGGTGCGAGGACGCCCGGCCGGCCGACCGGAGCGAGGGGTTGTCGCCGCTGCGTACCCTCGACCCCATGACTGGGCGCCCGATGGTCGACTGGGACCTGGCCGTGTCGACCGCGAGCCGGATCGCCGGCCCAGGCCCGGAGGTGTCCCGCGAGGAGGCGGCCGCGGTCGTCGAGGAGCTGCGCGAGGGAGCGGCCCGTTCCACGCCCCTGGTCCGGGACTACACCGGCCTGGTCGCCGAGGCGGGCTCCGCGCCGGTGCTGGTCGTCGACCGCCCGGGCTGGGTGCAGGCCAACGTCGACGGGTTCGCCTACGTGCTCGGCCCGCTGCTGGACAAGATGGAGGAGCGCCGGGACTCCGGGTCCTCGCCGTCCTCGCCGTTCGGCGACGCCATCGGGTCCCGCGTCACGGGCCTCGAGCTCGGCGCCGTCCTCGGGTTCCTCGGCGGCAAGGTGCTCGGCCAGTTCGACCCGTTCCACGCGCCCGCCGGGTCGGCGGAGGTCGGCCGGCTGCTGCTGGTGGCGCCCAACATCGTGCACGCCGAGCGCGAGCTGGACGCCGTGCCCGCCGACTTCCGGCTGTGGGTGTGCCTGCACGAGGAGACCCACCGGGTCCAGTTCACCGCCGTGCCGTGGATGCGCGACCACATCCAGGCCGAGATCGCCACCCTGGTCGGCTCGGTCGACGTCGACCCGGCCAGGATGGCGGCGGCGCTCGGCGACGCGGTGCGCCGGGCCGGCGACGTCCTGCGCAACCGGGACGGCGCCGGGCTGGTGGACCTGTTCGCCTCCCCCGAGCAGCGCGCGGTCATCGAACGGGTGACCGGGGTCATGTCGCTGCTGGAGGGCCACGCCGACGTGGTCATGGACGGCGTGGGGCCGGAGGTGATCCCGACCGTCGCCACGATCCGCAGGCGCTTCGACCGGCGCCGGCAGGGAGTGGGCACGCTCGACCGGCTGCTCCGGCGGCTGCTCGGCCTGGACGCCAAGATGGCCCAGTACCGCGACGGCGCCGCCTTCGTCCGCGCCGTGGTCGACGCGGTCGGCATGGACGGCTTCAACAAGGTGTGGGTGGAGCCGGCGAACCTGCCGTCGAAGGCCGAGGTCGCCGACCCCGAGGCGTGGGTACGCCGCGTCCACGGGTGAGGCTGCACCCGGACGTCGCCGCCGTCCGGCACGCGGTCCGCACCGCCCTGTCCGACCTGCCCGGCTCCGCGCCGGTGCTGGTCGCCTGCTCCGGAGGAGCCGACTCCCTGGCGCTGCTCTCCGCCACCGTGTTCGAGCGGCGCCGGCCGGCCGGCGCGGTGCTCGGCGTGACCGTGGACCACGGCGTGCAGGAGGGGTCCGCCGAGCAGGCCGAGCGGGTGGTCGGGCAGATGCGCCGGCTCGGCGTCGGCGAGCCGGTCCGGGTCAGGGTCGACGCCGAGCCCGCCGGGCAGGGCCCGGAGGCGGCAGCCCGCGAGGCCCGGTACGCCGCACTGGCCGAGGCCGCGGACCGCGCCGGCGCGGAGGTGATCCTGCTCGGCCACACCCGCGACGACCAGGCCGAGACGGTCCTGCTCGGCCTGGCCAGGGGCGCCGGCGCCCGGTCGCTCGCCGGGATGCGCCCGGTGTTCGGCCGCTACCGGCGGCCGCTGCTCGGGATCGGCCGGGCCCAGACCGAGGCGGCCTGCCGGGCGGAGGGCCTCGAGCCCTGGCAGGACCCGCACAACCGCGACCCGCGGTTCGCCCGGGCCCGGGTGCGGCATCGCGTGCTGCCGGTGCTGGAGGCAGAGCTCGGGCCGGGCGTGGCGGAGAGCCTGGCCCGCACGGCGCGGCTGCTGCGCGACGACGCCGACGCCCTGGACGGCTGGGCGGACCGGACCTTGCGGGCCGCCGCCGAGCCGGACGGCCTGCGGGCCGCGGCGCTGGCCGACCTCCCGGCGGCGGTCCGGCACCGGACCCTCCGACTGGCCGCCCTGGCGGCCGGGGCACCGGCCGCCGAGCTGTTCTGGGTGCACGTCGCGGCCCTCGCGGACCTCCTGGTCGGCCCCGGCGGGCGGCAGGTGCAGCTGCCCGGCCACGTGACGGCGTACCGGGACGGGTCCTCGCTCAGGTTCCGCCGGACCGTTGTGTCAGGCTGACGCACATGGACGCAGCCAATGTCGAGCCGGACCTGGTGCGCGTGCTCTTCACCGAGCAGGACATCCAGGCCCGGCTCGCGGAGCTGGCGGCCGCGGTGGAGCGCGACTACGTCGGCAAGGACCTGCTGCTGGTCGGCGTCCTCAAGGGCGCGGTCATGGTGATGGCCGACCTGGCCCGGCACTTCGAGCGGCACGTCGAGATGGACTGGATGGCGGTCTCGTCGTACGGGTCCGGCACGAAGTCCTCCGGCGTGGTGCGGATCATGAAGGACCTGGACACCGACATCAACGGCCGCCACGTGCTCATCGTCGAGGACATCATCGACACCGGCCTGACCCTGTCCTGGCTGGTCGCCAACCTGCGCTCCCGCGGGCCGGCCTCGGTGGAGATCTGCGCGCTGCTGCGCAAGCCCGACGCGCTGCAGATGACCATCGATGTCCGCTATGTCGGCTTCGACATCCCCAACGAGTTCGTGGTCGGGTACGGCCTGGACTACGCCGAGCGCTACCGCAACCTGCGCTCGATCGGCACCCTGGCCCGGCACGTCTACTCGTAGGGACCCCCGGCCCGTTCCGGGCACTTCCCGGCCCCGCGGGTCGTTGACCGGTGGACGGACGGAGCACGCGCGCCCGGGGCGTCGTGCGCCCTGCCGTGTACCGTCGGTATGACCGGACCTTGGTGGAAGCGGTAGGAGGACGGGGGGCAGACCCTCGGCAGGCGTCTTGAAGCGAATCTTGCGCGGTCCCTGGCTCTGGATCGTCGTGGCCGTGGTGGGCGTGCTCATCGCGCTGCAGTACCTCTCGCCCAACGGCGGGTACGACGAGGTGGCCACCTCCCGGATGCAGAAGTACATCGCCGACGGCGAGGTCAAGGAGATCACCTTCGTCGACGGCGACCAGGAGATCCGGGCCACCCTCGACGACGACAAGAAGGTGGTCTCCGCCTACATTCAGGGCCAGCAGGAGACCATCCTGGCCGCGGTCGACAAGCAGGTCGACGCGGGGACCATCGAGAAGGCCAACTCCGAGAACCCCCAGCCCAGCCTGCTCGGGCAGATCCTGGCCACGTTCCTGCCGTTCGTGCTGATCATCCTGCTGTTCTTGTTCTTGATGAACCAGGTGCAGGGCGGCGGCGGGCGGGTCATGCAGTTCGCCAAGTCCAAGGCGAAGCTGATCAGCAAGGACATGCCCAAGACCACCTTCGCCGACGTGGCCGGCTGCCAGGAGGCCATCGAGGAGCTCGGCGAGATCAAGGAGTTCCTCCAGGAGCCGGCGAAGTTCCAGGCGGTGGGGGCGAAGATCCCCAAGGGCGTGCTGCTCTACGGCCCGCCCGGCACCGGCAAGACCCTGCTGGCCCGGGCGGTGGCCGGCGAGGCGGGCGTGCCGTTCTACTCGATCTCCGGCTCGGACTTCGTGGAGATGTTCGTCGGGGTCGGTGCCTCCAGGGTCAGGGACCTCTTCGAGCAGGCGAAGGAGAACGCCCCGGCGATCGTCTTCATCGACGAGATCGACGCGGTCGGCCGGCACCGCGGCGCGGGGATGGGCGGCGGCCACGACGAGCGCGAGCAGACGCTGAACCAGCTGCTGGTCGAGATGGACGGGTTCGACGTCCGCGGCGGGGTGATCCTGATCGCCGCGACCAACCGGCCCGACATCCTCGACCCCGCGCTGCTGCGCCCGGGCCGGTTCGACCGGCAGATCAGCGTCGAGGCGCCCGACCTGGCCGGCCGGCACCAGATCCTCCAGGTGCACTCGCGCGGCAAGCCGATGGACCCCGGCATCGACCTGCTGTCGGTGGCGCGGCGCACCCCCGGCTTCACCGGCGCCGACCTGGCCAACGTGCTCAACGAGGCCGCGCTGCTCACCGCCCGGCAGAACAAGAAGCTGATCGACGGCGAGGCGCTCGACGAGGCCATCGACCGGGTCATCGCCGGGCCGCAGAAGCGGACCCGGCTGATGAGCGAGAAGGAGAAGCTCATCACCGCCTACCACGAGGGCGGCCACGCCCTGGTCGCGGCGGCGCTGCCGGGCACCGACCCCGTGCACAAGGTCACGATCCTGCCGCGCGGCCGGGCGCTGGGCTACACGATGGTGCTGCCCGACGAGGACAAGTACTCCCAGACCCGCTCGGAGATGCTGGACAAGCTGGCCTACATGCTCGGCGGCCGGGCCGCGGAGGAGATGGTCTTCCACGACCCGACGACCGGTGCGGGCAACGACATCGACAAGGCCACCTCGCTGGCCCGCGCGATGGTCACCCAGTACGGCATGACCGAGCGGCTCGGCGCGATCAAGCTCGGCGACTCCACCTCCGAGCCGTTCCTGGGCCGCGACCTCGGACACGCCCGCAACTACTCCGAGGACGTCGCCGCGGTGGTCGACGAGGAGACCAAGAGGCTGCTGGCCAACGCCCACCAGGAGGCCTTCGACATCCTGGAGGAGAACCGCGACGTCCTCGACGCCCTGGTGCTCGCCCTCCTGGAGAAGGAGACCCTGGACAAGGAGCAGGTGGCGGCGATCTTCACGCAGCTGCGGCGCCGGCCCGACCGGCCGGCCTGGACCGGGTCGCCGACCCGGGAGCCGTCGCAGATCCCCCCGGTCGACGTGCCCAAGTCCGCGGTCAACGGCTCCGGCCCCGCCGGGTCGGAGGGCGGGGTGATCCTGACCCCGCCGGGCAGCGGCGGCGACGTGCACGGGGACCCGACCGCACTGCGCACCACCCGTGCCGAGGGGGAGGAGCCGTCGCCCGAGGACCGGCGATGAGCCCGGCCCGGGTGGGCGTCGAGCGGATCAGCGTCGAGCCGTACGCCGACCTGCCGCCGTTCGACCACGACCGGGCCCAGCGCGCCGTCCGCGAGCTGCTCGTCGCGGTAGGCGAGGACCCGGACCGCGAGGGGCTCCGCGAGACCCCCGCGCGGGTGGCACGTGCCTACGCCGAGCTGCTGGCCGGCATGCGCCGCAGGGCGGAGGACGTGCTGACCACCACCTTCGACCTCGGCCACGACGAGATGGTGCTGGTCCGCGACATCGAGCTCTGGTCGATGTGCGAGCACCATCTGGTGCCGTTCACCGGCGTGGCCCACGTCGGCTACATCCCCAACGCGGAGGGCCGGATCACCGGGCTGTCCAAGCTGGCCCGGCTGGTCGACGTGTTCGCCCGCCGGCCGCAGGTGCAGGAGCGGCTGACCACGCAGATCGCCGAGTCGCTCATGGAGCTGCTGGACGCGCGTGGCGCCATCGTGGTCATCGAGGCCGAGCACCTGTGCATGACGATGCGCGGCGTCCGCAAGCCCGGCTCGAAGACCATCACCTCGGCGATCCGGGGCAGCATGCGCAACGCCGCTACCCGTAGCGAGGCGATGAGCCTGATCATGCACGGGACCCGCTGAGCGTTCGACCTGCGCCGGGGGGTGATGACGCGTCCCCGCGCCGCCGGATCCAGCGTCTCAGCGGCCGCCGGCGGGCTCGGGGGCCCGCTGGTCGCCGCGCAGCGCGAGGGTGTCGTCCTCGAGGAAGGCGACCTCGTAGCCGGAACGGGACCCCGGACGCCGGGCCGGGGCCACGTCCCAGGCGGCGTTGTTGACCACGAGGCGCAGCCGGAGCCTGACCGAGCGGTCCCCGGGCGGGAGCCCGCGCAGCGCGTCGTCCAGGCCGAACTCCGAGAGCAGCTCGAACCTGCGCGCCTTCCGGGCGACCCGCAAGGGCAGCCCGACGACGACGCCGGCGGGCGAGATCGCGTCGAGAGTGACCCGCGCGCGCCGCAGCGCGCCGCGCGGGATGCGCCCGCGGGCTCTCAGCGTGGCGCGCAACCGGATGTCGGCCGGGGTGGACCCCGCCCAGGAGGTGGCCGAGACGTCGGGAGTCGCAGCGGGCGGCGCGAACCGACCCGGTAGCAGCCGGCTTGACCGCTGACGGACGCGCCGCAGCCCGCGGCCGAGCAGTCCGGGCTCGGCGGCGATGCGACCGAGCTCGTGCACCTCCAGGCTCGCCCGCAGGTCGACGCGCTGTGCCTTCTGGTCGGCGACGCGACGCAGCACCGCGGCCCATCGGCGCACGTAGGCCTCGTGGTCGTGGGCTCGAGCGCGCCGCAGCGCCCCGGCGCCGAGCCGGGCCACCAAGGCGGGGTCGTCGATCATCTGGACCACCCGCTCGGCCATGCCGGCCACGTCGCGCTGCGGCACGAGGAACCCGTCCTCCCCGTCGGTGACCTGGTCGCGCGGGCCGTACATGATGTCGTAGCTGACCACGGGGCAGCCGTAGCTGAGGCTTTCCAGCGTGGCCAACGGGTAGCCCTCGTAGGCGCTGGTCATCAAGAACCCCGTTGCGGTGAGGAGCCGCTCCCGGGCACCCCGGTCGTAGCCCATCAGCCGCACCGAGTCCCCGAGCCCGTGCTCGTCGATGCGCTGCTGCAGACGACCACGCTGTCGGCCCTCGCCGTAGATCAGCAGTCGCGCCTGGGGTCGACGGCGTACGACCAGCGCCCACACGTCGATGGCGTCAGCCAGGTTCTTCTGGGGGTGGAGCCGGGAGACGATCACGAAGGTGTCCCGGTCCCGGGTCGGCATCGGGTCTGGGAGGTCCGGTGGGTCGACCGGGTTCGGGACCGTGAAGAGGTTGTTGGTCTCGCCGTAGCGCTGTGCGACGTCCTCTCGCTGCCGGTTGGAGAGCAGCACCAACCCGTCGAGCCGTGGGATCGAGGCGAACATGGGCTCGTAGTCGGGAACCACCCAGGAGTTCCAGCCGCCCTCCCCACGCAGGTGGGCGTTGTGCACCTGGTGGACGATGTGGAACCGGGGGTCGCGCGCGGGCAGGATGGCGGCGAGCGCCGCGCGGCTGTCGCAGAGCAGGAAGACGCGCTCGGCGTCGGCGGCCAGCGCTCGCAGCCAGGCCCAGTACCACCCCGAGATGCGTGGCCAGGCTCCGAGCGGCTTCCCGCCGTCGTCGACCAGGACGTACGGCGTGACCCAGGAGCCGCCGCCTGCGGGTGCGCGCAGGTAGACCGAGCCGTCCGGGCGCAGGTACTCGCGGGCCATCTCCTGGAGGTCCGGGTCGACGTATGAACGGTAGTGGAGGACCCCATTGGGGTGGGACACCTCGTGTGCTCGGTATCGGCCCAGGCAGGACCAGCCGACCTCGTCCGGCCCGATGGCGAACAGGGGCGAGCCGGGCGGCGCAGTGGGCAGCATCCCGGCGTCCTCGCGGAACCACTCGTGGATGTTGAGCAGTCGCATCCCGTCGACCAGCTCGCCACTGGCCCGGTAGTGGTCACGGACCTCGTCGTAGGCCGGGTGGCTGTCCAGCGTCAGCATGGTCGTGCGCTGCCCGCCCAGCTGGGCGAACAGCCGGTTCCGGCCGAAGGCGGCACGCGTCTGCCCACCGGCGCCGGCGCGGAACAGCCAGCTCAACGACAGGTAGCACCCGTCCGGCAGCGTCGTCGCGAGGTCTGGCCCGGGGGTGGACACGCGCCGAGCATAGTGGCGGCTGACCCGCGTCGGCGTCGCCCCGTCACGGCGGTCGTGCCGGTGCCAGACCCAGGATCCCCAACAGGGGGTGCCCTAGTCTCGGGACGTGCACGCGAGGCCACTGAGGTACGTCGAGGGGCTTCCGCAGCCCCCGCGGTCCCTGGTGATGGGCGTGCTGAACGTCACGCCGGACTCCTTCAGCGACGGCGGCCGCTACCTCGATGCCGGAAGGGCGGTGCGGCACGGGCTGGCGATGGCTCGTGCAGGGGCCGACCTGGTCGACGTCGGGGGCGAGTCCACCCGCCCGGGCGCGCAGCGACCCGGGGCGCAGGAGGAGCTGGACCGCATCCTGCCGGTGGTCCAGGAGCTCGCCGCTGCCGGTGTCACCGTGTCCGTCGACACGATGCGCGCCGCCGTGGCCCGCGAGGCGCTCGGCGCCGGCGCGGTGCTGGTCAACGACGTGTCAGGCGGGCGGGCCGACGACGCGATGTTCGCCACGGTCGCGGAGCTGGGCGCGGCGTACGTGGTGATGCACTGGCGCGCCCATGCCGCGACGATGCAGCAGCACAGCCAGTACGCCGACGTCGTCGCCGACGTGGCCGAGGAGCTCGCCGAGCAGCTCGACGCCGCCACCTCAGCAGGTGTCGCGGGCGAGCGGATCGCCGTCGACCCGGGCATCGGCTTCTCGAAGACCGCCGACCAGAGCTGGGCGGTGCTCACCCATCTCGACCGCCTGCACGACCTCGGCCACCCCCTCCTCGTGGCCACCAGCCGCAAGCGGTTCCTCGGCGTCCTGATCGGGGAGGACCGGCCCGCCGTCGACCGGGATCCCGCGACCGTGGCCACGTCGGTGCTGGCGGCGGTGGCCGGCGCCTGGTGCGTGCGCGTGCACGACGTCGGCCCGACGTACGACGCCGTACGCGTGGCCGCGCGGTGGGTTGCCGGCGCCGACACGAAGGCGACCCGATGAGCAGGTGGCGGGTGCGGCGGCTCGGCGAGCGAGGTCGGCACGCGGCCGGGAGGCTCTGGGCCACCGTCGCCCGACGCTCGCCCCCGGCCGCAGCGGACCCGGCGGAGCTCGAGGCCGCGCTCCGCCGCGCACGACGCCTGCGCCGCAGGCTTCGCGCGGCCGAGTCGGAGGCGCGGCTGCTCAGGGAGGAGCTCGCTCGAACCCGGGACTCGGTGCGCGACCCGTTCCCCGGCCTGGTCGTCCAACCAGAGGTCGCAGACTGCATCCAGCGGGTGAGGGACGAGCATTTGACCTACCTGTCGCGCGGCAACCTCGAGGTGCTCGCGAGGCTCGCGATGGAGGCGGACCTGGCGGGTCGTGACGGGGTGCTCGTCGAGGCCGGGACCGCTCGCGGCGGGTCCGCGATCGTAATGGCGGCCGCCAAGAGCAGGAGCCGCCGCATGCTCGTCTACGACGTGTTCGGGATGATCCCGCCGCCCTCCGACCGGGACGGCGCGGACGTGCACGCGCGCTACGGGCGGATCCTGCGTGGGGAGTCGAAGGGCGTCGGCGGCGACGTCTACTACGGCTACCGCGAGGACCTGCTGGGCGAGGTCACGGACTCCTTCGCCCGCCTCGGCCATCCGGTCGACGAGGCGAAGGTCAGCCTGGTCCAGGGGCTCTTCCAAGACACCATCGACCTGGACGAGCCGGTGGCTCTGGCGCATCTGGACGGCGACTGGTACGAGTCGACCCGGGTGTGTCTGGAGCGCATCGCACCGCTGCTGGTCCCCGGCGGCCGGATCGTGTTGGACGACTACTACGCCTGGTCCGGTTGCCGGGTCGCAGTCGACGAGTACTTCGAGGGCAGGCGGGGGTATCGCGTCGAGCGGCGGACGAAGCTGCACGTCGTCCGGCAGTGAGGCCGCCGTAGGTAGGGCCATGGGTAGGGTCCGTGCCATGGTCCCCGGTCCCGCGGCGAGCGTCGAGAGCGTCAACCAGGCGTTCTACACGGCCTTCGAGACAGGCGACCTCGATGCCATGCGCGCGCTCTGGCTGGACCGGGACGACACCGTCTGCATCCATCCGGGGGGCGAGGCAGTGCGTGGTGCGGGGCCGGTCGGCCGGTCCTGGGCGCTGGTGATGGCCCACACGCCGTACATCCAATTCTTCCTGACCGACGTCGCGGTGAGCGTCGCCGCGGAGGTGGCCAGCGTGACCTGCACCGAGAACATCCTGACCGGCGACGAGTCGACCGGCCCCTCGGAGTTCGGCGGCGGCAAGGCCGTGGCGA
>JBIOUF010000079.1:0-2547 GCA_044866695.1 Nocardioidaceae bacterium | reverse complement strand
CGCCCCTATGGCGACAGGGGTTCTCCGAGCAGCTCGACGTCTTCGCCGAGGAGGGCGCGCTGCGCGCGGAGCACGCGTTCTGGGTGTTCGGCCTCCCGCTCCTGACCCTGCACTACCAGATCTCGCGCGAGCCTCGGCCTGGCGAGGGCGTGACACCTTGACCATCAAGGACGTCCGCCCGGCTGACCCGGCGGTCAGTCCCAGGTGGAAGGACGCGGCAGGTCCCGCAGCCGGGTGGTCCGGTCCCCCCGCCCGGCCGCGACCTGCGCTGGCGTGAGGAACAGCGCGTCACGCAGGTCCGCGCCCCGGAGGTCGGCGCCACGCAGGTCCGCGCCGAGGAGGTCGGCGTGGCGCAGGTCCGCACCCGTTAACCGGGCTCCGACTAGCAGGGCCCCCCGCAGACACGCGCCGCGCAGGTCCGCGCCCGCCAGGTCGCGGCCTGCGAGGTCGGCCCGGGCCAGGTTCCGCTGTTCCCCGTGACCGGCACGGCCCAGCTCGCTGCAAGTAGTCAGCAGTGTGGCGGTCCGCCGCTGCAGATCCGCGATGTCCACGCTCTCGATCGGGGCCGGGCCGGCCAGGGCGGCCGCGGCGCCGTCGACCTCCGCGACCAGGCGGCGTACCCGGTCCATGACCGGCCGCGAGCTCGCCATGCCGGCCGCCTCGCAGAGGTGCCGCAGCAGCTCGTGCAGGGCCCGGACCCGCGCGAACGAGGCGAACATCGGCCCGGCGGCCCCCTCGTCGCGCCAGCTGGCGCCGCCGAACGCCGCGGTCACCCGGGGGCCGGCCCCGTCGCACTCGTACGCGGCGCAGCCCCGGTAGCCGGCGGCGGCCAGCCGCGCGTGGATGCCGCACCGGTCGGCGCCGTCGAGATGCCGGCAGGGCTCGCCGGCCGTCTTGTCGTGGCCGAAGTCGGCCGACGCCGCGAACGGCAGCGCGACGCAGCAGAGCCCCACGCAGCGGGAGCAGTCCGACGCCAGGTCGAGCCCGGCCCCCGCGGCCGCGGAGCGGGGGGTCACGACCGCAGCATCTCCCGCATGGTCGCGATCTCCGCGGTCTGGGACTCGATGATCGAGCGGGCGAGGCCGACCGCGGGCGGGTACTCCCCCTCCGCGACCTCGGTGCGGGACATCGCCACCGCCCCCTCGTGGTGGGCGATCATCATCCGCAGCCACATCCGCTCGAACGCCGGCCGCGACGCGCCCTCCAGCCGGTCCAGGTCGTCCTGGCTCATCATCCCGCCGCCCATGCCGTCCATGCCGTCCATGCCGTCCACGCCCCCCATGCCGCCGGTCATGCGACCGGTGCTGTCCGGGACCGGCTCACCCCAGTCCTCCAGCCACCCGGTCATCTCCTCGATCTCCGGGGTCTGCGCGGCTCGGATCTGCTCGGTGAGAGCGGCGAAGTCCGCGCTCCGCTGCCGGCCTTCGGTCATGTCGACCATCAGCAGCGCCTGCGCGTGGTGGGGGATCATGTCGGTCGCGAAGCTCACGTCGGCGTCGTTGTGGGCCTGGCTGTCGGCGCTGCTGCCCGTTGTCGGCGACCCGCTGTGCATTCCCCGCATGCCCTGCAGGTCGCTGCCTGCGGAGTCGTCGTCGCTGCAGCCGGACACCACCCCGGAGGCCACCAGCCCGAGGACCATGACCAGCCCTGCCACACCTCGACGCCCACCCACTGTGTACGACCCTCCTCACACGTCCCTCCTGCACTGCCGAGTCTAGGCGGGGCGGTTTCCCATGGGATCGAGGTTCTTCGCCGCCTCCCATGGCGTACGCACTGTGGGGAGCGGCTGTACGTCGTGGGGAGCACGGCCCGTCAGCGCGCTTCGGCACCCCCGGGCTGTACCGGGACGGCCTCGGCGATCCGGAGCCGGCCTGGAGTGTCGATGACCCGGGTCAGCTGCCAGCCGGCTGCGTCGAGGAGGTCCTGCAGCTCACTCGCGGTCCGCTCCCGGCCGCCGGTGACGGTCAGCATGATGACGTCGATCGTCAGGCGGCCTGGGTCGAGGTGCTCGGGCAGGATCCCCTCGATGACGAGCACGGTGGCGTCGTCCGAGGCGGCTCGCCGGATCGCGGCCAGGATGGCCGTCGCCTCGGCGTCCGACCAGTCGTGGAGCACGTCCATGACCAGATAGGTGTCCGCCGCCGGGAGTGGGTCGACGAAGAAGTCGCCCGCCTGCCGGACCAGCCGGGGATGCGCCGGCCCTCCGGCCTCGACGACCTCGGGCAGGTCGAAGAGGATCCCCCGTGCGCGCGGCGCGGACTCAAGGACCGCGTGCAGCAGGTGGCCGCGGCCACCGCCGACGTCGACGATCCGGGCACATGCTGAGAAGTCGTGAGTCGCCAACACCGCCGCGGTATCCCCCGCCGCCCTCGCGGTCATGGCCCGACCGAAGACCGCCCGTTCCTCGGGGGCTCCGGTCAGGTAGCCCCACAGCCCCCCGGGATCGCTCAGCTCGATCGATGGGCGACCGGTTCGGACCGAGTGGGCCAGGTCGTCGAAGGACCTCAGCACCACCGGCAGGCCCATCATCTGGGGGAAGGCACGCAT
>JBIOUF010000078.1:0-5237 GCA_044866695.1 Nocardioidaceae bacterium | reverse complement strand
ACAGCGAGGACGTCGACTTGGCCGTCCTGACCGGCACCGCCGTCATCGACCTGCTCGAGCCTGCTCTGGACCTCGACGGGCCGATAGACCTCTCGGCGTTCAACGCGCCCTTCGCCCCCGCCCGCACCGACTACGACTGGCTCAGCCGCGACGAGAGGCAGGTGGACGCCTACGTCGCCGACCCGTACTGCGGCTTCGGCCTCGACGCCGACGGCGCCCGGCAGATGTTCCTCGCCGCCCGCCGCCTCGTCGACCCCGAGCAGCTGGCCCGGATCCGCACCGACCTCCCGGTCTACATCGCCGTCGGCGAGCTGGACCCGGTCGGCGGCCGGCTCGCCCTGGTCCACGCCCTGGTCGACCGCCTCCAGAAGACCGGCCTCACCGACGTCACCCTGGTCACCTACCCCGAGGCCCGCCACGAGGTGTTCAACGAGACCAACCGCCACCAGGTCTACGCCGACCTCCTGGCCTGGCTGGACGCCCGCCTGCCGGCGTAGATGGCTCTCGGCTGATTCCCATGGGATCAACCCGTTTCGCCGCCTCCCACGAGTGACGCGTCATGGGAAGCGGCGCAACGTCGTGGGAGCCTCCGCGAGCGAGCCACCGCCGGCTCGTCCACGCGCTCACCTGACGTCGCCCGCGACGTCGAGGACCTCCACCACGACGCCGACCCTCTCGTACGTCGCGCGCGCCCGGGCGTCGCGGGTGACGAGGACGGCGCCGTGCTCACGAGCGGCCAGGGCAACCAGCCCGTCGTACGTCGCTCCCCCGGCGATGCCCCGCTCGGCGCAGCGCCGATGGGCTCGGCGAGCCTGGGCGGCCGGCATGACGAGGGGGTCGCCGAAACTCTCCTCGATCAGCCTGACAGCGTCGGCGGCGGCGACCCGGGCATCTCCGGGCAGCCTGGTCAGCACCGCGTAGGTCTCGACTGCTGCGTGCCCGCTCAGCCGCAGGGACCTGTGCCGGGCCCACGCCGAAACGCCGGAGTGGGCGGAGTGACTTGCCACCAGCAGGGGGACCGCCACGCTCGTGTCGACGGCGGTGAGCGCTTCCTGGGTCACCGGGTCACCGGCGACCGGCGTCCAGAAGGGCGAAGACCGTTGCGTCGGTGACAGGCTCCTCACCGCGCGAGACCAGCCGGCCGTCCTCTGTCCGCACAAGGCGAGCCGTCCGTCCGCCCGGCGTGATCTGTACGCCCGTGCCGTACTGCGAGATGTCGACGACGGTTCCGGGGGTCAGACCGAGCGCGTCCCGCAGCGGCTTCGGCACGACGATGCGGCCGACAGAGTCGATGACGGCTTCCATGGAATCATGTTACCAATGGATTCCCAGTCCACGACGGCGCCAACCGCGTGGCCCGCCGCCGGGTCGGTACCGCAGCCCAGTCCCGGGCTGCCTGCGGACGGTCGCGCAGCTCGATCAGCTTCGCGACGTCCTCAGGGCGGGTCAGGGATGCGCCCTCTGCGACGAGCGCCATGGTGCCTCGCCGAGCCACCCCCTGGCTTCGTCGTCGGGCACCCCCAGCATGGTCGGGCGGCCCTAGGCAGCACCGCTCCGCTGCCCGTACTGGTCATGGCGCCGCATCCTCCAAGCGCCGCCACCAGACCGCTTCAGCGGATCAGGCAGAACGGGTGCCCGGCGGGGTCCACGTAGACGCGGAAGGCGCCGTCCCGGGACGGCTGGTGGTCGTGCCGCCGCGCGCCGAGGCCGAGCACCGCGGGCTCGGCAGCGTCGATGTCGTCGACGGAGAGGTCGAGATGGAGCTGCTGCGGGTGGCTGCCGCCGGGCCAGGTGGGGGTCACCCAGTCGTCGATGCGCTGGAAGGCGAGTCTGGGAGGCCCGTTCGGGTTCTCCGCCGAGACACCCCCCTCGCGGGGGGACACCGTCACCCAGTCGCGGTCAGCGCCCTCCTCGACGGACCAGCCGAGCAGCTCGGCATAGAACCGCCCGAGCTGCAGGGCGTCCGGGCAGTCCACGACGATCAGGTCGAGGACGGGCTTGGGAACCGCTGCGCCGGTCATCTCGGCAACGTAACAGCCCGCCAGTCACACGGCGAACCGGCACGATCACGCGGCGATCACGCGGGGGTATGGGCCGTGGTCCCGCGTCGTCACGCCCTGCGCGCAGCAAGCCGAGCTTTGAGCTCGTCCCAGGTCAACCCGGACCATCGCCTCCTGCCCGCACGCTCGGAAGGAGGAACGTCGGCCACGCCACGCCCGAGACCACGCTTGAACTGGGGTTGACGCACGGATCGCGAAAGGGCCGCTCTGACCGCTGTTCGAGCAGGAGGGTGGCGACCATGAGCGTAATGACGCCGACGTTCATCCGTGGGTGTCTACCCGCCTGCTCCAGGTTCGACCGGTGCGAACTGTCACCGGCGAGCAGGACGCCACGGTCCGCAAGGGGGACCGCGGCGTGGCCGACGGTGTGCGCCTGAGGCTCCACGATCTCGCCCGGGACGCGTCCGCCGTCAGCGGACAGGAGTGACGAGCCCGATCGGCTCGGGAGGGATGCCCGGACGTGCCCTCCGCCCGCTTTCGGGCCTCGCTGGCAGCCGGGGTGCCACTGGCCGGCCTCAAGGCGGCTGCCCCGCCGCGCCGGCTCTCACATTGAAGCGGAACGATCACGCGGGGTTTCGGCGATCGTTGGTCATCGCCGGTCGAGGCCGGAAAATGCGGCCTGACCTGCGAAACGCGTTCGCGAGACCGTTGGACGTCGTCGGCCAGAATCGGTCTCGGCCGGACTTCTCGCGGACTATTTGCGGGCCGCTGGCCGCTCACAACGACTCGGGGAGCAGCGTGAAGTGGCCGCCGTCGTTGGGAGTGATCGCCGGGAAGTGGCGACGGTCGAAGGTGGCGATCTCGCGCACGCCGAGGCGCTCGGCGACGGCAACCACCGACGCGTCCGTGCCTCCCAGCGGGAATGACGAGAACTGGCGAACCAGCTCCGCCATGCGCTCGACGTCCTCGGTGGTCAGGTCGACCAGCTCGAGCGTGCCGTCGGCGACTGCATCGAGAAAGGCCGGACCTCGGCGCCACCATGCTCGTTGAGCCAGTAGCAGGTCTCGGCAAGCACCGTTGCAGGCAGCACGAGGGTCTCGCCCGCCATGTGCAGGTCACGAAAGAGGTTGTTAGCCGTGAAGTAGAGCTCGTCCCGCTCGTTCGACAACGCGACAAGCGGACCGGTGTCACAGACGATCAACGCTCGCTGCCGAAGCCTCGCGACAGGGTCGCGTCGATGTGGTCCGGCGACGAGCCGTCCTTGGGACCGTCCTTGATCATGCCGACGAACTTGGGCGGCCAGGTGCCCTTCGGCTTCTGGCCAGCCAGCCGACGTGCGTCCGCGAGCAGCGCATCAACCTGGTCGTCGGGCAAGCCCTCGATCAGGTGAATGAGCTCATCACGGTTGGCAGTCATGACTCGAGTCTAGGGTTCGAGACAGACAATCGCTCGGAGCGCGGCGATGGGCACTCGGTGGGTGCGCTTGGAAGGTTGGGAACGTGCGAGCGCCAGGAACGAGAACAAACGAGGCAACTGCGGGGGAGTCGGCGTCCGAGCGTACGCCGAGCGCCATGAGCGGACAACTCTGCCGTACACATCGCGGCAGCGGGTGCTTGTGGCCGCATGCTTACGCGGGATTCACTCCACCTTGCCTCACCCCGTTGGCCAGCCGAGCCCTTCCGCGACCTGCTGGAGCATCAGGGCCGTCACGAGCACGCTCAGCCCTGTGGCGGATACCCCCAACCAGGACCGGTCGTGGCCACGGATCAGCGCGAGGATGCCGCTGATGACGGACCCAGCAGCGCTCGCCAAGATCGCCACGCCCGCCACGGCGAGGAACCAGTTGTCCGTGAAACTGTCGGCCGGTTCCAGCCCCGCCGCAAACGCGATAGTGAGTGCCACGGTGCCACCCACGGCCAGTCCCGCGAGCGAAAGAGCCCACTTGCCCACTTGAGTCTCGGGTACCCAGTGCATGCCATGCTGCTGCAGTGGTGTCGTACTCATCGACGATCACCTCCGATGAGCCTGCCCGACTTCGGGCAGTTGCCCTCACCTTCACGGTAGGTCTTCCCAACGCCACGCACAGAGGCGAAGGTCACGAGCGTTGATCACCCGCCGAATGCCGCGCGGTTCGTCATCACATCCGACGTCCGACGTCGTGTAGGAAACACGCGGTCATCCGCATGAGCGCGCGAGGAGCCGCTCCCTGGAAAACACCATGGCGCCGCCAAGAGGTCACGTCACGTACGTGCCAACTGATGGCACCGAGTCCGGAGATTGGCCCGAGATTGGCCCTGCGAAACAGCCTGACCGAGCCCATCCTGCTGAATCTCTTGCGGACTCTGTGCGGACCGGGAGCGGTTACACCACGGTTACACCCCCTCTGACGACCTGCGCAAACGCGCCGATTCACACGTTGAAGCGGAACTCGACGACGTCCCCGTCCCGCATCACGTAGTCCTTCCCCTCCATGCGCACCTTTCCGGCGGCGCGGGCGGCAGCCATGGAGCCGGCCGCGACGAGGTCGTCATACGACACCACCTCGGCCTTGATGAAGCCGCGCTGGAAGTCGGTGTGGATCACCCCGGCCGCCTCGGGGGCCGTCGCGCCCTTGCGGATGGTCCAGGCGCGGGCCTCCTTCGGGCCGGCGGTGAGGTAGGTCTGCAGGCCGAGGGTGTCGAACCCCACGCGGGCCAGTACGTCGAGGCCGGGCTCCTCGACCCCCATCTCGGCGAGCAGCTCGCGGGCCTCCGCCTCGTCGTCCAGCTCGACCAGCTCGGACTCGAGCTTGGCGTCGAGGAAGATCGCCTCCGAGGGCGCCACGAGGTCGCGCATCCGCCGTCTGAGCTCCTCGTCGGCCAGCTCGTCGGCGTCGCAGTTGAAGACGTAGAGGTACGGCTTGGCGGTCAGCAGCATGAGCTCGCGGAGCAGCTCGCGGTCGACGCCGCCGGCGATGACGGGGGTCCCGGTCTCGAGCTCCGCCTGCGCCTGCTTCGCGGCGGCGACCGTGCCGGCCAGCTCCTTCCTGCCGCGGGCCTCCTTCTCCAACCGGGGAACCGCCTTCTCCAGCGTCTGCAGGTCAGCCAGGATCAGCTCGGTCTGGATCGTGCTGATGTCCCCGGCGGGGTCCACCTTGCCCTCGACGTGGGAGACGTCGTCGTCGCGGAACACCCGGGTGACCTGGCAGATCGCGTCGGACTCGCGGATGTGGGAGAGGAACTTGTTGCCCAGCCCCTC
>JBIOUF010000077.1:0-12816 GCA_044866695.1 Nocardioidaceae bacterium | reverse complement strand
CCTGGTGCTCCGGGGGAACACCAGGTCGTCCAGCCCGAGCAGCACGACCACCCGGTGCGGGACGGACCGCATCGGCACCATCGAGCACACCGTGAGGTGGCCGGTGCGGAAGTTGGCCCGGGTGGGGCGGCCGGCCAGGCGGTCGGCGAGGAGCGAGCGCAGGTCGGCCAGCGACAGCCGCGCGCCGGGCGCGCCCGCGGCGGCGGCGACGGCACCGGCGAGCTCCGCGCGAGCCTGGGTGAGCTGCCAGGCGTCGTACGGCGCGGTGAGGGCGAGGTCGTCCAGGGCCGCTTCGAGCGCGGCGACCCACTCCTCCAGCGGCCGGTCGGCGCGCAGCCCGGCGACGGCCGCGGCCAGCCGGTCGACCAGCTCGGCGAGGCGGCCCGCGAGGTCGATGTCGTTGCTGTCGACGTCGTCGAGCGGAAGCGCCAGGCCGACGCCGCGCAGGTCGGCGGAGTCCATGGCGACGCCGACCAGGATGCGGTCCAGCCCGGCCTCCCAGGTGTTCTGTCGCACCCGGTCGAGGCGGTAGGGGGCCCTCGCGGCGGCGTCCAGCCCCCACCGGACTCCCGCGCCGCGCACCCAGCCACCGACCCGCTCCAGCGCGTCGTCGTCGAACCCGAACCGCAGCCGGACCGGCGGCATGGCCGCCAGGTCCAGCACCTCCGAGGCGGTCACCCGGGCGTCGGCGAGCTCCAGGAGCCGCGCGACGAGCGCGAGCACCGGGTTGGTCTGCCGAAGGGACCGGTCCGCCAGGCGCACCCGGAGCCGGTGACCGGGGTGGACGGCCGCCGAGCCGTCCCCGCCGTCCCCGGCGGCCGCTTCCCCGAGGGGGTCCAGGCCGCCGAAGCACGCGCTCACCAGCGGGGCGAACGCCTCGATGTCGGGGCACATCACGACGATGTCGCGCAGGTCGAGCGTGGGGTCGTCCTGGAGAAGCCCGAGCACGACCTCGCGCAGCACCTCCACCTGGCGCTGCCGGCCGTGGCAGGAGTGCACCTGCACGGAGCGGTCGGCAGGGTCCGGCGCGCGGTCGGGCGGGCGGGACGGGCGGTTGTCGCGAAGGTCGCGCTGAAGCCCTCCGAGCAGGGTCTCCGCGGCGGGGCCCGGTGCGACGGCCAGGTGCTCGTCGACCGAGACGTGGGTGGTCGCGGCGAGCCGCAGCTGCATCTCGCGGGAGTCGCGTCCGAGACTGGCCAGCAGGGGATGCCGGGCCGCCTCGGCGGTCGGGTCACCGCGCCGGGCCGGAGCCCGGTCGCCGCGCCGCTCCCCGAGGCGGCCGGACACCGCCTCCCACAGCGCCGGAGACGGGTGGGGCAGCCAGAGGTGGACGTCGCGGGCCTCGCCGAGCGCGTCGAGGACCAGCAGCTGGTCGGTGGACAGCCGGGTCGGACCGAACAGGGACAGCCGACCCGGCAGGCCCACCAGCCCGGGCTCCCCGCGGAGCCGCGCGCACGCGCCGTCGAGACGCTCGGCCGGGCTGGGCAGCCCGACCAGCTCGCGCAGCCGGCGCCACAGCTCGGCCTGCCACCGCAGGTCGGCGTCGAGCGGCCCGCCGCCGTCGGTGTCGGCCCCCGCGGCCCAGTCGCGCAGCATGACGGGGCGCTGTGCGGCGTAGGAGGCGAACAGGCCGGCGAGCTTCTGGGCGACCGCCATGCGGCGCCCTCGGCGGGGGTCGTCGGCATCGCCGGCGTCCCCCGGGACCACGCCGAGATGACGGCCCAGCGTCTCGAAGCCGTCGGAGCCGGCCACCTCGTCGACGACCCGGAGCACCGACCACGCCAGCCGGCGCTCCGTCCACGGGTCGTCGGCCGGGTCCAGTCCGGTGGCCCGGGCCAGCGCGTCGGCCACGACCCGAGCCGGGGACGGGAACGAGACGTTGGCGCACACGCCCCCCTCGACCGCCGTCGCGCCCAAGGAGACCGCGAGCCGCTGGGAGATCCACCGCTCGACCCCGCGCGAGGGGACCGCCACCACCTCGGGGGTGAACGGGTCGTCCAGGGGCGTGCCCAGCAGCTCGGCCAGACCGGCGACGAGGCGGTCTGCGCGCTCGGCGCGGTGCACGACCAGCACCGGCTCACCTCCTTGCGGCCCGCGCCGTCGCCGGCGCCCGACATCTGGACGGGACTGTAGGCGACGGCTCCGACACTCTCGGGTGGGTGTGACTGACAGTATTGCGATTCTGTCAATTGTCAGGGACACTGGCGGCATGAACACCCTCCCCGCACGCGCCCTCGGCCGCTCCGGGCCCACCGTGTCCGCCGTGGGCCTCGGCCTCATGGGCATGTCCGACCTCTACGGCCCCGCCGACGAGACGGAGAGCCTGGCCACCATCCGGGCCGCGCTCGACGCCGGGGTCACCCTGCTGGACACCGGCGACTTCTACGGCATGGGGCACAACGAGATGCTGCTCCGCGACGCCCTCCGCGGCCGCGACCGGGACCAGGTCACGATCAGCGTCAAGTTCGGGACCCTGCGCGACCCGGCCGGGGGATGGCTCGGGAACGACACCCGGCCGGTGGCGGTGAAGAACGCGCTCGCCTACACCCTGCGCCGCCTGGGCACCGACCACGTCGACGTCTACCGGCCCGCCCGGGTCGACCCGGCGGTGCCCGTCGAGGAGACCGTCGGGGCGATCGCCGAGATGGTCCAGGCCGGGTACGTGCGCCACCTCGGGCTGTCCGAGGTGGGCGCGGACACCCTGCGCCGGGCCCATGCGGTGCACCCGGTCAGCGACGTGCAGGTCGAGTACTCGCTGGTCAGCCGGGGGGTCGAGGACCAGATCCTGCCGACCGCCCGCGAGCTCGGGGTCGGCGTGACGGCGTACGGCGTGCTGTCCCGGGGGCTGATCTCCGGCCACTGGTCCGCCGACCGGGACTCGCAGGACTTCCGGAGCCGGCTGCCGCGGTTCGCCGGGGACAACCTGGACCGCAACCTCGCCCTGGTGGAGACCCTGCGCGAGGTCGCGCAGCGCTGCGACGCCACCGTCGCGCAGGTGGCGATCGGCTGGGTGCTCAGCCGCGGCGACGACATCGTGCCGCTGGTGGGGGCCCGGACCAGGGAGCGCCTCGCCGAGTCCCTCGGCGCGCTCGAGCTGCGACTCTCCGGGGACGACCTGGCGGCCGTCGAGGCGGCGCTCCCGGCAGACGCGGTGGCCGGCAGCCGGTACGACGCCAGGCAGATGGCCTTCCTCGACAGCGAGCGGTGACCCCGTGGTCGGACTGCGCACCACCGAACCGCTGACGTCCGACGCGATCCTGGACGCCGCGGAGCGGGTGATCCGCCGGTTCGGCCCGGCCAAGGCCTCGGTCGTCGACGTCGCCCGCGCGCTCGGGGTCAGCCACGGCAGCGTCTACCGGCACTTCGCCAGCAAGGCCGCGCTGCGCGACGCGGTCACGCAACGCTGGCTGCACCGCGTGTCGGCGCCGCTGGAGGAGGTGGTGGCCGCTCCCGGGCCGGCGCCAGAGCGGCTGCGCAGGTGGCTGCTCCTGCTGGCCGGCTCCAAGCAGCGGATGGCGCGCGAGGACCCCGAGCTGTTCGAGACCTTCCAGCAGCTGACCTGGCAGTCGCGCGACGTGGTCGCCGCACACGTGGACCAGCTGGCCGACCAGCTCGGCCGGATCCTGGCCCAGGGGGTCTCGTCGGGGCACCTCGCGTCCGACGACCCCCGGCGGGACGGCCGGGCGGTGCTGCACGCGACCGCGCGGTTCCACCACCCCGCCCTGGCCGGGGAGTGGACCAGGGTGCCGGGGGCCCGGCTGGAGCGGGACCTGGAGGCCGTCTACGGGCTGCTGCTCACCGGCCTCGCCCCGCGCTGAGCCGGCCCGCGGCGGCGCTTGCTGGGCCTGCGGCGGGGGTCTACGCTGAGCCCAGTGTCGCGTATGGCGAAACGGGTTTCTTGATGCGCAACAAAACGCGGAGGTCGGCGCTCGGCCGGGTGCTCGCCGACCCGCGCTTCGAAGTGCTCCCGACCGCGAGCATCGAGGCCACCCTGCGCGAGCACGTCCCAGCCGGACGGATCGTCACCGTGACCGCGTCGCCCGCGAAGGGGCTCGGCGCGACGCTGGGCCTGGCCGAGCGCCTGGCCGGGGACTACCGGGTGGTGCCGCACCTGGCGGCGCGCATGGTCAGCGGGCGCGGTGAGCTGGAGGAGATCGTGGCCCGGCTGCGCGCTGTCGGGATCGACACCGTGTTCGTGCCCGCCGGCGACCAGGACCCGGCCGCCGGCGACTACACCGAGTCCCTGGACCTGCTGCGGGACCTCCAGGCCATGGGCGACCCGTTCCCGCACGTCGGCATCACCGGGTACCCCGAGTCGCACCCCTCCATCCACGACGACCTGACCGTGCAGGCCATGTGGGACAAGCGCCACCACGCCACCGACGTGATCAGCAACCTCACCTTCGACGCCGACCTGGTCAACAAGTGGGTGCACCGGCTCCGGGAGCGACGGGTGCCGATGCCGGTGTGGGTCGGCGTGCCCGGCCCGGTCGAGCGGACCAAGCTGCTGACCATGGCGACCCGGATCGGGGTGGGCGAGTCCACCCGGTTCCTGAACAAGAACAAGCGGGTGTTCGCCCGGATCGCGGCGCCGGGCTATGAGCCGATGCGGTTCCTGGAGCGCTGCGCGCGCACGTTCGCCGACCCGGCCATGGGCGTCGCCGGCCTGCACGTCTTCACGTTCAACCAGGTCGCCGAGACCGAGGCCTGGCGCCGCGCCCAGCTCGAGCGCCTCGGCGACCACGACCACGTCCCCGTCTCCTGACCCCCCGACCCCGCGCATCCTCCGCCGGGTGGGTGGCCGAGCCGGCGCATCCTCCGCCGGGTGGGCGGCCGAGTCGGCGTAGGTTCCGCCGGGTGGGCCGTCGAGCGGGAGGAAGACACGCCGGCTCGGCGTCAAGGGGGGCGTGAGGGCGGCTGTTCAGCTCAGTCCAGTTCAGCCCGGATCAGCTCAGTCCAGCTCAGTCCAGCTCAGTTCGGTTCAGTGCAGGTCAGCTCAGTCCAGGAGCCGTCGCAGGGCTCGTTCCAGGCGGACGGTGCCGGTGGGGACGACGGTCAGCGGGAGCCCGAGCACGGCGGCGGCGTCCTCGGCCAGGGCGGTCAGCTCGTCGTCGGGGTGCTGGGCGAGCCAGACCACGCGGGTGTAGTGCCGGAAGTACTCCTCGCGCAGCTCGGGGTAGCGGTCCAGGCCCAGCTCGGCGACGACGGTCCGGCGGAAGGACCGGACCAGGAAGTCGGTGAGCAGGTAGGTCCCCGGCTGTTCGGCGAAGAACCGCTCCACCCGCGACGGGCCGGCGTACAGGTCGTAGCAGTGCAGCCCGTCGAGCCGGCGCAGCCCGAGCCGGGCGCAGACGTCGTCGAGGGCGCCGTAGGTGCCGCAGTCGGCGTACCCGACGGCCACGGCGCGGTACGTCGCGGCCAGACGGGTGGCCACGCGTTCCACCTCGCCGGCGATCCGCTGGGGCTGGTTGTGCAGCAGCGGCGGCAGCGGGTGTACGTCGACCGGGAGCCCCGCCTGCGCCGCGACCGACGCGGCCGGCTGCGCGATCGCCCCGCAGGCGACCAGCGCGACGCGGCCGGAGAGCGGCTCAGACCGGGAAGGCCAGCTGGTCGACGAACGCGTCGTTGAAGTCGGCACGGTCGGAGAGCTCGACATAGCGCACCTCCTCCAGCAGCGTCATGGCGCCGGCCCGCTCGCGCAGGGAGAGCAGGGCCATCTTGGCGCCCTCGCCGGCGACGTTGCCGGCCGAGACGATCCGCAGCACGGGCAGCCGCGGGACCAGCCCGATCCGCACCGCGGAGGCGGGGGACAGGTAGCTGCCGAACGAGCCGGCCAGCAGGACCTGCTGCACGTCGCCGTGCTCGAGACCGAGCTCCTCGAGCAGCAGCGACCAGCCCGTGGAGATGGCCGCCTTGGCGAACTGCAGCTCGCGCACGTCCCGCTGCGACAGGTACACCGTCTCGGCAGGGTCCGAGACATCTTCTGGTCGATGCAACACGAACACCCGCTCCTCGCCGACCGCGGTGAGCCGGTCGGCAAGCGCGGGCGCGACCTGCGCGGCGACCTCGCCGGTGACGAACCGCCCGCTGGAGTCCAGCAGCCCGGCCTTGACCAGCTCCGACACGGCGTCGACCAGCCCGGAGCCGCACAGCCCCTGCGGCTCGACGTCGCCGATCACCTGCAGCTCCACGGAGTCGGCGCCGAGCCGGACCACCTCGATCGCGCCGTCGGCGGCCCGCATGCCGCAGCGGATCGCGCCGCCCTCGAACGCCGGACCCGCGGGTGCGGCGGTGGCGAGGATGCGGTCGCCGTCGCTGAGCACGATCTCGCAGTTGGTGCCGACGTCGACGAACAGCCGGACCCGCTTGTCCCGGTCCATGCCGGTGGCCAGCATGCCCGCGACGATGTCGCCGCCGACGTACGCGCCGAGGGCGGGGAAGACCATCACCCGCGCGCCCGGGTGCAGGTCCAGGCCGAGCTCGGCCGCCCGGATGTCGACCGGGGCCGCGGTCGACATGACGAACGGCGCCATGCCGAGCGGCTCCGGGTCGATCCCCAGGGCCAGCGCGGTCATGGTGGCGTTGCCGGCCAGCGCGACCTCGTAGACCGTGCCGGGGTCGGCGCCGGCCTCCTTGCACACCGCCTGCGCGAGCTCGGCCAGGGTGTCCTGCGCCAGCGCCTGCAGCCGGCCGAGCGCGTCGGGGTCCATCATCGTGGCGCTGATCCGGGTGATCACGTCGCCGCCGAAGGGCTGCTGCCGGTTGAGCATCGACTGCACCGCCATCGGCGTCCCGGTGACCAGGTCGAGCAGCGTCGCGACGACGGTGGTGGTGCCGAGGTCGAACGCGATGCCCAGCCTGGTCTCGGTGGTGTCGCCGGGCTCCACGTCGATCAGCGCCTCGTCCACCACGACGGCGGTCACCTTGTAGTCGGCCGCCCGGAGCACCGTCGGCAGCCGGCGCAGCGCGTGCAGGTCGGGGCGGAGCTCCAGGTCGTCGACCGCGTCGGTCAGCCGCTGCAGGTCGGGGCGCTGGTCGGACAGGGTCGGCTCGGCGAGCTCGACGTACCGCTTCTGGACCGCCGGCCGCAGGATCACCTGGCGGCCGACGCCGACGGTGGCGGCCTTCGGCCGGGTGACCAGCGGTGGTACGGCGACGGTCAGGTCGCGCTGCGCCTGGGCGAGGCAGGCCAGCCGCCAGCCCTGCCGCAGCTGGTCGGCGCTGAACGCCCGCACGTCCAGCCGCGACACCGGCACGCTGCCGTCGACGACCTGGACCTTGCACTTCTTGCAGGTGCCGTGCCCGCCGCAGGTCGAGTCGATGGCGATGCCGTTCCAGCTGGCCGCGTCGAACACGGTGACCCCGGGCGGGACCCGCACCGACCGGCCCGCCGGGGTGAACGCCAGCTCGACCCGTCCGCTGCCGTCGGCGCCGGAGCCGAGGTGCGCCGCGGGCGGCTCGAGCAGACCCTCGCGGCCGTAGGCGTCGACCGGGAAGTCCAGCGGGTCGGAACCGGCCATCTCAGCTCGCGGCCGCCTGGCGGCTCCGGTGCGCGGAGATCCACGCCGCGCCCCAGTCGTCGTGGCCGAGCAGCAGGTCGGCCGCGCGCACCGCGTCCACGATCTGAGGGGTGCGCGCGTCCATGATCGCGCTGGTCAGCCCGGCCGCCATCGCCATCGGCAGGAACGCCGCCCCGAGCGCGTGCCGGTCGGGCATCCCGAAGGACACGTTGGACGCGCCACAGGTCATGTTCAGCCCGTGCTCGTCACGGATCCCCCGGACGGTCTCGAAGAAGGTCGCGACCACGGAGGTGTCGGCGCCGACCGGCATCGCCAGCGGGTCGATGACGATGTCCGCGACAGCGATGCCGTACTCGTTCGTGGCGACGTCGACGATCTTGCGGGTCAGCTCCAGGCGCTTCTCCGCCTCCATGGGGATCTCGTCGGCGTCGTTCGGCAGGGCGATGACCGCGGCGTCGTACCGCTTGACCAGCGGCAGGATCTGCTCCAGCCGCTCGTCCTCGGCGGTCACCGAGTTGACCAGCGCGCGTCCCTGGTACGCCGCCAGGCCGGCCTCGAGCGCCTCGACGACCGAGGAGTCGATGCAGACCGGCAGGTCGGTCAGCGACTGGACCAGCCGGATCGCCTTGGTGAGCAGCTCGGCCTCGTCGGTGAGCGGCACGCCCATGTTGACGTCGAGCACGTGCGCGCCGCCGGCGACCTGGGCCGCCACGTCGCGCTCGATCGCCGACAGGTCGCCCGCGCGCAGCTGCTCCTGGAAGATCCGGCGCCCCGTCGGGTTGATCCGCTCGCCGATCACGCAGAACGGCCGGTCGTGCCCGATCACGACCTCGCGCGTGGCGGACCGAAGCCGGGTCTCGTGCCGGGTCGTGGTCGTGGTCATGGTCATGCGCTCACCAGTGCTCTCCGCTTGTTCAACAGGTCCTTAGCCTTCTTCACGCACGCCGACGCGTCCGCGGCGTACCCGTCGGCGCCCACCGCGTCGGCGTACTCCTGGGTGACCGGCGCGCCGCCGACCATGACGATCACCGAGTCGCGCAGCCCGGACTTCTGCAGGGCGTTGATGTTGGCCTTGAACATCGGCATCGTCGTGGTCAGGAACGCCGAGAAGCCGACGATGTCGGGCTGGTGCTGCTCGATCGCGGCGACGAACTTCTCCGGGGCCACCTGGACGCCGAGGTCGATCACCTCGAAGCCGGCGCCCTCGAGCATGATGTTGACCAGGTTCTTGCCGATGTCGTGGACGTCGCCCTTGACGGTGCCCATCACGAACTTCCCGACGGTCTCCACGCCGGTCTCGGCCAGGAGCGGCCGCAGCACCTCCATCGCCCCGGCCATCGCCCGCCCGGCGATGAGCATCTCGGGGACGAAGAAGTCGCCGCGCTCGAACCGCGCGCCGACCTCCTCCAGCGACGGGATCAAGGCGTCGAACAGCAGCGACTGCGGCTCCATGTCCATGCCCAGCGCCTGGTGGGTGAGGTCCAGTACGGCCGGACCGTTGCCCCGCAGGGTCTCGTCGTAGAGCCCCTGCAGGATCTCCTCGGGTGTCATGCGGCTCCCTCCTTGAGCGGACGACGGCGAAGCATGCGCGACAGTGCGTCGGCGTGCTCGACGAGCAGCCGGCCGGTCTGGTCGGCTGCGGCGGCGAGGCGGGCGGTCGGCCCGGAGACGCCCAGGGCGGCGACGACGGCGCCGTCCCGGCCGCGCACGGGCGCGGCCACGGCGGTGAGGCCGGCCTCGAGCTCGTCACGGGTGACCGCGTACCCACGGCGCAGCACCTTCTCGAGCTCGCGGTCCAGGTCGTCCAGGGTGGCGATCGAGTCGGGGGTGGGGGTCTCCAGCTTGCCGGTCGGCCTGGGCAGGGCGCCGTAGGCGTGCAGCACCTTGCCCTGCGCCGAGCAGTGCGGCGGCACGTGGACGCCCTCCCAGTCGCGCGCGCCCAGCACGTACCGGGACTCCACCTGGGCCACCTGGACCACGGTGTCGCCGCCTCGGGGGACGGCCAGGTGGGTGGTCTCCCCGGTGTGCTCGGCCACGGCGTGCAGCGTCGAGGCCGCCAGCCGGCTGATCTCGCGGGTGGGGTCGTGGCGGGCGGCGTACAGGGCGAACAGCGGGCCGGCCAGGAAGGCGCCGGACGGGTCCCGCTCCAGCAGGTGCGCGCGCTCCAGCGCGGTGAGCAGCCGGGAGACGGTGGAGCGGGCCAGGCCGGTCTCGTCGGCGAGCGCGCTGAAGCCGATCGGCTCGTCGGCCTCGACGACCAGCGTGATCAGCGCGGCGGCCCGGTCGACGGCCTGGGTGCCACTCATGCCGCTCCTGCGTCGGGGTGGGGGAAGGGTTCCACATCATGGAACCGTAGTTCCATATGATGAGGTTAGGATGCCACGGTAGCCACGGTCAAGCCAGCTCCCAGGAGGACCCGCATGTTCACCAACTCGATGCCCCGCTACGAGATCCTCTCCGGCGACGCGATGGAGACCCTCGACCGGGGCTGGCGCCGGCTGGTCAGCGAGATCGGCGTCGAGTTCGCCCACGAGCGGGCCCTGGAGCTGTTCCGGGAGGCCGGGCAGAAGGTCGAGGACAGCACGGTGTTCTTCGACCCGGAGTTCGTGCTGGAGCAGGTCGGCAAGGCCCCGCGCGAGTTCGACGTCGCCGCGCGCAACCCGGCGAACAGCGTCCACATCGGCGGCGACTCCATGGCGTTCGGCGCGGTCTACGGCCCCCCGTTCGTCCGCGAGGGCGAGGTCCGCCGGGACGCGACCATGGACGACTTCCGCCGGTTCACCAAGCTGGCCCAGTCCTTCTCCGTGCTGGACTCCGCGGGCGGGGTGATCTGCGAGCCCAACGACACCCCGCTGGACTCCCGGCACCTGGACATGACCTACGCGCTGCAGACGCTGACCGACAAGGTCTACATGGGCAACGTCGTCTCCGGCGTCAACGCCCGCGACACCATCGAGATGGGGTCGATCCTGTTCGGCGGCCGCGGCGTCATCGAGGCCACGCCGGTGTCGATCTCGCTGATCAACTGCAACTCCCCGCTGCGGTGGGACGAGCGGATGCTGGAGGCCCAGCTGGAGTACAGCGCCGCCGGCCAGCCGGTCGTGCTGACCCCGTTCATCCTCATGGGCGCGATGTCGCCGGTGACGGTGCCGGCGGCGCTGGTGCAGCAGATCGCCGAGGCGCTGACCGGCATCGCGCTCTCCCAGCTGGTGCGGCCGGGCTGCCCGGTCATCTTCGGGTCGTTCCTGTCCAACATCGACATGCAGTCCGGCTCGCCGACGTTCGGCACCCCGGAGTCCGGGGTCGGGCTGCTCTGCACCGGCCAGATCGCCCGGCACTTCGGGCTGCCGTTCCGGGCGGGCGGCGGGATGACCTCCTCCCAGGTGCCCGACGCGCAGGCCGGCTACGAGGCGCTGATGACGCTGCTGCCGACGTTCCTGGCCGGCACCAACTGGGTCATGCACTCCGCCGGCTGGCTCGAGGGCGGCCTGGTCGCGGGCTACGAGAAGTTCGTCATGGACGTCGAGCTCCTGCAGATGCTCCAGCACGAGTTCACCCCGCTGGAGATCGACGAGGACAGCCTCGCCTTCGGCGCGCACGAGGAGGTCGGCCACGGCGGCCACTTCCTCGGCGCGATGCACACCATGGAGCGCTTCCGGACCTGCTTCTACCGGCCGATGCTCAGCTCCTCGGAGAACTACGAGCGCTGGATGCGCGGCGGCGGAGCAGACGCCGCCGCCCGCGCCGCGAAGATCTGGAAGGACCGGCTCGCCGGGTACGAGCAGCCGCCCCTCGACGACGCCGTGCGCGCCGAGCTCGAGGAGTTCGTCGTACGCCGACGCAAGGAGCTCGGAGACTGAAGGGGGGCCCCTTCCCCGGGCCACACGAGCCCCTCGCAGCACAGGAGCCCCTCGCAGCACACGAGCCCCTCGGACCACACGAGCCGGGTCCGGTGGGCGAGCGGGCCGGCCCGGTTGTGGCCGATCCCTGCACGGATTGCCGCTTGTGGCCCAGAACCACCGCGACACGCCGACGTCGCCTGCGGTCATCGGCCAGGGCGACGCCAGCGCGCCCGCACCGAGCTGCGGTCAGCCGGGGCGGCGGGACGCCAGCGGCTCGATCACCTCGTCGGCGATGTTGACGTCGGCGGCGGGGTGCTCGACCAGGGCGAGGATCCGGTTGGCCATGAACCGCGCGGTGCGCACCGGCGTACCGCCCCGGGTCACCTCGGTCACCTCGACGATCCCGCGGCCGGTGTTGACCTCCACCCGGCGGCCGTTGCGGGTGGCCACCACGTCGTAGGTGCGGACCTCGTCGCCCGCGTCGATGACGATCTCGACCCGGTCACCGCGCACGCAGCCACCGTAGCGCCTGGATCGGTAGGTTGCCGGCGTGGAGACCGACGACGTCCTCGCCCTGCTCGAGCAGGTGGCCGAGGAGGTCGTCACCCCGCGGTTCCGCAGCCTGGCGGCCGGTGAGGTCACCCAGAAGCGGCCCGGCGACCTGGTGACGGTGGCCGACCACGAGGCGGAGGCGCGGATCACCGAGGCGCTGCGCCGGGCCTACCCGGCCGCGCTGGTGCTGGGCGAGGAGGCCGCGTCCGCGGAGCCGGCCCTGGTGGACCGGTTCCGGGCCGCCGAGCACGCGTTCACCGTCGACCCGGTGGACGGCACCCGCAACTTCGTCCACGGCTCCCCGGACCATGCGCTCATGGCCGCCGAGCTTCGCGGCGGCCAGGTGGTGCGGAGCTGGGTCTGGCAGCCGCAGCACCGGCGCGCGTACGTCGCCGAGCTCGGCGCGGGCGCCTGGTGCGACGGCCGCCGGCTGCGCCGCCCCCCGCCCGAGGGGGAGCCGCGCGGCATCACCGCGCGCCGGAGCTGGGTGGGCCGGACGCTGGGGGGGCTGACGGCGCTGGAGCTCACCTGGGTCTGCTGCGGGGTGGACTACCCGCGGCTGGCCGAAGGGGCGGCGGACTACGCGCTCTACTGGCGAGGCCGGCCGTGGGACCACGCCCCCGGGTCGCTGCTGCTGACCGAGGCGGGCGGCCACGTCGGCACCTTCGACGGGTCGGCGTACCGGCCGCAGCAGGGCCCGCCGCCGGACCTGGTCGCTGCCGCCGACCGGGCCACCTACGACCTGGTCCGCGAGCTGCTGGACGCCGTGCCGGGGCGCTGACCCGGTCGCGGGACATCCCGGCGCAGGCGAGGGGTTCAGCCGGGGTTCAGGGCCGGGCGGGGACAATGGAGCCTCCTCGACCGCCCGGAGGCACTCATGCGCGTCCTCGTCGTCGACGACG
>JBIOUF010000076.1:0-10216 GCA_044866695.1 Nocardioidaceae bacterium | reverse complement strand
CCGCCGGAACGCACTCGGTTCCACCGTCCGCATCGGGCGGCCGCCTAGCCTGGGCCCGTGGAGATCCTGGCGTGGCTGGTGCCCGCGGCCGTGACGACGATCCTGGCCATGTGCTGGGCCGGCTGGGCGGGTCGGCCGCGGCCGGAGGGGCGGGACCGGTCCGAGGCGGCGTACGACCGGTTCGCCCGTGCGATCGAGCGCGAGCACCCCGGTGCGGGCCGGCCGGCGCCGGTGGCGCCGCGCGACCGGAGCACCGGCATCGCCGTCCGCCCCTCCCGCCGCCCCGAGTCCGCTCCGGCGCCGCGGCGTACCACCTGAGCCCAGGATCGACGGCTCGACCCACCAACACTGACGGCTCGACCCACCAACACTGACGGCTCGACCCACCAAGACTGACGGCTCGACGCCGGAGGAGGTGGATGAGGACCGGGTGGATGAGAGGGTGGGCCGCATGAGCCGACGGCCCGCCACGGTCCTCGCCGGGGTGATCCTGCTGGTTCTGCTGGTGGTCGGCTACTTCCTCGGCGCGCCGTACGTGCTGATGTCGCCCGGTCCGACGGTGAACGTGCTCGGGGAGACCAAGGGCGAGCCGATCGTGGAGGTGCAGGGCCACCGGACCTACCCGACCGAGGGCGAGCTGCGGCTGACCACGGTGTCGGTGTCCAGCCCGGGGAGCCGGGTGAGCCTGTTCGACGCGATGGCGGCCTGGGTGGACCCGGACCGCTCGGTGCTGCCCCGTGACAGCGTCTACCCGCGGGACCGGACCCCGGCGGACGAGCGCGCGGAGTCCAGGGTCCAGATGGTCGGCTCGCAGGACAGCGCGGTCGCGGCCGCGCTGACCGAGCTCGGCTACGACCTGGACACCTACGCCGAGGTGCTCGGCACGACCCCCGGCGGCCCGGCGGAGGACAAGCTCGAGCCCCGCGACGAGATCGTCTCCATCAACGGCACCCGGGTGACCCGCGTGCAGCAGGTGTTCGACATCGTCGACGGGCTGGCGGTCGGGGAGCGGGCGCGGTTCGTCGTGTTGCGCGAGGGGGAGCGCAGGACCGAGACCGTGACCACGGAGGCGGCCCAGGACGACCCGGACCAGGCCGTGGTCGGGGTGTTCGTGGGCACCGGCTTCCGCTTCCCCTTCGACGTGTCGGTCAACCTCTCCGAGAGCATCGGCGGCCCCAGCGCCGGTCTGGTGTTCGCCCTTTCCGTGTACGACGTGCTCACCCCAGGCCCGCTCACCGGCGGCTCCGACGTCGCCGGCACCGGCACGATCACCCCGGCAGGCAAGGTCGGCCCGATCGGCGGCATCCAGCAGAAGATCGTCGGCGCGCGCGACGTGGGCGCGAAGGTGTTCCTGGTGCCGCCGGCCAACTGCGCCTCCGCCCTCGCGGCGCACGTGACGCCCGACGAGATCCGGCTGGTGCGCGCGGCCACGCTGCACAGCGCGGTGCGCTCCCTGCAGCGGTACGCCGACGACCAGGACGCCCCCCTCCCGGAGTGCCGGCCGTGACCGGCGACCGGGCGCTGCGGCAGGTGGTCCGCGAGATCGAGGCGCACGCCGCCGCGGAGGGCTGGGACCGGCCGGCCCGGCTCTACGCGCTGGTGCCGACCAAGGAGCTGCTGGCTCGCGAGCCGGCCCTGGCGGGGGTGCTGGGCGAGGGCGCGCTGACCTCCGTCGAGCAGGAAACTCTTCCGCCCGGCCGTTCGTTGGAGCACGTGCTGGAGCAGGTCGTCTTCCCCGAGCAGGTGTGCGGCGTCGCGGCGGTCCTCGAGCGTCTGGTGCTGCCTCCGTCCGCCGGCGTGCTGCCGGAGGACCCGGCCGTCGCCCGGGCGCTGGCGGAGTCGCACCCGGAGCGGCAGGACGTGCGCATCGTCGCGGCGGTGACCCGCTCCGGCTCGACGTACTGTGCCCTCCGCATGCGGGCCCACGACGACGAGCACTCGGTGGTGGAGAGCCCGGACCTGGTGCCGGCCCTCCTACAGTTGTTGCAGACCACGTTGGAAGAGTGACCTGGGCAGGACCTGAGCAGGAGTGGTGAGCAAGCAGTGAGGACGCCGTGAGCGGGCTCTTCGACGACGACGACCCCAGGCCGCCGCGCCGCCCCACCGCCACGACGGGCCGCCCGCAGCGCTCGCGGGTGCTGATCGCCACGGCCGTCGTCCTGGTCGCGGTGTTCTTCCTGCTGTCCACCTTCACGTCGGTGTGGACCGACCGGCTGTGGTTCGGCAGCCTGGGGTACTCCGGGGTCTTCTCCAAGGTGCTGGGCACCCGCGTGCTGCTGTTCGCCCTGTTCGCCGTCGTCATGGCGGCGTTCGTCGGGGTCAACATGCTGCTGGCCTACCGGCACCGTCCGGCGTTCCGGCCCTCGTCGCCGGAGCAGGCGGGGCTGGACCGCTACCGCGACGTCGTCGAGCCTGCGCGCAAGTGGCTGATGGTCGGCGTGTGCGTCGTCCTCGGCCTGTTCGCCGGTACGTCGGGTGCCGGCCAGTGGCGGCAGTTCCTGCTGTGGCGCCACGGCGGGGACTTCGGCACCAAGGATCCCTACTTCGAGCGCGACATGGGCTGGTTCGTCTTCGACCTGCCCTGGCTGCACTACCTGGTCAACTTCGCGATGACCGCGGTGGTTCTCGCGCTGGTCGCGGCTGCAGTCGTGCACTACCTGTTCGGCGGCATCCGGCTGCAGTCCCGCGGGGAGAAGCTGTCGGGGGCGGCCCAGGTGCAGCTGTCGGTGCTGCTCGGGCTCTTCGTGCTGGTCAAGGCGGTCGACTACTGGCTGGACCGGTTCGACCTGACCATCGAGCAGGGCCGCCGGTTCACCGGGGTGAACTACACGGCGTTCCACGCCGTGCTGCCGAGCAAGAACATCCTGATGTTCATCGCGCTCATCTGCGCCGTGCTGTTCTTCGCCAACGTGCTGCGGCGTACCTGGATGCTGCCCGCCGTGGGCCTGGCCCTGCTGGTGCTGTCGGCGATCCTGCTCGGCGCGCTGTGGCCGGGGATCGTGTGGCAGTTCCAGGTCCGCCCGTCCGAGCCGGACAAGGAGGCGCCGTTCCTGGAGGAGAACATCGCCGCGACGCGGGCGTCGTTCGACGTCTCCGACGTCACCGAGCAGAGCTACCCGGCCGCGGTGACGGTCACCCAGGACCAGGTCAAGGCCAGCGCGCTGTCGCTGCCCGGGATCCGGCTGATCGACCCGGCGCGGATGAGCCAGGCGTTCGAGCAACTGCAGCAGGTGCGCGGCTACTACAGCGTCGCGTCGGTGCTGGACGTCGACCGCTACCCCGTGGAGGGCCGCGACCGCGACATGGTCATCGGCGTGCGCGAGCTCGACCAGGCCGGCCTGGTCACCGAACAGCGCAACTGGGCCAACGAGCACACCGTCTACACCCACGGGTACGGCGTGATCGCGGCGTACGGCAACCAGCGCGACGCCGACAACCGGCCGCGCAACAACGACGGCGAGCCGATCTGGGCCGAGGAGGACCTGCCCCCCGAGGGCGTGCTCACCGAGCTGACCTCCGACGGCTACCAGCCGCGGGTCTACTTCGGGGAGAAGAGCCCCAGCTACTCCATCGTCGGCAGGCCCGACGGCGGCCAGGACGTGGAGCTGGACATCCCCGAACGGGCCAGCGTCGAGGGGGGCAACAACACCTACGACGGCGAGGACGGCGTGCCGGTCGGCGGGCTGTTCAACAAGGCGCTGTACGCCCTGAAGTTCGGCGAGCCCAACATCTTGCTGTCCAGCCGGGTCAACGAGAACTCCAAGATCCTCTACGAGCGTCACCCCCGCGACCGGGTGCAGAAGGTCGCCCCCTGGCTGACCGTCGACGGCGACCCGTACCCCGCCGTGGTCGACGGGCGGGTGCTGTGGGTGCTGGACGGCTACACGCTGACCGACCGGTACCCCAACGCCGAGCGCCGCTCCCTGTCCGACATGACCTCCGACGCGCTCGCGCCGACCACGTCGTACGTCACCCTGCCCACCGACGAGATCAACTACATGCGCAACTCGGTGAAGGCGGTCGTGGACGCCTACGACGGGACGGTCACCTTGTACGCCTGGGACAGCGACCCGATCCTGGACGCCTGGAGCGAGGCGTTCCCCGGGGTGGTCAAGCCGCGGTCGGAGATCCCCGCGTCCCTGCTGGCGCACCTGCGCTACCCCGAGGACCTGTTCAAGGTGCAGCGCAACGTCCTGGCCCAGTACCACGTGACCCGCCCCCAGGACTTCTACAAGGGCACGGACCGGTGGGAGGTCCCGCAGGACCCCGCCGACCAGGCGAACAAGCAGCCGCCGTACCGGCTCTCGGTGCAGATGCCGCCGGAGACCGAGGGCGAGCAGCCGACTGCGCCGGTGTTCAGCCTGACCAGCGTCTACGTGCCCACGAAACGGTCCAACCTGGCCTCGTTCATCGCGGTGGACTCCGACGCCACCAGCGACGAGTACGGGAAGATCCGCATCCTCCGGCTGCCCGACTCCACCCAGGTCCAGGGCCCCTCGCAGATCGCGAACACCTTCGCCGCCGACAAGCGGATCCAGGACGCCCTGCTCGGCATCAAGCAGAACTCCCAGGTCCTGTACGGCAACCTGCTCACCCTGCCGATCGGCGGCGGTCTGCTCTACGTCCAGCCGGTCTACGCGCTGCAGCAGAGCGGGGAGGGGTCGTACCCGGTGCTGCAGTTCGTGCTGGCCTCCTTCGGGCGGAACGCGGGCTACGGTACGACGCTCGGGTCGGCGCTCTGCGACGCCCTCGGCGGGCAGGACTGCGAGGCATCCGACGACGGCACCACCCCGGTGATCACCCCGCCGCCCGGCACGGGTAACGGCGGCGGGAACGGTGGCACCGGCCAGGCCTCCGGCGGCACCCCCCCCGGTGTCCTCGCCCTCCTGCGCCAGGCCGACGCCAAGTTCGCCGAGGCCGAGCGGGCGCTCAAGAACGGTGACTTCGCCGGCTACGGCGAGGCCACCGCCGACGCCCAGCGCCTCCTCGAGCGCGCCATCGCCACCGCCCAGCGCAACCAGAACAACCCCGCGCCACCGGCCAAGCAGAACCAGAACCCGTCCGGCGGCGGCTGACGCACGCGCCCGCGGCCCGATTTGAACCCCCGCCCGCCCGTCACGTACCATCGACACCAGCGACGCGGGGTGGAGCAGTTCGGTAGCTCGCTGGGCTCATAACCCAGAGGTCGCAGGTTCAAATCCTGCCCCCGCTACGAAGAAAGTTCAGGTCAGCCCATGGTTGACCTGGACTTTCGCTTTGGGGGCGAGATGCGATCCCATCGTTTACCCATCACATTGACAGGTGCGCAGGGCCGCCCAGCCGGACGTTGGTGCCGTTGGTTCCGGTCGCTTCGGGCTCGCTCGGCAGCGGTCGCATACCTACTCGGCATGAGTACGACGAAGCTGGGGCTCGAGCCCCTGATCGGGGTCGAGGACCTCGCTGAGTACCTCGGTGTCCCCGTGCAGACCATCTACGACTGGCGGCTGTCCGGCCGGGCGCCGCGAGCCTTCAAGCTCGGCAAGCACCTGCGATTCGCGGTCAGCGACGTGCAGGAGTGGCTCGAGGATCACCACGAAGGCGTCGGCCATGAGTAGGCCACGGATCCCGATCGGTGGGTACGGCGAGATCGCGTTCATCGTTCGCGGCAAGGGCAAGGTCGAGGCCCGCACCCGCTTCCGCGACTGGGACGGCCAGACCCGGCTGGTCCAGGCGACGGCAGCATCCAGGGCGGCGGCCGAGGCGGAGCTAAAGAAGCGGCTGACCCAGCGCAACGCCTTCCAGCCCGTCGACACGGCGCTCACGCCGGCCAGCCCGTTCCCGGCGCTGGTGGAGTACTGGTTGAACGACCTGGACCTGGAGGGCCGGATCGCGCCCGCGACCCGGTTCAACTACGAGCGCGACATGCGCCGGCTGGTCCTGCCGGCTTTCAAGGGCTTCACGCTGCGCGAGATCGGGGTGGCCCGCTGCGATGCCCTGCTCAAGCAGATGGGCACGAGCTCATACTCGTCAGCCAAGCGGGCACGGACGGTGTTGCGGCAGTCGTTCGCCCTGGCGGTCAGGCACGAGGTGTTGCCGCGCAACCCGATCGACAACGTCTCCCGGCTCCACAAGCCGAAGCGCACCCCGACGGCGCTGACCGCGGCCGAGGTCAACGCGATCCGCGCGGTGATCAAGGCGTGGGAGTCCACGCGCGGCACGTCGGGCCCGAACCCGGACGGGCAGCTCGGCCAGGTCGTCGAGGTCATGCTCGGCACCTCAGCCCGGATCGGGGAGGTGCTGGCGATCCGCCGTCGTGACCTGGATCTGACGACCACGCCTGCGACCTTGCGCGTCTGCGGCACCGTGATCTCTGAACGGGGTATCGGCACCTATCGGCAGGAGCATCCGAAGACCGACCGGTCGAACCGGGTTATCGCGCTGCCGTGGTTCACGGCCGAGGCCCTGCGGCGCCGGATGGCACTCATGCGGGACCACTCGCTGGACGCGCTGGTGTTCTGCAGCCGCGAGGGCACTCCACTGACGACCGCGAACGTGCGCCGCCAACTCCGCAAGGTTCTCGGCGATGCCGGCATCGAGGGCATCACGCCGCACATGTTCCGCCGGACTGTCGCCACCGTGGTCAACGAGCAGGCCAGCCTCAACCTGGCCTCCGAGCTGCTCGGCCATACCGACCCGAAGGTGACGATCGAGCACTACATTCGGCGCAATGAGCACGTGAACCCGCTGACCGCCGAACTCCTCGACGCGGTGTTCGCCCGGCAAGACGAGGGGGAGCGGTCGTGACGGCATCCTTGACGATCCCTATAACCGGGAGATATCTTCAGGTTATGCGTAGTGATGGTCCGGCCCTGTTGCCGGTGTTCCGGTCGCAACATCAGGCCGAGTTGCTGATGTGGCTGCTGCTGCACCCTGAGCAGGAGTACGGCGTGACGGAGATGGCCGCCCGCCTGCGCGTGCCGCTCTCCACTCTGCACCGCGAGGTGATCCGCCTCGACCAGGCCGGCCTGGTCACCAGCCGCACTCACGGCCGCAATCGCCTGATCCGGGCCAACGTCGATCATCCCGCGGCCAAGGCCCTGACCCAGTTGCTGGAGATCACCTTCGGTCCGAAGGCCGTCATTGCCGAGGAGTTCGCGATCGAGGGGGCCGAGCAGGTCGTGATCTTCGGCTCCTGGGCCGCTCGCTACGAGGGTCAGACCGGGCCGCCGCCCCACGACGTCGACGTCCTCGTGGTCGGCAAGGTCGACCGCGCCGACGTCTACGAGGCAGCCGACCGCGCGAACGCGCGGCTCGGGATCGAGGTGAACCCGGTGGTCCGCTCGCCGAAGCAGTGGGCCGACCCGCGGGATGCCCTCGTCGCCCAGATCAAGGACTCTCCGCACGTCACGGTGCTCAATACGCGTGAGCTTGTGACCACCTGATGGCGCGGTGGAAGCGAGGCGAGTCCGAGGTCGAGGCGCTGCTGGAGTCCGGCGAGCTTCAGAAGCTGACGGGCGCCGCGGCCAACGGCGAGCGACTCTTGGAGAAGGCGGCGGTTACGCTGACCACCGCCCGCTCTGCGGTCGAGACCGACCCTGACTCCGCGTTCGTGCTGGCCTACGACTCCGCTCGGCAGGCGCTGACCGCGCTGCTTGCGCATCAGGGGCTTCGGCCGACGACGAAGGGCGGCCATTACGCCGTCGAGCAGGCCGTCCGCGCCCAGTTCGGACCGGGGTTCCGACAGTTCGGTGCACTGCGACGACGTCGCAACGAGCTCGAGTATCCCGAGCGCCCCGGCGACGACGCCACCCAGGACGAGGCGGGCGAAGCCATCGAGCATGCCGAAGCGATCCTCACCGCGGCGCAGGGCCTGCTTGACCAGCTCGGCCTCTTCTGACGCCATCTTGGTTCACGGGAGCCCCGCTCGATCGAACTCCTGCTGCAGCCGAGGACGCCGACGGTGAATGTCCCGCAGATCGGCGATGAAATCGCACACGTCGGCCGAGCTGTCCGTCCCGGCCGCGAGCTTGCGCATCTTCGCGAGGCGTCGCGCGGCGAGTCGGTAGTGCTGCGCCCCGGCCTCGACCAGCTCGTTCTCGACAAGGCGCCGGTGGATCGGCAGGGTCGCGATCGGGTCGACCTTCTCGTACGCCTTCACCAGCTCGCTCCACGTGTGGTCGCTGTCGAGTGCGAGCGAGTGCGCGAGGTTCCAGGCGAACTCTGGCTCCTTCAGCGTCAGCAGCGCGAACAGCACCGCGTCGCTCGGGCTCGCAGCGAGCGTCGCGACGACCTCGTCGCGGTGGTCGGGCCACGCCTTGCCGGCGGCCTTGTACAGCCGCGCCGCCGTAGTCGACGACGGCCAGCGGCGGAAGACCGTCAGGCGGGCGCCGAGCGCTTCGGCGGGCCGATGCTCTTCGAGGAGGCGGCACCAGTAGTCGGCGGCCTTGAGTGACTGGTGACCTCGATCGAAGTCGGTGGCCTGCTTCGCCCAGTCGATCGCCAGGTCGATCTCGCCGATCTCCTCGAACGTCTCGGCGGTGTCCTGTAGCCAGGCGGCAACCCGACGATCCTTCGCGTGGGTCCGGATGATGGCGTCGATGTCGTGATCGAGAACCGCCAGCCGCTGGGCGTTCCAGTCAAGCGTGAACCACTCATGTGAGTGCCCCGACGTCCATCGCTCTTCCTGCGATGGGCGAGGCCCGAACTTTGCTTCGATCTCCGCCAAGCGCTTCCGGTACCTGGCCATGCCGACCTCGCCGAGTGCCGGCGCGTAGGCGACAGGGTCGAGCTCGAAGTAGTCGACTTCGTCGTCATCGAACTGGAACTTCATCATCCAGTCGATCAGCTTCCCGACCGGTGTCCTGGCCGCGGCCGCCGCGCGAGGGTGGAGCTCCAGCAGGCGCCGGCAGGCGTCGCCGATGATGCCGCTTGAATCGTCCGCTCGGGCGATCACCTTCAGGGACGACGACAGCGCCTTGTGAGTGACCGAGTAGATCTCGGCAGGCTCAGTCGTGGGGATCGCTGCCTCGAGGATGTCGACCGCCTCGTGCATGTCCCGGCCGTGCGCGTTGGCGGCGGTATACCGGTAGAGGTCGGACCGCGTGCGGATCAGCGGCAGGACGGCGTCAGCCAGGGTGCTCACCCGCGCCATTCTTCCTCCCACCGTTCGCTACCCGTCCTCCACTCACCTTCCTGTTCTTACCCGTAGCTAGCCGGGCGCGGGGATCACGGCCCTGAGGCTGACCGTCAGCTCCGCCGGTGCGGGTCACCGCCGAGGTGGGATCTCAGTCGATCGCCTGGCGGTGCACCCAGTCGATGAGGTCGTCGGACGCGAGCGCTCGCACGCGGGCTGCGTACCGGGCGAGGTCGGCGTTGTCGAGGAGGTCGCGCCACTGGCCGCTCGTGCCGTGACTGAAGAAGGCGGCGGGATCGATCCACTGTTCTGGGCCAACGTCGGGCACGGTCGTGTCGGCCCTGCTGCGCATCGACTCGAACGTCGCCGCTTGGACCAGGCGGGGCCACCGGCGCTCGTCGACGTCGATGCCGAGCCGGAGGGCCAGCTGTCGCATCTGCCCGTTCAGGTCGGCCTTCAGGTCGTCGTAGTGCAGGTGCACGACGTCGAGCTCGGCCGCGGCGTCGCGGAACGTCTGCAGGTGCTCCAGGGTGCGCCGCAGCGACGACCCGATCCGGGTGGAGGGCGTCTCGTCGTCAACCCACTGCCAGAAGCGGTCTCGCTCGCTGTCGGGGCGCGGCGGCTGTGACCGCACCGGGCCGAGGTCGATGCCGTCGATCGCTGCCGCCTGCTCACGGGCTTTGCGGAACGCGCCGACGTCCATGTTGTCGATGTGGTGGTCGATCGACAACGCCACGTCGCGGGGGTCGCGCCCAACGCAGATGTAGGTGACGGTCGGATCGTTGGGGACTCCGTCGAGCGGCGTGTGGGTCTTGACGAACCGGCGGTGCGTCTGGTCGTCCAGGTCCGCGACCACCTCCGTGCGGGCCCGGGTCTCCATGTCGATCCACGGCGAGAGCCTGTTCAACGGGACAGGGAGCTCCGGTTCCTGGAAGATCAGCAGCGCGCAGATCATCTGCGTCCACGTCGTCCCGCACTTCGGCGGCGCAGCGATGACGATGTCGCCGGGGCGAAGCTCGAAGCCGTCCCAGCGGTTGCTGTCGTACATGGTCCCGACATAGCGGCGCACGGCCATCACTCTCGCAGCGGTTCCGATCCGGAGAA
>JBIOUF010000075.1:0-5480 GCA_044866695.1 Nocardioidaceae bacterium | reverse complement strand
CGGCGGGGACGAGCCTGACGGCGCGGTCGAACCTGGTGGCCTATGACATCACCACGGGGCAGCTGGTGGCGGGGTGGGCGCCGTCGGTGAACGGGACGGTGAAGGCGCTGGCGGCGTCGCCGGACGGGTCGCGGATCTATGTGGGTGGGTCGTTCACGGTGGCGAACGGGGTGACCCGGTACAACCTGGCGGCGTTCGACGCGAAGACCGGTGCGTTGGTGACCGGGTTCGCGGCGGCGGTGGGCGGGTCGTATGTGAACGCGATCGTGGCGACGAACGGTGCGGTGTACGTGGGTGGGTTGGTCGGTGCGGGGAACGGGGTGACCCGGAGGAACTTCGCGGCGTTCGCGCCGTCGAACGGGGCGTTGCTGGGCTGGGCGCCGACCAGTGACCTGCAGGTGGACGCGATGGTGCTGGACCCGGCGGGGGACAAGCTCATCGCGGGTGGCCGGTTCGGCACGGTGAACGACGTGGCGCAGCGGGGCCTGGTGGCGCTGGACCTGACCAGCGGCGCGATCGTGCCGTGGGAGGCGCCCAGCACGGTCGTGAACGGCGTCGCCCAGGGTCAGGACGGGGCCGGGAAGGCCGGCATCTTCGCGCTGACAGCGGACGCCGACACCGTGTACGGCACCGGCTGGGTCTACGCCAACAAGTGGGTGGGCAACCTGGAAGGGACCTTCGCCGCCAGGACCGGCAGCGGGGCGATCAAGTGGGTCGCGGACTGCCACGGCGACCACTACGGGGTCTACTCCGACGGCAGGACCGTCTACACCACCGGCCACGAGCACGCCTGCGAGACGATCGGCTCGATGCCGCAGGGGTCCGGCTCTCCGGGGAACATGCGCAACGCCAGCGCCTACACCGCCGCCGCGAAGGGGACGCTCTCGCGCTCGGCGAACGTGAACGACATCTACGCCGACTGGAGCGGCCACCCGGCCCCCGCGGCGATCAACTGGTTCCCCGACTGGCTGACCGGCACCGCGTCCGGCCAGGGCCAGGCCGGCTGGTCGGTCACCGGCAACGGCGACTTCGTCTCGGTGGGCGGGGAGTTCCCCGGGGTGAACAGCCAGGGCCAGCGGGGCCTGGTCCGGTTCGCCCGCCGGCCCGCGGGCGGCGCCAAGCAGGCGCCGCGGCTCAGCGGCGACGCGTGGGTCCCCACCGCGACCTCGGCCCGGGCCGGCCAGGTGCGGGTGTCCATCCCGGCGAACTGGGACCGCGACGACCTCGACCTGACCTACGAGCTGCTGCGCGAGGGCACCGGCACGCCCGTCGCAACGGCGACGAAGCAGTCCACGTACTTCAACCAGCCGCGGGTCCAGCTCGCCGACACGACCGCCACGTCCGGCCAGGCGTACGGCTACCGGGTCCGGGCCAAGGACGGCGACGGCAACACCGCCACGAGCGCGCCGGTGAACGTCACCGTCTCGACCGCGGAGCTGTCCGGCTACGCCGCGGCGGTGCTCGACGACGGCGCCACGAGCTACTGGCGCCTGGGTGGCGGCTCCAGCGTCAAGCCCGACCTGACCGGCGTGATGAACGCCGACAGCGGGCCGGGCCTGACCGAGGTCGCCGGCGCGATCCAGGGCGACGGCGACGCCGCGTCGCGGTTCAGCGGTGACGGCAGCGGCTGGATGGCCACCCAGGACGTGGTGCCCACGCCCGGCGAGCTCTCCACCGAGCTGTGGTTCAAGACCGCGACCACCCAGGGCGGCAAGCTCATCGGCTACGGCCGCAGCAAGAGCGACCTGTCCGGCTCCTACGACCGGCACGTCTACATGCAGAACGACGGCCGGCTGACCTTCGGGTCCTACCCGGGCGGCGTCCGCACCGTCACCACGCCCGCGGCGTACAACGACGACCGGTGGCACCACGTCGTCGCCACGCAAGGCCCCTCCGGCACCTCCCTGTACGTCGACGGGGCGCTCCGGGCCTCCGACGGGTCCCTGACCAGCGGCGAGGGCTTCCCCGGCTACTGGCGGGTCGGCGGCGACAACCTCAACGGCTGGACCCACCAGCCCTCGAGCCACTGGTTCGCCGGGTCGCTCGACGAGGTCGCGGTCTACCCGAACGCCCTCTCGTCCGGCACCGTCCGCGCCCACTACGACCTGGGCACCGGCGCCCACCCGCCGGCGGCGGCGTTCGCGGCGCAGGTCGACGACCTCACCGCGACCTTCGACGCCTCCGGCACGGTGCTCGCGCCGGGACGCTCGGCGACCCCGCTCGGCTACCGCTGGGACTTCGGCGACGGCAGCGCTGCGGCCACCGGGGTCACGGCGGAGCACGCCTACGCCGCGGCCGGCAGCTACACCGTGACGCTCACCGTCACCGACGACACCGGGTCGGTCGGCGAGGTGTCGCGCGAGGTCACCGTCACCGCGCCGAACGTGGCGCCGGTGGCCTCCTTCGAGCCGACCGCCTCGGGGTTGTCGGTGGCCTTCGACGGCACCGGGTCCAGCGCGAGCGACGGCGCGACCGTGGCCTCCTACGAATGGGACTTCGGCGACGGCACCGCCTCGACGCAGGCCAAGCCGACCCACGTCTACCAGCACGGCGGCGGCTACGACGTCCGGCTGCGGGTGACCGACAGCCGGGGAGCCACCGGCGAGGTCACCAAGCGGGTCACCGTGACGCACGCCGACCCCGTGGCCGCCTTCGACGCCGCCGTCACCGCCACCACGGTCTCGGTGGACGCCTCCGGCTCCACGGCCTCCGACGGCGCGACCCTGGCCTACGCCTGGAGCTGGGGCGACGGGTCCGCCGAGGGGGCCGGGCGGACCGCGACCCACGCCTACGGCGCGGCGGGCAGCTACGACGTGACCCTCAGGGTCACCGACAGCCTGGGTGGCACCCACCAGGTCACCAAGCAGGTCACCGTCGAGGCGCAGGCCTACGTCGCGAAGGACGCCTTCGGCCGGACCGTCGCCACCGGCTGGGGCGCGGCCGACCAGGGCGGCGCATGGACCGGCACGGCCGGGCTCTCGGTCTCCGGCGGGGCGGGCCGGATCTCGCTGGGCAGGTCCCAGACCCGGACGGCGACCCTGCCGGTCGCGGTCAAGGACACGGTCTCGCGGTTCACCCTGAGCGCGGACAAGGTCGCCGACGGCGGCGGGATGCACCTGAACTACCTGGTGCACCGCAGCACCGCGGGCGACTACCGGCTCAAGCTCCGGTTCTCCTCGGCCGGCGCGGTCAACGTCGGCGTCGCCAGGACCGTCGGCACGACCGAGACGCTGGTCGCCACCAAGGTGCTGACCGGCTACACGTACCGGGCCGGCGCGAAGCTCGACGTCGCGTTCGAGACCACCACGACCGCAGGCTCCACGCGGCTGCGGGCCAAGGTCTGGCCGCACGGCCAGGGCGAGCCGACCGACTGGACGCTCACCACCACCGACGCCCAGGCGGCCCTGCAGACCGCGGGCCAGGTCGGCTTCGTCGGCTACGGCACCAGCACCGTCACCAACGGACCGGTCACCCTCGCGGTCGACGACCTCACCGTGGCCGGCCCGGCCCCCGAGCCGCACGCAAAGCCGGTCGCGGCGTTCACGGCGTCGACCCAGGGGCTGACCACCACCGTGGACGCGTCGGCGTCGACCGCCTCGGACGGGGCGACGCTCGGCTACGCGTGGGCCTGGGGCGACGGCACCTCGGGCACCGGCCGGACCGCCGCCCACACCTATGCCGCCGCGGGCAGCTACCCGGTCACGCTCACCGTCACCGACAGCCTCGGGGCCACCCACCAGGTCACCCGCGACGTGACCGTGACCGCCCAGCTGCTCGCGGTCGGCGACGCGTTCGCTCGGTCGGTGACCTCCGGCTGGGGCACCGCCGACGCCGGCGGGACCTGGACCACGCCGACGACCGGCTTCTCGGTCGCCGGCGGCGCCGGCCGGATCTCCCTCGGCGCCTCGCAGACCCGTACGGCGACGCTGCCCGTGTCGCTGGTCGACACCGTGTCGCGGTTCGTGGTGACCACCGACAAGGTGGCGAACGGCGGCGGCGCGCACCTGAACTACCTGGTGCACCGCAGCAGCGCCGGCGACTACCGCCTCAAGCTCCGGTTCGGGGCGAACGGCGTGGTCAACGTCGGCGTCGCCAAGCTGGTCGGCACGACCGAGACCCTGGTCGCGAACAAGGCCCTGACCGGCTACACGCACACCGCCGGCTCGAAGCTGCAGGTCCTGTTCGAGGTGGTCGAGGAGGGCAGCCAGACCCGCCTGCGGGCGAAGGTGTGGGCGGCCGGCCAGACCGAGCCGACCGACTGGACCGTGTCGACCACCGACGCCCAGGCCGCGCTCCAGGCTCCCGGCCAGGTCGGGTTCTCCGGGTACGGCTCGGGCACGATGACCAACGGGCCGGTCGTGATCTCCATCGACGACCTCACGGTCAGCTGAGCGCCACGCTCGGGAAGGAGAAGTACCCATGGCGACCAAGCGCACCCTAGGCATCGCCGCCGCGTCGGCGCTCGCGGTGGCCGTGATCGTGACGGTGGTCGTCGTCCTGCTGAACCGTGGGGACGACGGCTCAACCGCGGCGGACACCGCCGCAGCGGCACCGTCCCCGGTGCCGCTGCGCACGACCGAGGTGCCTGCGCCCTCGGGCGGCAGCGTCGAGCAGACGGTGAGTCCGGGCAAGCCCGGAAAGACCGTCCGGGCCGGGGCGGACCGCTCGGCCGAGCTGCCGGACGGCGTCGAGGTCCGGCTGGTGAGCACCGAGAAGACGTCGGTCGAGGCGGGCGGGCCCGGCGAGGCCGGGGGACCCGCGGCCGTGGCCGTGGTGGAGATCACCAACGGCTCGAAGCGGCCGATCGACCTGGACACGGCCATGGTGAACATGACCTACGGCGACAACCAGGTCGCGACCCCGCTCACAGCTGAGCCCTCCGCACCGTTCACCGGCACGCTCCAGCCCGGGAAGTCTGTCCAGGGAACGTACGTTTTCGGGATTGCAAAGAACTCCGCCGGGCGGTTCGTCATACTTGTCACGTACACCGCGGGTGCCGGAGTGGCACGCTTCGAGGGCGCGGTGTCGTAGGCCGCGGGGGGCGGCCAGACCATGTCTGTGACTCTGCGAACCGCCCGCCGGGCGGCCGTCTCGCTGTGCACCGCGCTGTGCACCGCGCTGTGCACCGCGCTGGGCCTTGCCGCGACGGCCCTGGCGCTGGTGCCTCAGCCGGCCGACGCCGCCGACACCACCGGCGCCTCGCAGCTCCAGCAGCGGGACCCGGCTTCGACGGTGACGGCGGACCCGTTGCCGACGGTGCAGCTGGACTCGGGGATCGTGTGGGCGCAGACGATGGTGGGCAACACGGTGTACGCGGGGGGTGCGTTCTCGGACGTGCGGCCGGCGGGTGCGCCGGCGGGGACGAGCCTGACGGCGCGGTCGAACCTGGTGGCCTATGACATCACCACGGGGCAGCTGGTGGCGGGGTGGGCGCCGTCGGTGAACGGGACGGTGAAGGCGCTGGCGGCGTCGCCGGACGG
>JBIOUF010000074.1:0-4168 GCA_044866695.1 Nocardioidaceae bacterium | reverse complement strand
GAGGCGGTTCACGACGACCTGCTGCCGGGCGAGCGGGTCAGGCTGCACGCGGCGTACGTCGCGGCGCTGCGCGACGGCGTCGTGGAGGGCACCGCCGCCGAGCTGGCCACGCATGCCCGGGCCGCGGGCGACGTCGCCACCGCGCTGCGGGCCGGCATCCAGGCCGGCGAGGAGGCCATGGCCGTGGCCGGTCCGGACGACGCGGCCCGGCACTTCGAGGCCGCCCTCGCGCTGGCCGACGACCCGGCGCACCTGGCGGCCGAGGAGCGCGTGGCGCTGGTGGTCGCGACCAGCGAGGCGGTCACCGCCAGCGGCCACCCGGACCGGGCCCTGGCGATCGTGCGCGACGCGGTGCGGCGGCTGCTCGAGGACCCCTCGAGCGGGCTCGCCGGCTCCGACCGCGCCCGGCTGCTGATGGCGCTGGCCACCGGCATCATGGTCACCGAGAGCCACGAGTCCGCCCTGGACGCCACGCGGCAGGCCCTGGAGCTACTGGACCAGGCCGACGAGGGGGACTCGCCGCTCCGGGCACGGCTGCTGAGCGTGCACGCCCGCGCCCTGGTGCACGAAGGGCTGGAGGACGAGGCGGTCTCCGTCGCCAGTGAGGCCCTGGCCGTGGCGCAGAAGCTGAACCTGCCCGCCGTGGTCGCAGAGGCCACCACGACGCTGGCCAACCTCGACGACCGCGCGGGAGACGCCGACGCGGCTCGCTGCGGACTGGAGCGGGTCATCGCCGACGCCATGGCCGCGCAGGACACGGTCGCCACGATGCGCGGGGAGTACCTGCTCGGCCAGCTGCATCTGGAACGGTCCGACCTCGGCGCGGCCCAGTCGGCCTTCCACCGGGCGGCGGAGACGGCCCGGGCGGCCGGCCGGCCCTGGGCGCCGTACGGCATGGACGCGCGGGTGCTGGAAGCGGTGATGGCCTACCAGCGCGGCCGGTTCGACCAGGCGCTGCGGGTCGCCGACCTCGCCGGGCAGGCGCCGCCTCCCGAGCCGGAGGCGCTGATGATGTCGGTGCGGATGCTGGTCGCCGCCGCGCGCGGCGACAGGTCCGCGCTCGAGCTGCTGCCGTCCGTGCGGCCGTCCTGGGAGCGGGAGGGGATCAGCGCGCTGAACAGCGGCGCGGCCGGCATCGACCTGTACGGCGACGCCGGGGACGTCGACGGGGCGGTGGCCGTGCACGACGAGGTGGTGCAGACCCTCTCGCGGATCTGGAACCCGGCGTTCCAGGCCCAGGTCCGGCTCTCCGCCCTGCTGCTGGGACAGCTGGCCACCGCGGCCGCGACGGCTCCGGCCGCGGAACGTCCGGCGCTGGCCGGGCGGGGGCCGGCGCTCACCGAGGCGGTGGCTGCGGCGCTGCGCCAGGTCGAGGCTCGCAAGCGGCCCTTCGGCGCAGAGGGGACGGCCTGGGTCCACCGCGCCGGGGCGGAACGCCTGAGGCTGCGCTGGGCCGCCGGCGTCGACCCCCCCGACGAGGAGGCGCTGGTCGGCGCGTGGGAGCGGACCGTCGAAGGCTTCGCGGCCATGGGGCACGTCTTCGAGGAGGCCCGGTCGCGAGCCCGGCTCGGCGCGGTGCTGCGGGCGAGCGGGCGCACCGCGGCGGCGCGGACCCAGCTGGACGCGGCCCGCGAGTCGGCCCATCGGCTGGGCGCCCGGCCGCTGCTCGCCGAGCTGGGCTCGGCCGGCGCCCGGCCCGGGCCCGGCGAGTCCCGGCCCGACACGCTGACCCCGCGGGAGTCGGAGATCCTCGGCCTGGTCGCGGAGGGCCGCAGCAACGCCGAGATCGGCCGCCAGCTCTACATCAGCGCCAAGACGGTCTCGGTGCACGTGTCGAACATCCTGGGCAAGCTGGGCGCGTCGGGCCGCACCGAGGCGGCTGCCATCGCGCGCCGGCGGGGGCTGCTGGGGTAGCGCCGCGTGGCGCCGTGGCGGAGACTCTGCCCGGGTCCGGTGATTTCGAGACGCTCGCAGGCTCGCTCCTCAGTCACCGGGGGGTGAGGCTCGCGGGCTGCCCTGTTCGACCACCGGTTGGCAACGGGCACGATGCGGCTGCGTCACGATTGCGCAACGCGGTGGCCGTACGGCTTGACGGTCGGCGACCAGGGGGAGACGTTGACCTCGCCCGGCGCTGCGGCGCGCTCTGCCCTGCTCAGGAGTCCCTCGCGTGACCACCCCGCTCGAGATGGAGCCCGGCGCGGGCTCGCTCGACCCGGAGGCCGGTCTCACGGCTGCGGAGATCCACGGCCGGTCGCTGGGCCAGATCGCCTGGCGGCGGCTGAAGCGGGACAAGGTGGCGCTGGCCGGCGCGGCCTTCCTGGTCTTCCTGGTGCTGGTCGCGATCTTCGCGCCGGTCATCGTGAAGTACCTCGGCTACCCGCCCAACGAGTCCCACCGCGAGCTGGTGGACATCGAGAACGGCACGATGCTGCCCCTGGGCCGGTTCGGCGGGATGAGCTGGGACCACCTGATGGGCGTGGAGCCGCAGAACGGCCGCGACATCTTCAGCCGGGTGGTGTACGGCGCCCGCATCTCGCTGCTGATCGCGCTGTTCGCCACCCTGCTCTCGGTGCTGATCGGGACCGTCATGGGAGTGGTGGCGGGCTTCTTCGGCGGGTGGGTCGACTCGTTCATCAGCCGGCTGATGGACGTCTTCCTGGCCTTCCCGATCCTGGTGTTCGCGATGGCCCTGGCCGGGGTGTTCCCCAGCCAGGGCTTCGGCCTGGAGGGCAACACCCTGCGGGTCGGCCTGCTGGTGTTCATCATCGGGTTCTTCAACTGGCCCTACCTCGGCCGGATCATCCGCGGCCAGACGCTGTCGCTGCGACAGCGGGAGTACATCGACGCCGCGCGCGGCCTGGGCGCCCGGCGTCCGTACCTCCTGTTCACCGAGCTGCTGCCAAACCTGATGGCGCCGATCCTGGTCTACGCCACGCTGCTGATCCCCACCAACATCATCTTCGAGGCGTCGCTGTCCTACCTCGGCGTCGGCATCCAGCCGCCGACGCCGACCTGGGGCGGGATGGTCTCAGAGGCGGTCGTGTACTACACGATCCCGCACTTCATGCTCTGGCCCGGACTGGCGATCTTCCTCACCGTCTTGGCCTTCAACCTGTTCGGCGACGGGTTGCGCGACGCGCTCGACCCGAAGAGCCGCTAGAGAAGGGGATGGAATGAGAAGGACTATTCGCCCGACCGGCCGCCGGGCGGCCGCGCTCGTCGCCGTGGCGGCGCTCGGCCTGTCGGCGTGCGGCGGCGGGGACGACGGCGGGGACGGTGGCGACGGGGGCGGCGGCGACACCGCCTCCTTCAACGCCGCGCTCGACGAGGTCTTCAACGCCTCCGACGCGAAGGGCGGCGTGGTGCGCGTGGCCAACAACGACGACTGGGACACCCTGGACCCGGGTGAGACGTACTACTCGTACTCCTGGAACTTCGCCCGGCTGTACGGCCGCTCCCTGACGATGTTCAAGGCCGGACCGGGTGAGGCCAGCAGCGAGCTGGTCCCCGACCTGGCCGAGGACCTCGGCAAGGCCAGCGACGGCGGCAAGACCTGGACCTACACGCTGCGCGACGGCGTGACGTTCGAGGACGGCACGCCGGTGACGTCGGCCGACGTGAAGTACGCCGTGCTGCGCTCCACCGACAAGGAGACCTTCCCCAACGGCCCGGCCTACTGGGAGGCCATGCTGGACCTGCCGGCGGGATACAAGGGTCCGTTCAAGACCCCGGACATGAACACCGACTCGGCGATCGAGACCCCCGACGACTCCACCATCGTCTTCCACATGAAGCAGCCGTTCGCGGGCTTCGACTACCTGGCCCAGATGCCCCAGACGATGCCGGTGCCGCAGGACAAGGACACCGGCGCGGAGTACCGCAACTCGATCCTGTCCACCGGCCCCTACAAGTTCGCCGACCTCGAGCCGGGCAAGAGCTTCAAGCTGGTCCGCAACGAGGAGTGGGACGCCGACACCGACCCGAACCGCACCGCGCTCCCGGACGAGTACGACGTCACCTTGAAGGTCAACCCCGACGACATCGACAACCAGATCCTCGCCGGTGAGCTCGACATCGCCGTCCAGGGCACCGGCGTCCAGCCGGCCACGCTGAGCAAGGTGCTCGGCGACCCGGAGATGAAGAAGCGGGCCGACAACGCGGCGTCGCC
>JBIOUF010000073.1:0-3199 GCA_044866695.1 Nocardioidaceae bacterium | reverse complement strand
GTGGGCGCCGTCCTTCGGTGCCAGCCGCCGCACCGCGTCGGGCACGTCGTGCACGACCTGGCTCGCGTGCACGACGCACAGGTGCAGGTCCGGCACCAGGGAGAGCGCGCGGCGACCCTGGTCCGGGCCGTGGTCGAGGACGATGGTGCCGGTGGTCGCGATGCCGACGGCCGCCGCCGTGAGGACGGCCGGGACCTGGTCGAGCTCGCCGGCCGACAGGCCGTCGTCGCGCAGCACCTCCACGCCGGTCCCGGGCAGCCAGTCGGCGGGGATCCCGGGCGGCACCACGAGCCGGGGTGCCGCGGCCTCCGCGAGCGCCTCGCGTACCGCGGCGGCGACCGCATCGGCGTCCACGCGCAGGACGCGGGCGCGGTAGTCGGCGACGTTCTCGGCGAACAGGTCCACCGTCTCCGTCCGGCCCGGGCTCTCCTGGGCGATCGCAGGTGCCGGCCCGCGGGCGCCCAGTGGCGCGGTCACGTCGGCAGTGGCCCCCCGGACCCGGGCCAGGACCTCCTCGCGCGCGGTCACCGGTCCTCCTCCGCGCCGGCGCCGCCTCCCGGTCTCGCCGCCTGCGTGACGTGGGTCCGGCGCCACCACTGCCGGAACGTCTCCGTCGGCGGGGCGGGCAGGTCCCGCGCGTTGGTCCACGGCGACAGCGGACCGGGCAGGGGGCCGATAGGGCGGCCTTTCAGCATGCGCCCGGCCAGCGTGGCTCCCCGCTGGGCGGCCTCGAGCCGTCGCGCGTCACCGAGGAGCCAAGCGGTCGCCGCCATCGCAGCCGCCTCCCGGGCCTTGCCGCCCTTCTCCACCACCTTGGTGCGCATCCGCACCAGGAGCCGCGGGATCTCGATGCGGACGGGGCAGGCGTCGAAGCAGGCGCCGCAGAGACTGGACGCATAGGGCAGCGACTTGTCCACCGGGTTGTCGGTCCCGCGCAGCTGGGGGTTGAGCACCGCGCCGATCGGGCCCGGGTAGACCGAGCCGTAGGCGTGCCCACCGGTCCGCTCGTAGACCGGGCAGACGTTGAGGCACGCGGAGCAGCGGATGCACCGCAGCGCCTGCCGGCCGACGGGATCGGCGAGGACATGGGTGCGGCCGTTGTCGAGCAGCACGACGTGGACGTCGGAGGGCCCGTCCGCCTCGTGCGCGCCGGTCCACATCGAGGTGTACGGGTTCATCCGCTCCCCCGTGCTGCTGCGCGGGAGCAGCTGCAGGAAGGTGCCGAGGTCGTCCCACGTGGGGAGGACCTTCTCGATGCCGACGACCGAGATCAGCGTCTCGGGCAGGGTCAGGCACATGCGGCCGTTGCCCTCGGACTCCACGACGACGAGCGTGCCGGTCTCGGCGATGGCGAAGTTGGCTCCCGAGACGGCGACCTTGGCGCGGAGGAACTTCTCGCGCAGGTGCAGCCGCGCCGCCTCGGCCAGCCGCCGCGGCTCGTCGGTGAGGTCCTCCGGCGCCGGCCGTCCGACCTCGCCCATCTCGCGGAGGAAGATCTCGCGGATCTCCGATCGGTTGCGGTGGATCGCCGGGACCAGGATGTGGCTGGGCCGGTCATGGCCCAGCTGCACGATCAGCTCGGCCAGGTCGGTCTCCCACGCGGCGATGCCCGCCGCCTCCAGCGCCTCGTTGAGCTCGATCTCCTGGGTGGCCATGGACTTGACCTTGACCACCTCGTCCACGCCCTTGGCGCGCACCAGGTCGACGACGATCCGGTTGGCCTCCTCGGCATCGCGGGCCCAGTGCACGGTCGCCCCGGCCTCGATGAGCCGGGCCTCGAGCTGCTCGAGGTAGTCGGCCAGGTGGTGCAGCGTCTCGTCCTTGGCCTCGGCGCCGGCCTCGCGCAGCCGCTCCCAGCCCTCGACCTCCGAGACGACCGCCGCGCGCTTGGTCCGGATGATGTGCGTGGCGTGGCGGAGGTTGCGCCGCTGCTGGGTGTTGCCGAGCGCCTGCTTGGCCGCGGTGGGGAAGGCCGGCATCCCGACGAAGGCTGGGGTGGTCTGCTGGACCGGCGCGGTCGAGGTCATGCCACCGACTCCTCGGTCGAGGCCAGCACCTCGGCGAGGTGCATGGTGCGGATGCCGGCCCGCTCGCGGGAGAGCAGACCGCCGATGTGGGCCAGGCACGAGTTGTCCCCGGCGACCAGCACCTCGGCGTCGGTCGCGCGGACGTGGCGCACCTTGTCCCCGCCGATGGCGACCGAGACATCTGGGTTCTTCACCGCGAACGTGCCGCCGAAGCCGCAGCACTCCTCCGCGTAGGGCAGCTCGACCAGGTCGATGCCGCGCACCGCCCGCAGCAGCCGCAGTGGCCGGTCGCCGACGCGGAGCATCCGCAGCGAGTGACAGGTCGGGTGGTAGGTCACCCGGTGCGGGAAGTAGGCGCCGACGTCGGTGACCCCGAGCACGTCGACGAGGTACTCCGACAGCTCGTAGACCCGGGGGACCAGCGCCGCCACCTCGCGGGCGAGGCCGTCGTCGCCGGCGTCCTCGGCGAGCTCGTGGTGCTGGTCGCGGACCGACCCCACGCACGACGCCGAGGGGGCGACGACGGCGTCGTACCCGCCGAAGACGTCGACGAAGTGGCGCACCAGCGGCACCGCCTTGCCGGCGTACCCGGTGTTGGTGAGCATCTGACCGCAGCACGTCTGCTCCTCGGGGAACTCCACCCTGCAGCCCAGCCGCTCCAGCACCCGCACGGTGGCGATCGGGGTCTCCGGCCACATGGTGTCGTTGAAGCAGGTGGCGAGCAGCGCGACCGTCGGCGTCACGGGAGCACCTTACGCAGGATGCCCCCCCTCCTCTGCAGGGCATCTCATCCTCGTCGGGGGACGTCGGAGCGCGGGGCAACTTCCTACCGTGACTGATGACAGCGGGCCGAGGACGGGCCGCGCCCTCTGTCGGCGGGCCGCCGAGCGCCCCGCCACGGACGGCCCGGGAGGAGGAAGGCATGTCGGAACTGATCGTCCTGGGCTATGACTCCCACGCCACGGCCACGCAGGCCTACGGTGAGGTGCTCCGGCTCAACAAGGACATGGTGGTCCAGCTCGAGGGCCTCGCCGTCGTGAGCGTCGACGACGAGGGCAAGACCCATGTGGAGACGCCCACGAAGATCGTGGGGACCTCCGCGGCCATGGGGGCGCTGTGGGGCATGCTGTTCGGGCTGCTGTTCCTGGTGCCGGTCTTCGGACTGGCCCTCG
>JBIOUF010000072.1:0-4096 GCA_044866695.1 Nocardioidaceae bacterium | reverse complement strand
ACCGCGCGGGCCGGCGCGGTCGCCGGGTGGGCCGCCGCCCGGACGCTGCGGGCCACGGTGGAGGCGGTCGGGCTGGTCGCCCTCGGCCTGGTCGCCCTGGACCTGGCCGGAGCCTGGTCGGCGGGGTGGTTCGGCGGGCTCTCCGGCGCCGGCCTCGCGGCCGGGGGCGGTCTGGCCCTCGTGCTGGTGGCGGGGGGCGCGGTGCTGGCGGTCGGGAGCACGCCGACGCGCCGGTTCGTGGCGGGCGAGGTGGTCGTGGCCGTCGCCACGGCGGTCACGGCCGCCGGTCTCGCCGGGGGCGGCTGGGCGACGCTCGAGGTGCGGCTGGTCGCGGCCGTCGCGGTCGCCGGCGGCGTCGCGGTGGGGGCCGTGGCCCTCCGCGCGCCGGTCTCGGCCGTCGGGACCGGACTGGTCACCGTGGCGAGCTGGGCCGTCCTGGTCCTGGCCGGGCTGGACCGGCTCGGCGGCGCCCCCACGTTCCGGTCGGTGTGGCTGGAGGCGGACGGCTGGCCGCTGCTGGCCGCGGCCGTCCTGGCGGCCCTGCCTGCGCTGGCCTCGCGTCGCGTGCCCGGTGCGGCCAGGGCCGGCTGCCTGGGCGCCGCGCTCCTGGTGCTCACGGCCGTGCTGGTCGCCCCGGCTGCGGACGAGTCGGCGACGACGCGTACGGCGGTCGTGGCCGGGCTCACCCTCGCGGCGGCGGCCGCCACCGGCGCTCGGCGTCCCTGGGGAGTCGCCGCAGCGGCTCCGATGGCCGCCGGCCTGGCCTGGACCGCCGCGGCGACCGCCGGGCTCGCGGCACTGTCGGTCGAGCGGCTGGCCACCCTCGCTCAGGACCCCTGGTCGGGCAGCCCGGGCGGGCGCCTGCCCGGCGTCGACGCCCCGGACCTCCCGGCAGCCTGGCTGCTGCCCGTGGCGGTCGGGACCGGGCTGGCCGCGGCGGTGGCGACCGGCCGGCTCCTGCTCGGCGAGGGCGCGACGTCTGGCGCGGCGGCGCGGACCGGCCGCGGCCCGCTGCTCGCCGCGGTGCTCGCCGCGGGCACCCTCCTCGGGACCGCGACGCTGGCCCTGTACCCGGTCCCGGTGTGGGCGCTGCTGGTCGCCCCGCTGACCGCGACGGTCGTGCTGGCCGCCCGCGCGGGGCGACCTGGCGAGCACCCTGCGACCGCAGTGGCCGAGACGGCGGCCTGGCTGTCGGTCCTGCTCTGCTCGGTGCCGGCCGCGCTGTACGACGCTCGGCTCAGCCTCGCCGTCGCGGCGACGGGCGCTGCGACGGCCGGCTGGCTCCTGGGGCGCTGCGCCCCGTCCCTGGCCGCCGCGGCCGCCGGGACCGTGGCGTCCTGGTCCGGCGCCGGCCTCGCCTGGACCGTCGCGGCCCTGGCCGGCCTGGCCGTCCCGTCCCGGGCCACGGCCGCCCTCGTGCTCCTGGCCGGGACCGTGGTGGTGCTGACCGTGGCGCGGGACCGGCTCCCGGGGCGGCTGGCCGGCGTCGCCGGTGCCGAGGTGGCCGCCGCGACGGCTGCCGTGGTGGTCGCGACGGCGGGGGCCGACGCGGCGGACCGCCCGGCTCCGTGGCTGGCCGGCTACCTGACCCTGGCCGGCGCGGCGGTCTGCGCGGTGGCGGTGCTGCGGACGGACCGGAGGTGGGCGGGGTGGGTCGGCGGACTGCTGTTCGCCGCGGCATCCTGGGTGTGGCTGGCCGACCGGGCGGTCACCGCGCCGGAGCCGTACGCGCTGCCGAGCGCGGTGGCGCTGGTCGCGCTCGGGCTGTGCCGGCTGCGCGGGGCTCCCGGGTCGCGGACCGGGCCGGCCCTGGCCCCGGGTCTCGCGCTCGGCCTCGGGCCGAGCCTGGTGTGGTCGATGGCCGACCCCGAGTCGCTGCGGACGGCGCTGCTCGGCGCGGTCTGCCTGGTCCTCGTGCTGGTCGGGGCGAGGCTGCGGTGGGCCGCTCCGCTGGTCGCGGGGGCCACGGCGGGTGCGCTGCTGGTGGCCCGTCTGGCGGCGCCGTACCTGATGGTCGGCGTGCCGCGCTGGCTGCTGCTGGGCGCCGCGGGCGCCGTACTGGTGGCGCTCGGGGTCACCTGGGAGCAGCGGCTGCGGGACACCCGCACGGCGGTGGCGCACCTGCGCGCGTTGCGGTGACGCCGGTGGGCCGACCCGGCGTCACCGGTGGGTTCACTCCTGGCTGTCGGCGCGGCGCTGCTCGGGGACCATGCCGCTGAGCAGCTCGCGCACCTCGGACTCCCGGTAGCGGCGGTGCCCCCCGAGCGTCCTGATCGAGCTGAGCTTGCCGGCCTTGGCCCAGCGGGTCACCGTCTTCGGGTCGACCCGGAACATGGCGGCGACCTCGGCGGGCGTCAGCAACGCCTCGGACTCAGGTGGTCGCGTGTTCATGGCGAGCCTCCCTCTTCTTCTCCAGACCCCGACGCAGCGGGGGGAGAGGCCCAGGGTCCTCTCGGGGACTACGTTAGGGCAAACAGGAAAACCATGACAATGGCCGCGTAGAGGTTTGAACCTCAGATTCTGTCGTCAATGGCCCGTTCGGACCGCATCGGGCACCACCGCCGGGCTACCGGCCCAGCCTGTCCACCGGCTGTCCACAGGCACGTCTGCGCCGGGCCGAGCCGCCCCGGCCCCGGCGCCGCGTCAGGGCTACGCTGGGACCGGCCGCACCACCCCCGCGACCGCCCCGCCGACGACCCGGCTCTCACCACCCCGCGAGCCGACGAAGGAGCCGACCCCCATGACCCCTACCGAGCCCGTGCCGGACCCCGCAGCCAGCGTCTGGGACCAGGCCGCGGGACACGAGCAGGTGGTGGTCTGCCACGACCGCCCGACCGGGCTGAGAGCGGTCATCGCGATCTACTCCACGGCGTTGGGTCCCGCACTGGGCGGCACCCGGTTCCACCCCTACCCCTCCGGCGACGACGCCCTGCTGGACGCCCTGCGGCTGTCCCGGGCGATGGCCTACAAGGCGGCCGTGGCGGGGCTCGACCTCGGCGGCGGCAAGGCGGTGATCATCGGCGACCCGGCGACGATGCGAAGCGAAGCGCTGCTGCGCGCCTACGGCCGGTTCGTGGAGAGCCTCGGCGGTCGCTACTACACCGCGTGCGACGTCGGCACCACCTGTGCCGACATGGACGTCGTCGCGCGGGAGTCGCGGTTCGTCACCGGGCGCAGCGCGGTCCGCGGCGGTGCCGGCGACTCCTCGGTGCTGACCGCGTACGGCGTCTTCCAGGGCATGCGGGCCGCCGCCGAGGAGGTCTGGGGCACCCCGTCGCTGGCGGGCCGCACCGTCGGCGTGGCCGGCGTCGGCAAGGTGGGGCGGCATCTGGTCGGCCATCTGGTCGAGGACGGCGCCCGAGTGGTGGTCGCCGACGTGTCCGAGACCGCGGTGCGCGCGGTGCGGTCCCGGTTCGAGACGGTGCGCGCGGTGGCCGACGCCGAGGCGCTGGTGGCCGAGCCGATCGAGATCTACTCCCCGTGCGCCCTCGGCGGCGCCCTCGACGACCGGGTCGTGGCGACACTGCGGGCCCAGGTGGTGTGCGGCGGCGCGAACAACCAGCTCGCCCACCCCGGGATCGAGAAGTCGCTGGCCGACCGGGGGGTCCTCTACGCGCCCGACTACGTGGTCAACGCCGGCGGGCTGATCCAGGTCGCCGACGAGCTCGACGGGTTCTCCTTCGAGCGCGCGCGGGCCGGCGCGGCGGCGATCTACGACACCACCCGAGCGGTGCTGCGGGCCGCCGCCGAGGAGGGCGTGCCCCCGGCCGTCGCGGCGGACCGGATGGCGCAGCGGCGGATGGCGGAGGTGAGCAGGCTCCGCGGGATCTGGCTCGGCGGAGCGTGAGGGCTGCCGCAGTCCGAGCGGTCAGTCCGGAGCGGTCGGTCCTGGGGGTCAGTCCGAGCGGCGGTCGGCGTACCGCGCCCACTCGTCGTCGTCGTCGACCTCGTCGGTGTCGACGTCTGGACTGTCGTCGCCGTGCAGCTCCTTGGCCAGCGCGCCGAAGTCCGTCTCGTGAGTGCGGTACTTCAGGTCGCGGGCAACCTTGGTCTGCTTGGCCTTCGCACGGCCGCGCCCCATAGGGTCGACCCCCTC
>JBIOUF010000071.1:0-13213 GCA_044866695.1 Nocardioidaceae bacterium | reverse complement strand
CAGCGCGATCGAGGCGCGGGCCGCCGACGGCGGCACCCTGTCCGGGGAGGACCTCGGCGCCGACCCGTCAATGTTGGTTGCCCGAGCCGTCAAGGATGGTCGGCCCACCACCCCGGGAGGGGCGGCGCGGTCCAGCATCATCGCTCGTCCGCACGCGCTGGGGCCAGCCCATCCACGGCCCGCGCGACCGCTCCGGCTCGGCGTCGCGGCCCGCAGAACGGTCGCAGGTGCAGCACGGCGTCGAGTGCGTCCGACTGGTCTTGGGCGAGCCGACACGGGTGGGTCGGGCCGGCCCTCTTGGGGGCGAGCCGTCGCGGGGGGGCGGCCGCGGACCAGCGTCTGCAAACTGGCCCGCAAGCATTGCCGGCTCGGCGCACCAGGATCGCCGGCTCGGCGCACCAGGATTGACGGCTCGGCGCACCAGGATTGACGGCTCGGCGCACCAGGATCGCCGGCTCGACGCACCAGGATTGACGGCTCGATGCGCGACGGGGGGGGGTTCTTGGGGGAGGGTCCTCCGTCGTCCACAGTCGGGCGCGGGGGGCTCGACGCGAGCGGTGGACCGCCCGCACGCTGGGGCGTGCTGCTCTTCGACGCCGCGGTGGACCTGCTGCTGGGGTCGGGATGCGCCGGGTGCGGCCGTCCGGGCCGGGTGCTGTGCGGGCCCTGTCGGGCGGCGCTGCCGCGCGACGCCCGGCCCGCATGGCCCACCCCCACGCCACCCGGGCTGGTGCTGCCGATGGCGGCAGGGGACTACGCGGGCACCCTGCGAGCGCTGGTACTGGCGCACAAGGAGCGTCGCCGGCTCGCGTTGGCCCGTCCGCTGGGGACGGTGCTCGCCGGCGTCGTCGCCGGCCACCCCGCGGTCGCCCGGGCGCACTCCTCGGTGCCCGTGGACCTCGTGCCGGTCCCGTCGAGCCGGTCCGTGGTGCGGGCTCGCGGTCACGACCCCCTGCTGCGGGTCGCTCGCGAGGCCGCGGCGGCACTACGACGGGCAGGCCGGCCGGCGCGGGTCGAGCGGCTCCTGGTGGTCGTCGGCCGCCCTGCCGACCAGGCCGGCCTCGACCGGGCCGGCCGGGCCGCGAACCTGACCGGCGCCCTGCGCTGCCGGCGCACGGCCGGGTCCGGGCCGGGTCCGGACCGGCCGCTGCTGCTCGTCGACGACGTGGTCACGACCGGCGCCACCCTGCGGGAGGCCCAGCGCGCGCTGCAGGCCGCGGGCCATGTCGTGGCAGGGGCCGCGCTCGTGGCGGCGACCCTCCGCAGGGGTCCGGGGTCCCTACCGCTTCCCGAGTCCGGCGACTAGCGTCTGTGCATGGAGTCCGTCCGGGTCCGTGGTTGCGTCGGCGACCACCGGGCCGGGCGTCGTTCCGGCCCGGTGACCCGCCGGCAAGCCGATGCCAGCCGCAGGCGAAACGGTCCACGTAAGGCCGTCCTCACCGACGGCCGATCACGGTGCGGCTTAGAGGTAAGACCTGCCTCCCGTCCGTCGTCCGACACGACGGTTGCGGGGGAGAAGGCCAGTAGTGGCAGGCAAGCTGCGAACGCCTCAGCAGGCGGTTGTGGGGTCGAAGACCAGGTCGGCCGGGCGGGCTCCCCCGTCGCCAGCCCATCGTCAGGAGGAGGCGCCAGGTGGAGATCGTGGTCATGGGTCGTCACTGCGAGATCTCAGACCGGTTCCGCGGCCACGTGGAGGAGAAGCTGGCCCGGCTGGAGAAGCACGACCACCGGATGATCCGGGTCGAGGTCGAGGTCGAGAAGGAGCGCAACCCCAGGCTGCAGGACCGCGCCGTACGCGTCGAGCTCACTGCCTTCAGCAAGGGGCCCGTCGTCCGCGCGGAGGCCGCCGCCGACGACAAGATGGCCGCGCTGGACCTGGCCCTGGACCGGATGGCAGCGCAGATGCGGCGGGCCGCCGACCGCAAGAAGATGCGCCGGCGCAGGCGCGGCGCGGTCCCCGGTCCGGTGCCGGCGGGCCTCCCGGACCTCGAGGTGGCCGAGGAGACGGTCACCGAGCGCCAGGCCGGCCCGATCACGGTCACCGGTGACGGCCCCCTGGTGGTCCGGGAGAAGTCCCACGCCGCCGCACCCATGACTCTCGACCAGGCGCTGTACGAGATGGAGCTGGTCGGACACGACTTCTTCCTGTTCGTGGACAAGGAGACCGAACGCCCGTCGGTCGTCTACCGCAGGCGTGGCTACGACTACGGGGTGATCTCCCTGGAGGTGAGCTCGGCCGGGGAGAGATGACCGCGCCGGTCGCCGGTCGTCGGCCGCCGTCCCGGGCGCTGGCTGCCCCGGATGTCGGGGTTTGTTCGCACCGATCCGTGACAGGGACTAGTCCGGACGTGTCATCATCCTCCCGTGGCACATCCTCCGCAGCGGACACGTGAGGGCAGGGAGCCCATCCGGGTCGCGGTCGTCGACGACCAGGAGCTGTTCCGGCGTGGGCTGACCATGCTGCTCAGCGTCGAGGACGACATCGAGGTCGTGGGGGAGGCCTCCGACGGTCTCGCGGCGACCGACCTCGCTGCGACGACGGTGCCCGACGTGATCCTGATGGACGTGCGCATGCCGAAGCGGTCGGGCATCGAGGCCTGCGTCGCGATCAAGGACGTCGCGCCCACCGCGCGGATCATCATGCTCACCGTCAGCGACGAGGAGGCCGACCTGTACGACGCGGTCAAGAACGGCGCGTCCGGGTACCTGCTCAAGGACTCCTCGATCGACGAGGTGGCCCAAGCGGTCCGGGTGGTCGCCGACGGCCAGTCGCTGATCAGCCCGAGCATGGCGATCAAGCTGCTCGACGAGTTCAAGCAGATGTCGCGCACCGACCGCCAGCAGGTGCCCGGCCCTCGGCTCACCGACCGGGAGCTGGAGGTGCTCCGCCTGGTCGCCAAGGGCCACAACAACCGCGAGATCGCCCGGCAGCTGTTCATCAGCGAGAACACCGTCAAGAACCACGTCCGCAACATCTTGGAGAAACTGCAGCTGCACTCCAGGATGGAGGCCGTGATGTACGCGGTACGGGAGAAGCTGCTCGACATCCCGTGACGGCGTCGCTGAGCCTCGCGCAGGCCAGGCGCGTCGCGCTGGCCGCCCAAGGGTTCCTCGACCGTCGCCACGACCCGCCGACGATGCGCACGCTGCTGCGGACGGTGGCCCGCACCGGCGTCCTGCAGATCGACTCGGTCAACGTGCTGACCCGGGCGCAGTACATGCCGCTGTTCAGCCGGATGGGGCCCTACGACGTCGACCTGCTGCACCGGGCCGCCGGCCGCGCTCCGAGGCGGCTGGTGGAGTACTGGGCGCACGAGGCGTCCTACATGCCGGTCGACCTGTGGCCGGTGATGCAGCACCGGATGGCGGTCGCCGACCGGCTGGCCTGGGGCGGGATGCGCAGCATCGCCCGGGAGCGGCCCGGGCTGGTCGGCTGGGTCCTCGAGGAGGTCCGCACCGCCGGACCGCTGACCGCCCGCGACGTGGAGGGCGACCTGCCCCGCCGCCGGGACCACTGGGGATGGAACTGGTCGGAGGCCAAGCGGGCGCTGGAGTACCTGTTCTTCGCCGGCGACGTCACCGTCGCCCACCGCAACGGCGCGTTCGAGCGGGTGTACGACGTGCCGGAGCGAGTGCTGCCGGCGGACGTGCTGGCCAGGCCGGCCCCCACCGACGACGAGTGCGCGCGCGAGCTGGTCGGCCGCGCCGCCAGGTCCCACGGCGTCGCTACCGAGCAGGACCTGCGCGACTACTTCCGGATGGAGGTGGCCCCCGCCCGGCGCGCGGTGGCCGAGCTGGTCGAGGCCGGCGAGCTGCTCCCCGCGCGGGTCGAGGGCTGGCGCCGGCCGGCGTACCTGCACCGCGACGCGCGCCTCCCGCGCCGCGTCCACGCCCGCGCGCTGCTGTGCCCCTTCGACCCGGTGGTCTGGGAGCGCCGTCGCACCGAGGACCTGTTCGGCTTCCGGTACCGCATCGAGATCTACGTCCCGGCCCCTCGGCGCGTGTACGGCTACTACGTGCTGCCGTTCCTCCTCGGTGACCGGCTGGTGGGCCGGGTCGACCTCAAGTCCGACCGCGCCGCCGGCGTGCTGCGAGTCCTCTCCGCGCATGCCGAGGAGCACGCTCCCGACGAGACCGCCGACGAGCTGGCCGGGGAGCTGCGCACGCTGGCCGGCTGGCTCGGCCTGGACGACGTCGCGGTCACCCCCCGCGGCGACCTCGCCCCGGCTCTCTCCGCCGCCCTCACCCGCCTCTGACCCCCCGGCGAGCCGGCGCAACCTCCCGTGTGGGGGACGGCGAGCCGTCGCAACCTCCCGCGCGGGGGACGGCGAGCCGTCGCAACCTCCCGGTGCGGCGCTTCGCGCACAGCGGGAAGCTCCGACGGCTCGCCTGTTCTCGGGCTTCGCCCCAGCCGGCTACGCCCGCGTCGCTCGGTAGAGTGGCAGACGCGGTCGTACGGGGTCGCGCGGCCGGGTCGTCGACCCGGCCAGCAGCAAGCCAGCAGCAAGTCATCAGCCGGGAGCAACACACGTGCCTGCCATCCTCGACAAGATCCTTCGCATGGGCGAGGGGAAGATCCTCCGGCGGCTGGAAGCCGTCGCGAAGGCGGTCAACGCGATCGAGGACGACTTCGTCGCCATGTCGGACGAGGAGCTGCGCGGCCTCACCGACGACTACAAGAAGCGGATGGCCGACGGGGAGTCGCTCGACGACCTGATGCCGGAGGCGTTCGCGACGGTCCGAGAGGCCGCGAAGCGGGTGCTCGGCCAGCGGCACTTCGACGTCCAGGTGATGGGGGGTGCCGCTCTGCACCTGGGCAACATCGCGGAGATGAAGACCGGCGAGGGCAAGACCCTGGTCGCCACCATGCCGACCTACCTCAACGCGCTCACCGGGCGGGGCGTGCACGTGGTCACGGTCAACGACTACCTGGCCAAGTACCACGCGGAGTGGATGGGCCGCGTGTACCACTTCCTCGGGCTGTCGACCGGCGTGATCCTCTCGCAGATGGACCGCGCGCAGCGGCGCGCGGCGTACGAGTGCGACGTCACCTACGGCACGAACAACGAGTTCGGCTTCGACTACCTGCGCGACAACATGGCCAACAGCATCGAGGAGTGCGTGCAGCGGGGGCACTACTACGCGATCGTCGACGAGGTGGACTCCATCCTCATCGACGAGGCCCGCACCCCGCTGATCATCTCCGGGCCCACGCAGGAGGAGGTGAAGTGGTACCCCGAGTTCGCCACGATCGCCAAGCGGCTGGTGCGCGACGAGGACTACGAGGTGGACGAGAAGAAGCGCACGATCTCGGTGCTCGAGGTAGGCATCACCAAGGTCGAGGACTACCTCGGCATCGACAACCTTTACGACTCGGTGAACACGCCGCTGATCTCGTTCATGAACAACGCGATCAAGGCCAAGGAGCTGTTCCGCAACGACAAGGAGTACGTCGTCCTCGACGGCGAGGTCCTGATCGTCGACGAGCACACCGGCCGGATGCTTCCCGGCCGCCGCTACAACGAGGGCCTGCACCAGGCGATCGAGGCCAAGGAGGGCGTGCAGATCCGCGAGGAGTACCAGACCCTGGCCACGATCACGCTGCAGAACTACTTCCGGCTGTACGAGAAGCTCGGCGGGATGACCGGTACGGCGATGACCGAGGCGAGTGAGTTCGACAAGATCTACCGCCTCGGCGTCGTCCCGATCCCGACGAACCGGCCGATGGCCCGCCTGGACCAGCCCGACCTGGTCTACCGCACCGAGGAGGCCAAGTACGACGCCGTCGTCGAGGACATCGCCGAGCGGCACCGCAAGGGCCAGCCGGTGCTCGTGGGCACGGTGTCGGTGGAGAAGTCCGAGCACCTGTCGCAGAGCCTGCGCCGCAAGGGTGTGCCGCACTCGGTGCTGAACGCCAAGCAGCACGCCGACGAGGCCAAGGTGGTCGCGCTCGCCGGGCACAAGGGCGCGGTGACGGTCGCCACGAACATGGCCGGCCGGGGCACCGACATCATGCTCGGCGGATCGGTGGACTTCCTGGCCGACCAGGAGCTCCGCGCCCGCGGGCTCGACCCCGTCGAGGACGCCGAGGAGTACGAAGCCGCCTGGGCGGCCACCGTCGAACAGGTGAAGGCCCGCGTCGCCGCGGAGCACGAGGAGGTCACCGAGCTCGGCGGGCTCTACGTCCTGGGCACCGAGCGGCACGAGTCGCGACGCATCGACAACCAGCTGCGCGGCCGGTCGGGACGGCAGGGCGACCCGGGGGAGTCGCGCTTCTACCTGTCCCTGCAGGACGAGCTGATGCGGCTGTTCAAGTCCGACTGGGTGGACTGGGTCCTGACCACCCTCAAGGTGCCCGACGACCAGCCCATCGAGAACAAGCGGGTCACCAGCTCGATCGCCTCGGCCCAAGGACAGGTCGAGTCGCAGAACTTCGAGTCCCGCAAGAACGTCTTGAAGTACGACGACGTGATGAGCCGCCAGCGCGAGGTCGTCTACGCCGAGCGGCGCGCCGTCCTGGAAGGCGCCGATCTCTCAGAGCAGATCCGTTCGATGATCGACGACGTGGTGGCCGGCTACGTCCGCGGTGCGACCAACGGGTTCCCCGAGGAATGGGACCTCGACGGCCTCTGGAGCGCCTTCCGGACGCTGTACCCGATCTCGGTCCAGCTCGCCGAGGTCGAGGCGGAGGCCGGTGGCCGCGAGGCGCTCGACCCCGAGCTGCTGGTGGAGCTGGTCCGGGCCGACGCGCAGCAGGCCTACGGCGCCCGGGAGGCGGAGCTGGGCAGCGAGGTGATGCGCGAGCTGGAGCGCCGGGTGCTGCTGTCCGTGCTGGACCGCAAGTGGCGCGAGCACCTCTACGAGATGGACTACCTCCGCGAAGGCATCGGCCTGCGGGCGTACTCCCAGCGCGACCCGCTGGTGGAGTACCAGCGCGAGGGGTTCGACATGTTCGCCACGATGATGGACGCGATCAAGGAGGAGTCGGTCGGGTTCTTGTTCAACCTGGAGGTCCAGGTCGAGCCCGAGCCGGCGGACGGGCCGGCCGAGGGCGGCGCAGCGGGTCCGGCGGCGGGTGACGCCGAGGTGGCCGACCTGTCGCCGGGGCTGTTCGCGGCGCCGCCGGAGTCCGTGCACCGGTCCGTCGCGGAGGGACACCCGCACGTGCGCGCCAAGGGGCTGGACGCGCCCAAGGCGCCCGCCGCGCTGGCCTACTCCGCTCCCACGGAGACCGGAGAGACCGAGGTCCGCGGGGCGGTGCCGACCGCGTCGGCCGACGACCCGTACTCAGGAGTGAGCCGCAACGCCCTGTGCCCGTGCGGCTCGGGCCGGAAGTACAAGCGGTGCCACGGCGCCCCCGGCGGCGCGACCGGACAGACCGCCCGGGTCGGCTGAGCCCGTCGCCGACGTCGAAGGTCGGACCCGGGATCGGTGGCGGCGCCTGGCCGCCGGGGTCAGCCGATGACCAAGGCGGTGCACAGCCAGCGGCCACCGCGGTGGTCGAGCCTCGCGGCCAGGGCGCGGGACCGCTCGCCGTACCGGACGTGCACGCTGACCTCCGCGGACCCTGCCGACGGCCGGCACACGTGCACGGTGCGGACCTGCGGGCGGATCGTGCGCCGCCGGTGCAGCACGGTGGCCTGCGACAGCAGCTCGAGCCGCTGCTCCAGCCCGGCGTAGACCGCGGGGCTCGTCCACCGGAGCAGCTGGGTGAGCGGGCGGTGCCCGGCCGCGGCCTCCACGACGGCCTGTGCGAACCGCGCGGCCCAGGCCGCGACGTCCGCGTCGGCGACGCCCGCGAGCCGAGGCTCCGGCTGGGGGTCGCCGTGCGGCTCGGTGCTGCGCAGGTCGAGGGCCAGCGCGCCCTGCACTGCCGCGGCGGCGACGGGTTCGACGTTGGCGCAGGGGACCAGGGTGGTCACCGTCGCTGTGCCCGGGCCCGGGGCCGGGATGCGGGACGGCGCGGGCTGACCGGCGGTCGTCTGGTGCGCGAGGTTGGTCACCGGGGCTCCTGGTGGTCGGAGGGGTGGTCGGAGGGATGGTCGGGGCGCGCTGCGGCCAGGTCCCGGGGGATGCCCAGCACGTCCCCGGGACGGATCAGGTCGGGGTCGGGGCCCAGCGGTGGCCGGTTGGCGGCGTAGATCCGCCGCCAGGCGGAGTCCACCTGGGCGGGCCCGCTGCCTTCGGGGAGGGTGCGCGCGGCGATGCTCCACAGGGAGTCACCGGGCCGCACCACGACGGTCCGGCCCGCCGCGGCCGGCGTGCGCCGGGGCTCCTGGCCGGGGTCCGCCGACGACCCAGGAGCCGACCGGGGACCGGTCCGGCCCGTCGGACCGGGCGCGGAGACGAGCGGGTGCGCGGGGTCCGGTGACGGCGCGGGACCGGGCGTGGACGCCGGCACGGGGTCCGGCACGGGGTCCGGCATGGGGCCCGGGGTCGGGTCCGGGGTTGGATGCGGGGCGGGCGCGGGGGTCCGCGGCGCGGGGGTCCGCGGCGCCGGGGCAACGTCCTCGACGCGGTCGGGGAGGACGAGGCCGTCCAGCCTGGGTGCGGCCGCGGACGACGGAGGTGTCGCCGGCGCCGGGCCTGCTGGTCCGGGCTGGGCGGCCGATGCCACGCCCGCGACGGATCCGGACAGCCCGACCCCGACGAGCACGACGACCACCCTGCGCAGCGCCGCGGGGGCGAGCAGGCGGGACCGGGACGTCCGGGCGGGGCCCCGCAGGTCGCGCAGGGTGACCAGCACGCCGAGCGCCAGCCAGCCGAGGCAAGCCAGCAGCAGCCATGCGCAGGCCGACACGACGGCCGTCACCGGAGCGTCGCCGGTCAGGTGCCACGGCGCGGTGAGGAACGGCGCCAGCGTCCAGGTGCCGACGGCGCCGCCGAGGGCGAGCGCCACCAGCAGGCAGGCCGTCCGGACGGTGCGTGCCATTCGACCCCCGACCCGAGAGATGCGGCCCCTTAGCCGCCCTATCAATGCGTTTGACGCTGTTTGGCATTTATAGACTGCGTAGGCGCTCGTTGGCAATCGGGCGTCCACAACCGTTGACACCGGCTCCTCCGGGGACCACGGTGTGCCGGGTGGGCTGGGAGGAACGGCTGCTCGGGCTGTTCGACGACCTCGAGCAGGAGGCCGAAGGTCTGGCGCTGGCCGACCGCGACCTCGAGGTCGCCGAGCTCGGACGCGCGGAGTACGCCGCCGTCGACCTGGCCGCGCGCGTCCACGCCTCCGTCGGCCTCGACGTCGAGCTCCACGTCGTCGGCGTGGGCCGGATGAGCGGACGGCTGGCCGCCGCGGGCCGGGACTGGCTGCTGGTGGGAGGCCCCGGCGCGCGGCCCACCCAGGAGTGGCTGGTGCGCCTGGCAGCGGTGACGGCCGCCGAGGGCCTCTCGGAGCGCGCGGTGCCCGAGCCGGCTCGCGGTGTGGCCGCCCGGCTCGGGACCGGTTCGGCCCTACGCCGGCTGGCGGAGTCCCGCGAACCGGTCCTGCTGACCCGCCTCGACGGGACGGCCACCCGCGGCAGGCTGAGACGGGTCGGCGCGGACTTCGTCGAGGTGCTTCCCGAGGGCGAGCGGCGCGCCGTCGGCCTGGCGGCGTTCGCCCACCTGGCCGCGGTCCGGCGGGGCTAGGGCCTACGGCCGGCCCGGCAGCAGTCCCTGGAGGCGCAGCGGGGGCAGGCTCAGCACCCCGCCGTACGGCGCCGCCACGCCGAGGAGGGCGTGCAGCTCGGGCTGCAGCCACTGCCACAGAGCCGGCCCCTCGTGGAGTGGCAGGCCCACGTCGACGGCGTCGGAGCTCTCCCGCGGCAGCAGCGCCTGGAGCGGGTTGGCCGCCGGGAGGGCCCGCACGTCGACCTCGTCGCGGGCGACCCCGGCCCGGCGGCACGCGTCGCGCACCGCGCGCTCGAGACCTCCCACCGCGTCGACCAGACCGTGTCGGACGGCGTCGGCGCCCGTCCACACCCGACCGCGGGCCACCGCTCGCAGGTCGTCCACGGCCAGGCCGCGGTCCGCGGCCGCCTTGGCGGTGAAGTCGGCGTAGACGTCGTCGAGCCACCGGTCCAGCAGGGCCAGCTCCGCCTCGTCGAAGGGGCGGTTGGACGACAGCATCGCCGCGTGCCTGGACGCCGCGACGGTCTCCCGGTCGACGCCGAGCCGGGCCAGCCCCTCGCGGACGACGCTCTTGCCGGCCAGGACCCCGATGGAGCCCGTGACGGTGCCGGCGCCGGCGTACACCGCGTCGCACGGCATGGCGATGTAGTAGCCGCCGGACGCCGCCACGGACGCCATCGAGGCCACCACGGGGGTGCCCCCTTCGCGCAGCGCCAGGACCTCCCGCCGGATGGCGTCGGAGGCGACGTAGGAGCCGCCGGGACTGTCGACGCGCAGGACGACCGCGACCACCTTCTCGTCTCGTCCCGCCGCCCTCAGGGCCGCCGTGAGCGGGTCGGAGCCGACCGAGTGCCCGCCCCACGGCGACCGCGGGTCGGGACGCCCGAGGTGGATCGGCCCGGAGGCCTGGACGACGCCCACGACCGGCCGGCGCCCAGGGAGGCGCACCATGGGTCCGACGACCGCTCGAAGGGCGCTCTGTCCGTGGCGTTCGACGTAGCGCAGGCTCGGCTCGTCGGTGCCCAGCCGCCGGCCCATCGCGGCGTACGCCTCGTCCCGGTAGCCGAGGTGGTCGACCAGGCCGCGCTCGCGGGCCTCCTGCGCGGTCTGGGGGCCGGCGTCCAGCGCCGACCGGACCGTGCCGGGGTCGAGGCCGCGGGCCGTCGCGACGTCGGCGACCACCGTCTCGGTGGCGGACTCCAGGAACCTGGTGAGCATCTCCTTGTGGGACGGCGAGATGGACGTGCGCATGAACGTGTCGGCCGCGGTCTTGTACTCGTGGCGCTGGTGCAGCTGGGGCTCTACGCCCAGCCGGTCGAGAGCCCCGCGCAGGAACACCGCCTCGGCGGCGAAGCCCACCAGGGTGAGCAGCCCGGTGGGCTGCAGCCAGATCTCGTCGAAGGCGGTGGCCAGGTGGTAGCCGATGGTTCCCGGCGTCAGCTCGCCGAACGCCGGGCTCCAGGCCAGGGTCGGCCTACCGGAACCGCGGAACGACTGCACCGCCGCGCGCAGTTCCTCGGACTGGGCCAGGCTGAGCCGCGTGGCCCCGACCGATGCGATCAGCCCGGCCACCTCGGGGTCCTGCTCAGCCCGCCGCAGGTGTTCGACCAGCGTGCGCAGCATCGGAGTGTGCAGCGCGCGGACCGCCTCGAGCGGGGACGCCGGCGGTGTCTCGGCCACGCCCCTGCCGAGGTCCAGCTCGAGCAGCACGCGGTCCGGCGGGCCGCCCCATCGGGTGCGACGCAGGACGGGGAGCGCGGACGGTGACCTCATGGGAGGAGCGTAGGCGGGGCAGACCAGCGCCGGCTCGGCCGCGCGGGTGCCATGATGCCGCCATGACCTGGACGGCGCCCGAGGTGGAGCTGCCGGCGGTCCCGCTCGTCGGCGAGGACCGGCCGTTGCTGGAGGGGTACCTGGCGTGGCACCGCGCCTACCTGCTGCACAAGTGCGCCGGGCTGACCGGGCAACAGCTGGCGACCCGCTCGGTCCCGCCGTCGAACCTGGCCCTGCTCGGCCTGGTCCGGCACCTGGCCTACGTCGAGCGCACCTGGTTCCGCGAGCGGGTGGCCAGGCAGCGGCTGGAGCCGCTGTACGACCCGGCGCTGGGCGACGACGGGGACTTCGAGGACCTCGACCCGGCTCGCGCCGAGCAGGACTACGCGCGGCTGCTCGAGGAGACCCGGCTGGCCGACCAGGCGCTGGCCCGGGCGTCGTACGACGACACTGTGCGGACGCGCGCCGGCGTGATGTCGGTCCGCGCGGTGGTGGTGCACATGATCGAGGAGTACGCCCAGCACAACGGCCACGCGGACCTGCTCCGCGAGTGCCTGGACGGCGCCAGGGACCGTTGACGCCCCGCGCCGGAGAGGTGACAGTCGGCTCATGGGCGAGCGGAGCCAGAAGCCGACCGTGCCGCGGCGCCGAGCCCGACCGGAGGCGGACCGGTGACCGTGCTGACCGGCCGACGGGTGGGGCGCCGGTGGCTGCTCACCCAGACCGGGCGTGGCATGCTGGGGATCGCGGTGTTCGGGCTCGCCGCGTGCAGCGACGAGGACCGCGACGGCCGACCGGGCGCGAGCGACGAGAGCCCGCGCGCCGAGACGTCGACGGCCGCCGCCGACGGCGGCGCACCGGGCGGGCTGGCGTGGTCGCGGGTCGACCTGGGGTTCGTGGCGGCGTACGTGCTGGTGCGCGGTCGCGAGGCGGCGGTCGTGGACACCGGGGTCGAGGGGAGCGCCGACGCGATCGGGGCGGTCCTCGACCGGACCGGCCCGGGCTGGGCCGGGGTCCGCCACGTCGTGCTCACCCACAAGCACCCCGACCACGCCGGCAGCGTCGGTGAGGTGCTGACCAGGGCGGGCGGCGCCACGGGGTACGTCGGCGGCAGACCTGACCGAGGTCGAGGTCGAGGTCGAGGGCGCGGCCCGGCTCCGCCCGGTCGACGACGGCGACGAGGTGTTCGGCATGACGATGGTCGGCACGCCTGGCCACACGGCAGGACACGTCGCCGTCTTCGACGCCGACACCAGCCTGCTGGTCGCCGGGGACGCGCTCACCAACACCGACGGGCTCGCCGGCTCCAACCCCGAGTTCACCGAGGACGAGACGGCGGCGGCGGCGTCGGTGCGCAAGCTGGCGCGCCTCGCGCCGCGTACGATCCTGGTCGGCCACGGGCCTCCGGTCACCGAGGGCGCGGCGAGGGCCCTCGACGAGCTCTCCGCGTCCCTGGGCTGACCGAGCCGCCGGGGGTCCGGGCGAGTACCGTTCGACAGGTGGCACGCCGCACGACGATCACGGGCCGCGTCTGGGCGTGGGTCAGCGCCGGCCTGGCCCTCGTGATGACCCTGACCTACGTCGGCATCATCGCCGCCCAGGGCGACGACTCCTTCGGTGACGTGGCCTGGTGGGCGGCGCTGATGCTCATGGGCGCCGGCGCGGCTCTCGCTGCCGCGGTGGCCCGCAACCCGCGGACCGCGTGGAGCTGCGCGGTCGCGGCGGCCGTCGTGCTCGGCGCCCTCGGGCTGGTCAGCATCCTCACCATCGGCCTGGGCTTCCTGCTCGCCGCCGCTGCCGCCGCGGCGGCAGTGGTCCGGCTGAGACC
>JBIOUF010000070.1:0-11889 GCA_044866695.1 Nocardioidaceae bacterium | reverse complement strand
TGTCGTGACCGACCAGCGGGGGGACCTGGTTGGTCACCTGGTGCGTCATGCCGGTCAGTGTGGCACCGGGCAGGTCGGGTTGCCCGTGGGCCTGCTTGTGGCCGATGCCCGCAGCGTCGTACGGCGTGTCGCTGTCGTTCGAGGCCACAAGCGCCCCCTCTTGCGGTTATCGGCCACAACCGCGCCGACGCAGGCAGGGACCGCGCCCCGGCTCACCGCGGCACCGGACGCACGGCGGTGATCCGGTGGATGGCGAAGGAGCGGAGGCCGTCGGTGCGGTGGTCGAAGGCGCGTAGCAGGCCGCCCTCCACGCGCCGCGGGTCGACCAGCCGCTCGAGGGTCGCCCCGTCGTTGTCGACGTACCCGATCCACACCGTGCCACCGCACTCGGCGGCCTCCCGGAGTGTGGCCATGGTGGCGGCGGGGGTGGTACCGGGGCGCCCGGGCGAGGGCTCGGCCGGCCGGTGGTCCGCGGCCCGGTCACCGGCGCGGATGGCGTTGACGGTCGCGGCGGCGCGAACCTGGGCGCGGGTCCGGTCCTGGGACCGGCCGGGCACGTGCCGGGGCGCGCGGGCGCGGTGCGCGGGAGGCCGGCCCAGCCGTACCGTGCCGTCCGGGCTCTCCAGCACCGGCGCGACGCCGAGGTCGCGCAGCCGCGGCACCAGCACGTCCACGGGGACGTCGGACACCAGCACGGTCGGGGCCAGGCGGCGCAACCGCAGCGGCCCGGCCGCCGGGTCGTGCGCCAGCGCGGCCAGCGCCGCCTCGTCGTCGCTGCGCAGGAACGCGGACGCGGCACCGACGCGCACCGTCCCGAACGTGCGGGCCACGTCGTCGACCAGGTACGTCAACGGCTGCGGCACGGCCGTCGCGGAGGCCCGGCCCAGGAGCTCGTGGACCTCCACGGCCGACCAGCCGGCGTCGAACGCGCGGCGCACCGAGGACTCGGTGAACCGGTAGACCGTCGCACTCCCGCGCGACTCGACGTCGGCCACCGTGGCCAGGCGTCGCGCGAGCTGCTGCTCGAGCGGGCCGGGCGCCACGGCGGTCAGGTCCGCCTGGACCAGCACATGGTCGACCGGCTCCGGCAGCAGCGGGCGGAGCGCCGCGGCGGCAGCGGCGCAGGAGTCCTCGGCGAGCAGGGCACGGCCGTGGGTGGACAGCCCGCCGAGCCCGAGTACGCCGACCGCCTCGGCCTCCCACACGACGGCCGCCACCGCCTCCGCGCGGCCGGCCGGCCGGCGGGGCCGCAGCCAGCGCAGCCGCGCGACCAGCGACCCGACGCCCTCTCCGGCATCCAGCGCCAGGCCGTGGTCGATCCCGGCCAGCTCGGCGAGCGCCTCCCGGCGGGTGGCGGCCAGCCAGGACCGCTCCAGGCCCGGCTGCAGGGCGTTGACCGGCTTGCCGGCCTCGCGGGTGCCCACCAGGGCGGTGAACCGCGTGCCCTCCAGCCAGGCGAGCGCGAGGCGCGCCCACTGCTCCTGCGGTGGTGCCGCCACGAACGCGTCGAACGCATCGGTGGGCAGCCACGCCGCCCCCACCTCCTCGGTGTCCCCGGCGACCAGCAGCCCGGCCGCCCGGGCGATCTCGACCACGAGGGCGGCGACCGGCTCGCTGACCTGCAGGTACCTCGCTGCGGCCCTGAGCTCGCGGACGCCCAGCCCGCCCTGCCGCAGGGCCGGGGGCGGATGGAGGCCCCAGTGCTCCAGCAGCAGCTCCACGTGCCGGACCAGCTCGTACGCGGCGCCTGCGGCAGCCCGGTCCACCAGCGGCGCGGCGCGGGCGGTGACCGCCAGGTCCGGTGGCCGGTCGACCGGGTCGCGGGTGGTGCGCCCGCCGCGCAGCGCCAGGGCGACCTCCCGCGGGACGACCAGCGTCACCCGGTCGCGCGGCAGTAGCAGCCCCCGGGCGACCAGCTCCTCGATCGGGGTGGTGGCGTCGGTGGCCCGTACGGCGAGGGCGGCCCGGTCGAAGGACATCTGCGACGCGGTCGGCTCCAGCCGGTCGAGAAGGGTCCGCGCGGTCGCGCTCACCTGCTCGAGCAGGCGGGTGACGGTCCGCTGGTCGGCGAGGGCGGCGACCACGGCGTCGAGGTCACGGGCCCGGTCGCCGCTCGGGGTCAGCCCGATGTCGGCGGCGAGACCCGCGAGGCGCTCGGGCCCGTGGCCGGACAGCAGCGTCCGCGCCGACGGGCCCAGCCGGCTGAGCGACCCATCCAGGGTCTCGGCGACCACCGACGGGGCCCTCATCCGGTCCGGCGGCCCCCAGACCAGCGCCAGCCCGCGGAGCCGCCGGACGGCCGCCGCCGTGGCCTCCCCGGACGCGTGCACCGCCGAGGACAGCGCGGCGCGGGAGCAGCCCCCGCCCAGCGCCACGACCGCCTCGAGGGTCGCCAGCTCCAGGAGGGTCAGCTGGTCGAGGGCGCGCAGCGTCGACGCCCGGGTCGTCGCCCGGCTGGCCAGCCCGGCGGAGTCCTGCGGAGTGGGCGCGGCCAGGTCCGGGCGGGCCACCAGAAGGGCGGTCAGCTCCGCGTCGGAGCACGCCCGGAGCTGCTCGGCGAGCGTGCGCGGCGGCGAGGTGGACATCCGCTCCACGATACCGACGCACAGGCCCTGGGGTTCCCGACGCAGGCGGCGGGCAATAGCGTCGGCACATGGAGTCCTACGCCCGTGGTGAGACCGGCCTGCCGCTCCTCGAGGAGACGATCGGCGCCAACCTGCGCCGGGTCGCCCGGGAGAACGCCGACCGGGAGGCGCTGGTCGAGGTGGCCACGGGTCGCCGGTGGACCTACGCCGAGCTCGACGCCGAGGTCGACCGGCTGGCCCGCGGGCTGATCGGCGCGGGGGTCGGCCAGGGGGACCGGGTCGGCATTTGGGCGCCGAACTGCGCCGAGTGGACCCTGGTGCAGTACGCCGCCGCCCGGGCCGGCGCCATCCTGGTCAACGTCAACCCGGCGTACCGGACCCACGAGCTGGCGTTCGTGCTGAACCAGTCCGGGGTCAACCTGCTGGTCGCGGCCACGGAGCACAAGGGCAGCGACTATCGCGCGATGGTGGACAAGGTCCTGGCCGACGGCGGCTCGGCGGTGGGCCGGGTGGCCTATCTCGGCACCGACGACTGGGCCGGGCTGCTCGAGGCGGGCCAGGCCGTGTCGGCCGACGAGCTGGCCGCCCGGGCCGAGAGCCTGAGGCCCGACGACCCGATCAACATCCAGTACACCTCGGGGACCACGGGCTTCCCCAAGGGCGCGACCCTCTCGCACCGCAACATCGTGAACAACGGCTTCTTCGTCACCGAGCTGATCCGGTTCACCGCCGCCGACCGGCTGGCCATCCCGGTGCCCTTCTACCACTGCTTCGGGATGGTGATGGGCAACCTCGGCTGCACCACGCACGGGGCCACCATGGTGATCCCGGCGCCCGGGTTCGACCCGAACGCCACGCTGCAGGCGGTCCAGGACGAGCGCTGCACCGCGGTGTACGGCGTGCCGACGATGTTCATCGCCATGCAGAACGTCCCCGGGTTCGCCGACTACGACCTGTCGTCGCTGCGCACCGGCATCATGGCCGGCTCTCCGTGCCCGGTCGAGGTGATGAAGCGGTGCATCGACGACATGCACATGTCCGAGGTGTCGATCTGCTACGGGATGACCGAGACGTCCCCGGTCTCGACCCAGACCCGGGTCGACGACGACCTCGAGCGTCGTACGGCCACCATCGGCCGGGTCCACCCGCACGTGGAGATCAAGGTGGTCGGCGCCGACGGCGACGTCCGCCCGCGCGGCGAGCCGGGGGAGCTGTGCACGCGCGGCTACTCGGTGATGCTCGGCTACTGGGACGAGCCCGAGCTGACCGCGGAGGCGGTCGACGACGACGGCTGGATGCACACCGGCGACCTGGTCACGATGCGGGAGGACGGCTACTGCGTGGTGGTCGGCCGGATCAAGGACATGGTGATCCGCGGCGGGGAGAACATCTACCCGCGCGAGATCGAGGAGTTCCTCTACACCCATCCCGACATCGAGGACGTCCAGGTGGTCGGCGTACCGGACGAGAGGTACGGCGAGGAGCTGTGCGCCTGGGTCCGCATGCACGAGGGCCGGCCCCCCCTCGACGCCGAGGCGGTCCGGGAGTTCTGCGCGGGCCGGCTGGCCCACTTCAAGGTGCCCAGGTACGTGGTCATCGTCGAGGAGTTCCCCATGACGGTGACCGGGAAGGTCCGCAAGGTGGAGATGCGCGAGGAGTCCGCTCGCCGGCTCGGGCTGGTCTGACCGGCCGCCCGTACCCTTGACCGGGTGACTCCCGCGCCGCTGGTCGTCGGCTTCGATCTGGACATGACGCTGATCGACACCCGTCCCGGGTTCGGCGCCTGCCTGGCCGCGCTGTCGGAGGAGTCCGGCGTGGTGTTCGACGTCGAGGCGATGACGGCGCGGCTCGGCCCGCCGCTGGAGACGATGCTGGCCGAGTACGTCGAGGACCCCGCGCTGGTGCAGGAGCTCGGCGACCGGTTCCGCGCCCTCTACCCCGACCACGCCGTCGCGCCCACCCTGGCGTTCCCCGGTGCGCACGACGCCCTCGCGGCGGTCCGCGACCGGGGCGGGGAGACCCTGGTGGTCACCGGCAAGTACCGCCCGAACGCCGCACTGCACGTCGACGCCCTCGGCCTGCCCGTCGACCACCTGGTCGGCTGGCTGTGGGGCGTGGGCAAGGCCGAGGCGCTGGTCGAGCACGGCGCGAGCATCTACGTCGGCGACCACGTGTACGACGTGGCGGGCGCCCTGGCCGCCGGCGCGCTGAGCGTCAGCGTGCCGACCGGGGGCTGCTCGCAGGACGAGCTCCGCGACGCCGGCACCCACGTCGTCCTGTCCGGCCTGTCCGCCTTCCCGGCCTGGCTGGACACTCACCTGCGCGGCCTGGCCCGGACGGCGGGCTGACCGGCGCAAACCGGGTCGTCCCGGTCACCGGCCACCCCCTACCATGGGCCCGGCAGCGAGTCGAGCCGGCACCGGCCTCGACCAGCCTTCGAGCAGACGAGGACGTGTCAGTGCCAACGGGCAAGGTCAAGTGGTACGACGCCGAGAAGGGGTTCGGCTTCCTGTCCAAGGACGAGGGAGGCGACGTCTACGTGCGGGCCTCCGCGCTGCCCGAGGGCACGCCCTCGCTCAAGGCCGGGGCCAGGGTGGAGTTCGGCGTCGCGCAGGGCCGCAAGGGCGAGCAGGCCCTCCAGGTCCGCGTCCTCGACGCGCCGCCATCGGTATCCAAGGCGCTGCGCAAGAAGCCCGCGGAGATGGTCAACATCATCGAGGACCTCTACCGCCTGCTGGAGGGGATCGAGCGCGGCTACCGCGCCGGCCGGCACCCCGACCCCAAGGCCGCCCGCCCCACCGCGAAGCTGCTGCGCGCGCTGGCCGACGAGCTGGAGCTCTGAGCGTCCCGCTGGTCGAGGAGCCGGAGCGCCGGCGGAGGCGTCTCGAGACCGCTCGTGCCGGGGCTGGGTCCCAGCCCGGGTGCCGGTGGTGGCTTCGTGACGCTCGCTCCGCGGTTCCTGAGGAGGGCGACGAAGGAGCCCGTCTCGAAGGGCGCCCCCTCAACCACCGGCGGGCGGCTCCCGGATGCCCGACAGCACCCACGCGCAGCAGGCCAGCAGCAGGACCGCGGCGACGCCGAGGCCCAGGCGCGGCACCAGGGGCAGCGCGATGCCGATGAACCCGCCCACCACCCAGGACAGCTGCAGCAGCGTCTCGGAGCGCGCGAACGTGCTGGACCGGCGGCGCTCGGGGACCTCGGCCTGGATCAGCGCGTCGAGCGAGAGCTTGCCGAGCTGCTGGCACAGGCCGGCGGTCAGGCCGAGCAGCACGGCGGTGGCCAGCCCGTAGAACAGGGCGGTCACCAGCACCACGGCAGTGGCCACCAGCAGCACGCCGACCACGGCGAGCGCGGGCTGGACGGTGCGCAGCAGCGAGCCGAGCGCCGTACCCAGGGTGCTGCCGAGCCCTGCGGAGCCGACGACCAGGGCGACCAGGAGCTCGGGACGGTCCTCCCAGCCCGGGAACGGCTCGTCGCGCAGCAGGAACGCCATGAACAGGGTCAGGAACCCCGACAGCAGGCGCAGCCCGGCGTTGCAGCGCAGCCCGCGGACCACCAGCGGTGGGAGGCGGGCGGTGAAGCTGCCGCGCATGGGCAGCCGCTCCTCGCCGCCGGTGTCGTCGACCGCGGCCGGCAGCAGGACGGCCAGCACGGTGCCGGCCACGAACACCACGAAGGCATAGCGCAGCGTCCAGTCCGAGCCGGCCAGGGAGGCGAGCAGGGCCAGCGGCGCCGACACCGCGGCTCCGGTGACCCCGGCCAGGGAGATCCGGGAGTTGGCCTTGACCAGGCTTAGGTGCGGTGGCACCACGCGGGGCACCGCGGCGGCGCGGGTCACGCCGTACGCCTTCGACGACACCAGGACGCCGAGCGCCGCGGGGAACAGCGTGACGGACCCCGAGGCGACCGCATCGGCCAGCACCCAGCACAGGAACGCTCGCAGCGCCATGGTCGTCCCGATCGCCCATCGGCGGCCGTGGCTGAACCGGTCCAGGAACGGCCCGACCAGCGGCGCCACGACCGCGAACGGCAGCATCGTGACGCCGAGGAACAGCGCCACCTGTCCGCGTGCCTCGCTCGTGGCGCCGGAGAAGAACAGCGTGCCGGCCAGGCTGACCGCGACCGCGGTGTCGCCGGCCGCGTTGAACGCGTGCAGCTCGATGATCCGGGACAGCCCGCTGTCGCCGGCGCCCTCCGCGTGGCTGGCGCGCCGCGCCTGACGCAGGGTGTACGACGCGGCGTGGCCGGTGGCCCGGGCGCTCCTGCGGGCGCCGCGCGCGGTGGCGCCGGCCGCGGCCCGGATCCGCCTCGACGCCCCGGGGTGGCCCTCGGCGGAGGGGCCCGCACCCGGTGGCTCGGCGCCGGGCCGCGGCTCCGCCGCGCCGGCGTCCGCGCTGCCCTCCTGCATGCGCCCATGATGCCCGCCGGCACCCCCGGGCCCGGGTCGCGGAGCCGCCGGGCCGGCCGGGCCGGGATGAGGGAGAATCGCGGCGTGGCCACAGCTTCCCGGACGCCCAAGCTCGACACCGTCGGCGCGGAGGCGGTCGACGCCGCTCGCGCCGCGCTGGTGGCCGAGGTGCCGGCCGCGGACGTGGGCGACCATCTGGGCGAGCAGCCCGACGGCCCGAAGGTGGTCACCCACTTCTTCGCCTGCCTGCGCAGCGGCTACCGCGGCTGGCGCTGGTCGGTCACCGTGGCGCGCGCGCCGCGGCAGCGGACGGTCACCGTCGACGAGATCGTGCTGCTGCCCGGGGACGACGCCATCCTCGCCCCGGAGTGGGTGCCGTGGCGCGAGCGGATCCGCCCGGGCGACCTCGGCCCGGGCGACATCTTGCCCACCGAGGAGGACGACCACCGCCTCGCCCCGGCGTACACCGCCGACGACGAGGTCGTCGACTCCGACTCGGTGCGGGAGGTCGCCGACGAGCTGGGGCTGGGCCGGGTGCGGGTGCTGTCGCGCGAGGGCCGGGAGCTGGCGGCGCAGCGGTGGTACGACGGCGGTCACGGGCCCGACGCAGCCCTGGCCAGGTCGGCGCCGGCGAGCTGCGGCACCTGCGGCTTCCTGGTGCGGCTGGCCGGCCCGCTGTCGCGGCTGTTCGGGGTCTGCGCCAACGCCTACGCCAACGACGACGGGCGGGTGGTGTCCTTCGACCACGGCTGCGGGGCGCACTCCGAGGCGCAGCTGCACCGCCGGCACCTGCCCCCGCCGCTGCCCGAGCCGGCGCTCGACACGCTGAGCTGGGACGACCTGGAGACGTTCTAGTGGATCGTCGCGTCGACCCGGGCTCGGTCCAGGCGCCGGCACCGGACCCGGTCCGGTCCGGGGTGGAGCCGCTGGACGTCGACGGCACCCGGACCGTGCTGGTCGGCACCGTCCTGTGGGCCGTGGCGTTCGTCGTCCTGCTGCCGTTCTGGGACCGTCTCGAGGCCGACGGCCGGCTGTGGTGGCTGTGGACCTGCGCCGCCGGGTTCGCGCTCGGACTGCTCGGCTGGCTGCACTGCCTGCGCCGCGCCCGTCGCCGCCGGAGGGGCCGCCCGCGGGACTGACCGGCTGCGGGCCGGAATACTTAGCAAGAGTAATGAGTTACGCTGAACGTCATGTCTCCCACGGTCGAGAACGTCGCGCGCACGGACCCGGGACTGGCCGCGGAGCTCCGCGTGTCGGTCGCCCGGCTGGGACGGCGGCTGCGCAACGAGCGGGACGCCGCCAACGAGCTGAGCGTCGGCCAGGTCGCGGTCCTCGCGGCGCTGTTCCGCGGCGGCGACCAGACGGTGGGTCAGCTCGCGGCGCTGGAGCGCGTGCGGCCGCCGTCGATGACCCGCACCGTGACCTGCCTGGAGGAGGAAGGCTACGTGACGCGCCGGCCCGCGCAGGACGACCGCCGCCAGGTGGTGGTCAGCCTCGCCGCGAAGGGCGCCGAGACGCTGGCCGCCGACCGGCGCCGCCGGGACCGCTGGCTGGCCTGTCGCCTCCGGGAGCTGACCCCCGACGAGCGCGCCGTGCTACGACAGGCGGCCCCGATCCTGGAAAGACTGGCGAACGCTTGAGCCCCACCTTCCACGCCCTCTCCGTGCGCAACTACCGCCTGTACGCAGCCGGCGGGGTGGTGTCGAACGTCGGCACCTGGATGCAGCGGGTCGCGCAGGACTGGCTGATCCTCCAGCTGACCGCCGGCAGCGGCACCGCCCTGGGGATCACCACCGGCCTGCAGTTCCTGCCGATGCTGCTACTCGCGCCGTACGCCGGCGTCGTGGCCGACCGGTTCCCCAAGCGCCGCCTGCTCCAGGTCACCCAGGCGATGATGGCGGTGCCCGCGCTGCTGCTCGGCCTGCTCGCCGTCACCGGCGTCGCAGAGCCCTGGCACGTCTACGTGCTGGCCTTCGTGTTCGGGGTCGGCACGGCCTTCGACGCGCCCGCGCGGCAGTCGTTCGTCGGCGAGATGGTCGGCCCGGACCAGCTGACCAACGCCGTCGGCCTCAACTCCGCGTCGTTCAACCTGGCCCGCATCGTCGGCCCCGCGGTCGCCGGGCTGCTGATCGCCGCCCTGGGCTCGGGCGTGCAGGCGACCGGCGCGGTGATCCTGGCGAACGCGCTCAGCTACGCCGCCGTCGTCGTCGCGCTGCAGCGGATGCGCACCTCGGAGCTGGACAGCCCCGAGCCGGTCGAGCGGGCGCCCGGGATGGTGCGCGAGGGCGTGCGCTACGTCCGCCGCCGCCGCGACCTCATGCTGGTGCTGGCCATCGTGTTCTTCGCCGGCACCTTCGGGCTGAACTTCCAGATGACGTCGGCGCTGATGGCCACCGAGGTGTACGGCAAGGGTGCCGGCGAGTACGGCATCCTCGGCTCCACGCTCGCGATCGGCTCGCTCACCGGCGCGCTGCTGGCCGCACGACGTGGCCGGACCAGCCTGCGGCTCGTGGTGGGCTCGGCGCTGGCCTTCGGGCTGGCCGTCGTCGCCGCCGGGCTGATGCCGACCTACCTGGCGTTCGCGGCCTGGACCCCGGTCACCGGCATCACCGCGCTGACGATGATCACCTCGGCCAACGCCAGCGTGCAGCTGAGCACCGCGCCGGCGTTCCGCGGCCGGGTGATGGCGCTCTACATGATGATCTTCATGGGCGGCACACCACTCGGGGCCCCCCTGATCGGCTGGGTCGGCGAGGCGTTCGGCGCCCGCTGGACGCTGCTCGGCGGCGGCCTGCTGACCGTGGCCGGCGTCCTCGGGTCGGTCGCGGTGTTCGCCCGGTCGGCCCGGCGCGAGCCGGTCGCAGGACCGACCGGGCAGCCCGAGCTCGAGCTCGCCGGTTCCGGGCCTTCCTAGACTGCGCCCATGAACCCCCGCTACCGCCGCATGGTGATCCCGGGGGCGCTCGTGCTGCTCATCGCCATCGTCGTGCTGGCGTCGGTCTGGCGTGGCTGAGCCGCTGGCCCGGGCGCTGGCGAGGGTGCGGTCGCTGCTGCTCGACGACGCCGCCCTGGTCCGCGCCGTGGCGTCGGGGCGCAGGCGTGCCGCCGAGCCGCGCTGGCGCCGGGCCGAGGTCCGGTACGTCGACCTCGGGGCCGGCCGGCGGCTCCAGCTCACCACCTACGACCAGACCCAGGCGCACACGACGAACCACCGCCCCGACCAGGCGCAGGCGGCGGTCGACGACCTGCTCGACCAGCCGTTCGCCAGCTGGCACGTCGAGACCGCCACCGAGACGCTGCAGCTGCGGGTGACCAAGAAGGGGGCCGCGGTCATGCACACGGCACCCCACGCCGAGCCGCTGCAGGTCGTGCGCGGGCACGACCGGCCCAAGTCCCGGCTGCTGCCCGAGGACGACCCGGTGCTGCGCGCCCTCGGCGTCTCCGACGAGCGGGGCCGGGTCAAGCCGAGCCGCCAGGCGAAGTACCGCCAGGTCGAGCAGCTGCTCCGGGCCCTCGACGCCGCGCTGGACGACGCCCGCCTGCGCGCGGCCACCGTCGACCGGCCGCTGCACGTGGTCGACCTCGGCTGCGGGAACGCCCTGCTCACCTTCGCCGCCCACCGCTACCTCATCGCGGTCCGGGGCCTCCCGGTGCGCCTGACCGGCGTGGACGTCAAGGCCCAGTCCGGGACCCACGTCCAGGCCGTCGCGGAGCGGCTGGGCACCGACCAGGTGCGGTTCGTGCGCTCGGCCATCGGCGAGGCGCAGGTGGACCCGCGCCCGGACGTGGTGCTGGCGCTGCACGCCTGCGACACCGCCACCGACGACGCGCTGGCCCGGGCGGTCCGGTGGGAGGCGCCGGTCGTGCTGGCCGCGCCGTGCTGCCACCACGACATCGCGGCGCAGCTGCGCCGGGCCCCGGCCCCGGCGCCGTACGCGATGCTGACCCGGCACGGCATCCTGCGCGAGCGGTTCGCCGACACGCTCACCGACGCCCTCCGCGCGAGCCTGCTGCGGCAGGTCGGCTACCGGGTCGACGTCGTGGAGTTCGTCGAGAGCCGGCACACCCCGCGCAACACCCTGCTCCGCGCGGTGCGCACGGGCGCCGCGCCGTCGGCGCGGACGCGCGCGGAGCTGGACGAGCTGACCACCACCTGGCGGGTGCGCCCGCGCCTCGCGGAGCTGCTCGATGACCGGCTTCGCTAGCGCTCTCGCGGCGCTGCTGCTGCTCGCGCCGGCCGGCCCGGTGACGCTGCAGGACCCGGCGATCGAGGAGTCCAGCGGGCTCGCGGTCGCCGGGTCGCTGCTGCTCACCGTCAACGACTCCGGCGACGGCCCGGTCGTCTACGCGGTCTCCGCGCGCACCGGCGAGACGATGGGCCGCACGACGTACTCCACCGACGAGGTCGAGGACGTCGAGGCAATCGCCGTCGGCCCGCGCGGCGAGGTCTGGACCGGCGACATCGGCGACAACGCCGTCGAGCGCGGCACGGTGTCGCTGTACCGGATGCCGCCGGTGCGACCAGGCGACCGCGCGGTGGCCGCAGAGCGGTTCGACCTGCGGTACGCCGACGGCCCCCACGACGCGGAGACGCTGCTGGTGCACCCCCGCACCGGCCAGGTCTGGGTGGTCACCAAGGAGCTGTTCGGCGGGGCGGTCTACTCGGCGCCGCGACACCTGCGCGCCGACCGGGTCAACGTCCTGCGCCGGGTCGCCGGGGCGCCGCGCCTGGTCACCGACGGGGCGTTCTTCCCCGACGGCCGGCACGTGGTCCTGCGCGGCTACGGCGACGCCGTCGTGCTGGCGATGCCCGGCTTCACCGAACAGGCATCGATGCGGCTCCCGCCGCAGCGACAGGGCGAGGGCCTCGCCGTGCCGCCCGCCGCCGACCGTCTG
>JBIOUF010000069.1:0-2148 GCA_044866695.1 Nocardioidaceae bacterium | reverse complement strand
GTACCTCCAGGACGGTACCTTGGCCCGGCTCGTCGCCGACGGCGTGCAGGGGGTGACCGCGAACCCCACGATCATCGCCCGGGCCATCGAGTCCTCGGACGCCTACGACGAGCAGTTCCACGGACTGGTCGCCGCAGGATGGACGGTCGAGAAGGCCTACTGGCAGCTGGCCATCACCGACGTCGTCGGAGCGCTCCGGATCCTTCGGCCGACCTTCGACGCCAACGACGGCGCTGACGGATTCGTCTCGATCGAGGTGAGCCCCGAGTATGCGCACGACACCGGCGCGACCACTGCGGCGGCGCGAGACCTGCACGACCGGATCCGCGAACCCAACCTGATGGTCAAGATCCCGGCGACGGCCGAGGGCGTGCCGGCTATCGAGGCGATGATCGGTGAAGGGCGCAACATCAACGTGACGCTGCTGTTCTCCCTCGCTCGGTACACGGAGGTGCTCGACGCCTACCTGTCCGGCCTCGAGAAGCTGGCCCATCGCGGCGGCGACCTCTCGACAGTGCACAGCGTGGCCTCGTTCTTCGTCAGTCGCGTCGACACCGAAGTCGACCGTCGACTCGAGGAGTCAGCAACTGCGCAAGACCCCAACCACGCGCTCTCGCTGCGTGGCCGGGCCGGCGTCGCCCAGGCCAAGCTCGCCTACCAACTGTTCCGCAAGGCCCACACCGGACAGCGGTGGGAACGCCTGTCCCAACGTGGCGCCCGGGTCCAACGACCGTTGTGGGCCTCCACCTCGACCAAGAACCCCCTCTACTCCGACACGCTCTACGTCGACAACCTGATCGGCCCCGAGACGATCAACACCCTCTCGGAGAGCACCATCGCGGCGTTCGAGGGCCACGGGACGCTGGCACGCACCATCGACACCGACATCGCTCAGGCCGAAGAGACCCTCGACGCACTGCAGGCTGCAGGCATCGACCTCGACGACGTCGGCCAGACCTTGGAAGCTCAGGGAATCGAGGCCTTCGAAACGTCCTACCTCCACGTGCTCGAGACCCTGCGGGCAAAGGCAACGACCTTCTCGGACGGCTGAGATGGACTGGGCAGGATGGGCGGTCTTCGGCCTGCTCGCGACCACCGGGTTGACAGCAGTGATGATCGCTGCCCAGCTGGGCGGGCTCAGCCGCCTGGACCTGCCGCTGATCCTGGGCACCGTAGTGAGCCCGGACCCCGACCGCGCCCGAGCGGCCGGATTCCTCATCCACCTGGTGATCGGGCAGGTCTTCGCCCTCGGCTACGCCCTCAGCTTCGCCCTTCTCGGCCGCGCAACCTGGTGGATCGGCAGTCTCCTCGGCCTTCTCCACGGCGCCGTCGCGCTGAGCCTGCTCATCCCGATGCTCGTCGGCATACACCCGCGGATGGCCTCAAGTCGGAGCGGGCCGGAGTCAACCGCCGTGCTGGAACCACCGGGCCTTCTCGGCCTCAACTACGGCGCCCAGACGCCCCTGGTCGCGATCGCCGCCCACCTCGCCTACGGCTTCGCCCTGGGGCTCCTCCTCGATGCGTCCTGAGGCGACCCAGCGATGACGTCTCCCTCTCCCTGGCCCGCACCGCAGCCCGGACCGCTGATCGACGACCAGATCCGCGACGCACCGATCGAGGACCACGGGTTGCTCGGCGACACCCGAACGGCAGCGCTCGTCGCCTACGACGGGTCCGTGGACTGGATGTGCATCCCGCGCTTCGACGGACAACCCGTGTTCGGCCGGCTCGTCGGCGGCCGGGACGCCGGACGGTTTCGTCTCGGGCCGGCACACAGCGCCGCGGTGACCACCCGTCGGTACCACCCCAACTCCGCGACCCTCGAGACGACCTGGAGAACCGGCGCCGGACGGTTGAGGCTCACCGAGGGCATGGTGGCCGAAGTCGGCGGCCGGCTGTTGCCCTGCACCATGATGGTCCGGCGGCTGGTTGCCGAGGACGGCCCGGTCGAGGCGGTCATCGAGTTCGACCCCCGCCTCGGAGAGCGGCACCGGTCGCCCACCGTCCACCATCGAGGCGAGCGGCTGGTCTGCAGTTGGCCGACCATCGCCGCCGCACTCGTGACTACCCCAGCCCTGCGCATCGACCCGGGCCGGGTTCACACGGTGGTGGTCGACCCCGAGCAGCCGCTCACCGCGGTGATGTCGG
>JBIOUF010000068.1:0-27744 GCA_044866695.1 Nocardioidaceae bacterium | reverse complement strand
TGGCCGGATGGGGCTGGGCTTTCGTGGTACTCGGCTTCATCTTCGATATCGGGCACTGGGCTGGTGGCGGTGTCGTCGGCCGCGAGCGGTACGCGAGCGCGTAGCTCGAAACGCCACGCCGCGGGTCCCCACGATCTCTGACCGTCGTGGCGAATGCTCGCCGGTCGGCCCTCGGACCGGACCCGCACGGCGGCCGGTATGAGGCGCACGGCCTGACGCCTGGGGCCGTACTGCCCTGCCAGGTCGACCGCCCGGAGGTGTCGGATGAAGTCGGGGAGGTGTGTTCACAATGTCCGCGACTTCACTTCTCGCGCAACGACGGCCGCTCCTTTGGAGCATGTGGGTGGTGGTTGCCTTCCTGCTGCTTCCGGTCGGCGACGGGCCGCTCTACTTCGCCTTGGTCACAGGAACTGCGCTGGCACTTGCGGTCCTGCCCGGAGCGGTACCCCACAGCACTCGGGTGCACGACGCCCAAGACCTGGTGGCCATTGCGGCTCTCTACGTCGCGGTCGTCGCGCTGATGACGCTGGCCTTCCAGGTCTTCACCACCGGCAACGTCCTGGGCCTGTTCCTCTGCTTCGCCGCGGCCCTGCTGCTGGGGGTGGCCGGCCCGGTCTACTACACCGTCTGGATTCGCGGCCGGCAGCTGAGCGATCTCGGGTTCAGGCGCGACAACCTCCGGTCCGCAGCTGGCTACGCCCTGCTGTTCGGAGGCATCCAGTTCGCACTCACCCTGTGGGGCCTTGACCTGCCGACACCCGTGGACTGGGTGCCCCTGCTCTGCATGTCGTTGGTCGTCGGCGTCTTCGAGTCGTTCTTCTTCCGCGGCTTCATCCAGGGCTGCCTGGAGCGACAGCTCGGTACCGCGGCCGGAGTCGGCGCAGCGGCGCTGCTGTACGGGCTGTACCACGTCGGGTACGGCATGCGCGGTGGCGAGCTGTTGTTCCTGACCGGGCTGGGAGTCGTCTATGCGGTCGCCTTCGCCATCGCCCGGAACCTGGTTGTCCTGTGGCCGCTGCTGACACCGCTGGGCTCGTTCTTCGCCAACGTGAAGACCGGTGACATCGAGCTGCCGTGGGCGTCCATCGCCGGCTTCCTCGACGTACTCGCGTTGATGGCGCTCTTCGTGTGGCTGGCCGCTCGGCACCAGCGCCGGCTCAGCGCCGGCCCCGAGGCGACCCTGCCTGCGGGCACGGGACGGTCATCGAGGCGCGAACTGACCCACAAACACTGACAGCGTCGATCACGTGTGGCTGCGTGACCAATGACTGGCCGACTTCGCCGTCCAGTGGACTGCATGGACCCAGGACCGCGATGACCAGCACAGGGTGGTCGGGCTGGACGGGATCCAGGTCTGCACCTGAATCAGGCTCATCGGGTCGGTAGGCCGCCGTACCGGGTTCTCGGGGTCCATCAGGTGCCGGCGCCGGCACAGGTCCCCGCGTGGCCGGGTCCGGACCGGAGCAGGTCCGGTCGGACAGGACCGGTGTCACACTGGGCCACGAGGCACGGCCGCACGAGCGAGGTGACGGGCATGGGTGACGAGGTCGTCGTGGAGCTGTTCGCGGAGGACGCCGACGAGGAGGACGTGGACCGGATGGCCACGGCCCTGCGGCGCGAGCTGCTCGACATCCCTGAGGTGGACCAGGTGGCGCCGGTGTCGGCGGGCCCTGCTCCGGCCGGCACGAGGGCGGTCGACGTAGCGGCGATCGGCGCGTTCCTGGTGACGGTGAAGCCGACGGTGGAGCTGCTCGGCAAGGTGGTCGGCGTGGTGCGCTCCTGGCTGGCCTCGAGCAGGTCCCGGACGAACACGCTGCGGATCACCGTGAACGGCCGCACCCTGGAGCTGACCCCCACCCAGCAGCAGCAGGAGGAGCTGGTCCGGGCGTTCCTCGGCGAGGCGGCCGCCCAGGAGTCGTAGCGTTCAGCGGCTGCCCCAGGCCGGGACGCCGGGCGTGCCGTCGAGCGGGACCTGCTGGAGGCTCGCCCTGGGCTGCGAGGTGTCGAACGTCCACAGCGCCAGCCGGCTCTGGTCGTCGGCGGACGGCCGCTGGGCCACCGCGTTCGGAGGGTCGGGTCCCCACGTGGGCGACTCTGCGTCGCCGATCCCGGTGGGGTGGAGCTCGCCGTCGTCGGTGCGAACCACGACCTCGCCATGCGTGTCGCGGCCCGCCGGCGTGCGGAGCAGGAGCAGGCCGGACTGCGACCAGTCCGGATGGCTGAAGGAGTAGGCGGGGTCCGACATCAGCCGTACGGGTTGCCCTGGGCCGTCGGCGGGGACCGACCAGATCTCGTTGCGGTCCCCGTCGTCGTCCGCCGCGCCGTAGTAGACCTGGCCGTCGCCGCCCCAGGACGGCGCGCCCTCCAGGTCGTCGGCGTGGACCAGCTCGGTGACCAGCGACGCCGACGACGAACCCATCTCGAGGGTCCACAGCCCCGTGGAGCGGTCCCCGTCGGTGCACACCAGGGCGAGCCGGTCGCCGTCCGGGCTCCAGGAAGGCCGCGACGTCGTGGGGCACCGGCCCCGCGACTCCTCGTCGAGCAGCGGCCGGGTGCCCAGCCCGTTCGAGGGCGCGAGATAGGGGACCAGACCCACTCCCGGCTCGTTGCTCAGGTAGGCCACCGTCTCCCGGTCCGGGCTGACCGTGGGCAACCGCGCGTCCGGGTCGGACACCAGGACCTCGGTGACCCCGCTGTACACGTCTGCCACCACGAGGGACTGTGGTCCGTCCGGCGGGGCCAGCGGGACCACCGCCTCGCTGCTGCCGACCAGGGGGCCACCCGCGTCGCCACCGGCTCCGCCCGTGTCGTGGTCGCCCCAGACCCGCAGCCCTACCGCGACCGCCGCGACGAGCGCCAGGAGCCCGCCCAGTGCCAGCAGCAGGCGTCGTCTCCCGCCCGCCGCCGGTGTGCGGACGGCCGGCGGCCGCTCGGTCGGTACCGGCAGGGGCGCGAGGGGCGTCGTCTCCTGCTGGTCGTCGTTGTCCGAGACGTCCTCGGGGTCGGCGGTCGCCGGCTGGGACCGAGGAGTCGCCGTGGCCGCCTGGTCGGCCTCCGGCTCGGCCGGCTCGTCCGGCTCGGCGGGCTCGTCCGGCTCGGCGGGCTCGGCCGGCTCGGCGGGCTGCGGGGGGTGCGGCTCCGGCCGGACCGGGAGCTCGACCTGGCCCGGGTCCTGCGTGCCGGGCGCCAGCGCCGCGGCCGCCGCGGACCGGACCCGCGCGCTGTCGTCGTTGCCGGCCAGGTCCTCCAGGGCCAGCCGCGCCGCCAGCGACCGCCCGGCATGGTCCCCGCGGAGCAGGGCCACCAGAGGCTGTACGGCGGACTCGCGCTCCCAGGTCAGCACGCTGCTCATCGAGTCGCGGATCTCCCGAGGCAGCTCCGCCGGCGTGGTGATCGCAGCGCCGCGTCGGGCGACGTACAGGTCCCCCTCGATGTCGAAGGTCCACTTCTTCGGGGTCTGGTTCGGGTTCGCCTCGGTCACCTCGTCGTGGAGGTAGGCGTACAGCTCGTCGAGGGAGACCCAGCCGTCCAGGTCGCGGTCCGCCTCGCCGGTGCGGAGCCCTCGCACCAGGGCCGAGGTGAACACCGACGGCGTGGTCACGTCGGCGTCGCCCTCCAGCACGTCCCCCTCGAAGGCGAACTGCAGGGCGCTCGACGCGGTCAGGACCGCCCGCCCTCGGCCGCCCAGGCGCTCGTTGACGTCGACCGCGCCGCCCGCCCTGCTGGTCATGCCGCGCGCGAACGCCCCCGCGTAGCAGCAGTCCAGGAACAGCAGCACCCGCCCGGCGCGGGAGCGGTCCATGAGCCGGTTCACCGTCGAGGAGGACAGCGCGGTGGCCTCGAGGAGGTCCAGGTCGGTGTCGGTCGCGGCGAAGTACAGCTCGCCGGTGTCGTCCTTGAGGCCGTGGCCGGAGAAGTGCAGCAGGGCCAGGTCGTCGGACCGGCGGTCCTTGAACAGCCTGGCGACGGCGCGTCCGAGCTCGTGGAACGGGGCGTTGACCACCGTCTCGACGTCGAAGGCGCCGATCTGCGGGTCGCCGAGGACCTCCGCGAGCGCCTGCGCGTCGTGGATGGGCGCGCGAAGGGTGGCGAGCCGGCGGTCGCCGTACTCGTCCATCGCGACGATCAGCGCCTTGCGCGCCCCGGCCACGGTGCCTCCCCGTCAACCGCCAGGACGGACCATGTCTCAGAGCGTCCTCTCGACATGATCTGCCCGGGATCCGGTCGTGTCCATGGAGATGAGCGCCCTCCGCGCCCGGGTGATACCGCGGGCGTCGGCGTGCTCCCCGTGACAGCGGCACGGACCAGGACGGCGCAGTCCGAGGCCGCGGTGCCGCCGCAGCGGCAGATCGTCGTGGGAGGGCGGGGGTCAGATCCAGGACCGGAACCACATCCGCCGCAGCCAGTCGGCGTGGGTGAGCAGCTGGTGGGTGTAGAGCGGCCAGAACCACGCGAAGGCGACCACGGCGAGCAGCACGCACGTGCCGGCGACCGCCGTCCCGAGCGCGCGGCGGTTGGGCGTGGCGTCGTCCGGCCCGAGGACCCGGCCCAGGAGCAGGGTCGTCGCGAGGACCAGGAACGGCAGCGTTGTGACGGCGTAGAACACGAAGATCGGCCGGTCGCCCTGGCCGAGCCAGGGCAGCCACGTGCTCGCCACGCCGACCACGACCAGGCCGCATCTCCAGTCTCGCCGGACCACCCAGGTCACCACGGCGTACGCCGCCGCGAGCGTGCCCAGCCACCACACCACGGGGTTGCCCAGCAGCAGCACCTGGCGCAGGCACGTGCTGCCCGGGGGGGCGGCGCAGCCCAGCATGCCCGGCTCGATGCCGCTGTCCACGGCGACGCTGACCGGCCGCTGCTGTACCAGCCAGCCGAGCGGGTCGGACTGGTAGGAGTGCGTGGCGGCGTCCAGCCCGGCGGTGTGGAAGGCCCACGCGTCGCGGTGGTAGTTCGCCAGCGAGCGCAGCGCCTGCAGGGTCTCTCCGAGCCACGAGCCGGGCTGGGTCTTGGTGTAGTCCCCCCAGTAGGGGCCGTAGCTGTTCACCGCGAGGGCCTGCTCGTAGGCGTCGTGGTGCAGCAGCCAGCCGGTCCACGAGGCGACGTACACGACGAAGGCGACCACGACCAGGTACCCGAACGCCGGCAGCCCGTCGACCACCGCGGCGCGCAGGAACGGTCGGCGCACCCCGAGAGCGCGGCGGGCGCCGGCGTCCCAGCAGACCACCAGGACGCCGAAGGCGGCGAGCGGGACCAGCGTGGTCCACTTCGAGGAGACCGCCAGCCCGAACATCAGCCCCGCCGAGAGCCGCCAGGGCCGCCAGCGCAGCCCCCGCACCGGTCCCCAGTCCGTCCAGGTGGGGCGCCAGCCGCCCGGCACCATGCGGGCCATCCGCAGCCGGCCCCAGTCCCGGTCCACGACCAGGCACGAGACCGCGCAGAGCAGGAAGAACGCCGCGAAGACGTCCAGCAGCGCCATCCGGCTGAGCACGAGGTGCATGCCGTCCACGCAGAGCAGCAGCCCGGCCACGCAGCCGAGCAGCGTGGAGCCGGTGAGCCGGCGGGCCAGGCGCACCATCACCAGGACCATGAGGGTGCCGACGACGGCGCTGGCCACCCGCCAGCCGAACGGGTCCATCCCGAACAGCTGCTCGCCGGCGCCGATCAGCCACTTGCCGAGCTCGGGATGGACCACGAAGCTGACCGCCCCGGTCTGCTGCTCGCCGACCGGCGCGCCGGCCAGGATCTTGTCGTTGGCGTCCTCGACCCAGTTCCGGGCGTAGCCGTGGTGCCACAGCGACCAGGCGTCCTTGGCGTAGTAGGTCTCGTCGAACGCGAACACCCGCGGGGTGCCCAGGTGCCAGAACCGCAGGAAGCCGGCCAGCGCCGTCACCGCGAGCGTCGCCACCCAGCCGGTACCGCGGTCGGGCGGCATCCGGGACGCGAGCCGGCGCCGCACGCTGGGCACCACCCGTCCGTCGGCGGTGACCGAGAGGCCCTGGGTGCGTCGCGGGCGCGCGACGCCGGGTGGGGCGGTCATCGGCGACCGAGCCTACCCCGAGCGCAGCGAGCGGGTGCGCGAGGTCGCCGACTCCCCCCACGCCGCCCGCAGGGGCGCCGACCGGACCCCCCCGCCGCTGGTTGAGGTGCGCCCTTCGAGACGGGCTCCTTCGTCGCCCTCCTCAGGAGCCGCGGAGCGAGCCTCGAAACCAAGGCACTCAGACACCAACATTGACGGCTCGGCCCACCAACATTGACGGCTCGGCGAGGACGAGAGGCGGGGGGCTGCTGAGAGGATGGCCGGCGTGACGGGTGTGCTCGTGCTGGCGGCGACGCCGATCGGCCGGGTGGCAGACGCGTCGCCCCGGCTGGGCGAGGAGCTGGCCCGGGCGGACGTGGTGGCCGCAGAGGACACCCGGCGACTGCGGCGGCTGGCGGCCGGCCTCGGGGTCACCGTGGCGGGCCGCGTGACGTCGTACTTCGACGGCAACGAGCAGGGCAGGACGGCGGCGCTCGTCGCCGCCCTACGGTCCGGCGACCGGGTCCTGGTCGTGACCGACGCGGGCATGCCGTCGGTGTCCGACCCGGGCTACCGCCTGGTCACCGCGGCGGTGGCGGTCGGGGTGCCGGTGACCACGGTGCCGGGACCGAGCGCGGTGCTGGCCGCGCTGGCGGTGAGCGGGCTGCCGGTGGACCGGTTCTGCTTCGAGGGGTTCCTGCCGCGGAGGTCCGGCGACCGGGCCAGGCGGCTCGGGGCCCTGCGTGAGGAGCCCAGGACGATGGTGTTCTTCGAAGCGCCGCACCGCACCGAGGCGACGCTGCGCGCCATGGCCGACGCCTTCGGCGCGGAGCGGCCGGCCGCGGTGTGCCGAGAGCTCACCAAGACCCACGAGGAGGTGATCCGGGACGGTCTGGCCGGTCTCGCGCAGTGGGCGTCGCAGGGCGTCCGCGGAGAGGTCACCCTGGTCGTGGGCGGCGCGCAGGCCGGCGACGGCGGCGCGGACCCGGCGGCTCTGGCCGACCTGGTGCGGCAGCGCGAGGCGGGCGGGGCCGCGCGCAAGGAGGCGATCGCCGCGGTCGCCAAGGCGGCCGGCGTCCCCAAGCGCCTGGTGTACGACGCCGTGCACCGCCCGGCCGGACGGGAGCCCCACCGGTGAGCCCCACCCGCCCACCCGCCCCCGACCCACTACCCCACCCCGTGGTGGACAACCACTGCCACCTGGACCTGGCCGCGGACGGCGACCTGCTGCCGGTGCGCGACGCCCTGGCCAGGGCCGCGGCCGTCGGCGTGACACGGATCGTGCAGATCGGCTGCGACCTCGCCGGAGCCCGCTGGGCCGTCGAGACCGCCCAGGCCCACGCTCCGGTCGTCGCCGGCGTCGCGCTGCACCCCAACGAGGCTCCGCGGCTCGCCGCAGCCGGCCGCCTCGAGGACGCCTGGGCCGAGATCGAGCGACTGGCCCGGCATCCCCGGGTCCGCGCCGTGGGGGAGACCGGGCTGGACTACTACCGGACCGGCGAGGACGGCCGCGAGGCCCAGCACGCGTCGTTCCGCTGGCACGTCGACCTGGCCAAGCGGCTGGGCAGGACACTGGTCGTCCACGACCGCGACGCACACGACGACGTGCTGGAGGTGTTGGACTCCGAGGGGGCCCCGGACCGGGTGGTGATGCACTGCTTCTCCGGCGACGCCGGCTTCGCGCGCGCCTGCCTGCACCGGGGGGCCTGGCTGTCCTTCGCTGGCACGGTGACGTTCAAGAGCGCCGGGCCGCTCCGCGAGGCGCTGGCCGTGGTCCCGCCGGACCGGGTGCTCGTGGAGACCGACGCGCCGTATCTCACTCCCACCCCGTACCGCGGCCGGCCGAACGCCTCCTACCTGGTCCCGCTCACCGTCCGGGCGATGGCCGAGGTCCGCGGCGAGGACCTCGCCGAGCTCTGCGCGGCCCTGGAGCGCAACACCTCGGCGGCGTACGGTGGCCCGTGGCAGACGGCGCCATAGCCCGGGCGGGCTACTGCTGGGGTAGACCAGTTGCGCCGGATTCCGTGACGGGTGTCAACTTGTGACGATTCATTGACGGCAAACGACGGCAAACGAACTATACCGGATTTGGAGACCCGCCCGACCTGCGCCTAGCGTGGCGACTCATCGCCAGCCGGGACCCAGCTTCCGGGCGACATCCGTGGAGGCGGCCCGTACCGGGCCCTCCGCCTGCGAGACACCACCGTGGGGACGAGCGCGCCCACAGCCGTGCGCGCCCGTTCGTGATGTGCCCACACGCGTCCCGGGACGCAAGCCACTCTCATGGGAGAACCGTGCCTTCCTTCGCCCCGCGGACCACGCGCACGACCGTCACGGCCGCCGTCCTCGCCCTCGGCCTCGTCGCCGCCGCGATCGTCGGCGTGCTGTACGTCACGTCCGGCCGGACCGTGACCCTGTCGGTCGACGGCACCGCACAGCAGATCACCACCAGAGCGGACACGGTGTCCGGCGTGCTCGCCGAGCAGGGCATCGAGGTCGGCGACCGGGACGCCGTCGCCCCGGACCTCGACGACGCGGTGTCGGACGGCACCGAGATCGCCGTACGCTACGGCCGGCCGCTGGACGTCTCGCTCGACGGCGAGGAGAGCCGGTACTGGGTCACCGCCACCGAGGTGGGGACGGCGCTGGACCAGATCGGGCTGCGCGTCGGCCGGTCCGAGCTCTCCGCCAGCCGCAGCGCCTCCATCGGTCGCAGCGGCATGGACCTGCGCGTCGTCACGCCGAAGCGGCTCTCCCTGGCGGTCGCCGGGAAGGCCCCCGTCAAGCGCACCCTGACCGCCCTGACCGTCAACGAGGCGTTGAAGGACTCCGGGGTCCGCGTCGACCGCGACGACCTGGTGCGGCCCGCCCTCGGCGTCCAGGTCGAGTCCGGCGACACGATCACGGTGACCAAGGTCCGCGTGGTGAAGCGGACGGTGCGCGACGAGGTCATCGGCCACGCGACGGTCGAGCGCGCCGACGAGGCGATGTACGACGACGAGTCCGAGACCCTGACCGAGGGCGTCGACGGCAGCCGCGACGTGGTCTACCGGCTGCGTTTCGAGAACGGCCACCAGGTCAGCCGCAGCGCCGTCCGGGTCTTCGACGTGCACGAGCCCGTGACCGAGGTGGTCTCGGTGGGCACCAAGGAGCGTCCCAGCACGACGTCCTCGGGCGCGAACTTCGCCTCCGGCAGCACCGTGTGGGACGCCCTCGCGCAGTGCGAGTCCGGCGGCAACTGGGCGATCAGCACCGGCAACGGCTACTACGGCGGCCTGCAGTTCAACCTGGGCACCTGGCAGGCCTACGGCGGCTCGGGCTACCCGCACCAGAACAGCCGCGAGGCGCAGATCGCCGTCGCCACGCGGGTCCGCGACGCCAGCGGCGGGTACGGCGCCTGGCCGGCCTGCGCCGCCAGCCTGGGGCTGCCCCGCTGACCGTAGGCTCGCCCCTGTGGTGGGCGCAGACGCAGAGCTGCCTGGGTCCGCCGGTCCGAGACTTCTCGGGCCGGCGGACGTGCGTTCGCTGGCCGCCGGCCTCGGCCTGCGCCCCGCCAAGCGGCGCGGCCAGAACTTCGTGATCGACCCCAACACGGTGCGCCGCATCGCGCGGACCGCCGGGGTCGGCCCCGACGACGTCGTGCTGGAGGTCGGTCCGGGCCTGGGCTCGCTCACGCTCGCGCTGCTGGCCACCGGCAGCCGCGTGGTCGCCGTCGAGGTCGACCCCGTGCTCGGGGCCGCGCTGCCCGCGACCGTCGCCGACCGCGCGCCGCTGGCCGCCGGACGCCTGCGGGTCCTGGTCGCCGACGCGCTGACCCTGACCGGGCTCCCGGGACCGCCACCGACCGCCGTCGTGGCCAACCTGCCCTACAACGTCTCGGTGCCCGTGCTCCTGCACCTGCTGGTGCTGCTGCCGTCGCTGCGGCACGGGCTGGTCATGGTGCAGGCCGAGGTCGCGGACCGGCTGGCGGCGCCGCCGGGGTCCCGCACCTACGGCGTCCCGTCGGTGAAGGCGGCCTGGTTCGCCGACGTGCGCCGTGTGGGCAGCGTCGCCCGCTCGGTGTTCTGGCCGGCCCCGAACGTCGACTCGGGACTGGTCGCGCTGACCCGTCGCGACCCGCCGGCCACCACGGCGAGCCGCGAGCAGGTGTTCGCGGTCGTCGAAGCCGCGTTCGGGCAGCGGCGCAAGACCCTCCGGGCGGCCCTGCGGGCCGTCGCCGAGCCGTCGGCGGTCGACGCCGCCCTGGACCGCGCGGGCGTCGACCCCAGCACCCGCGGCGAGCGGGTCGACGTGACCGGGTTCGCCCGGCTTGCCGAGGGGCTGTTCGGATCAGCCTCGCGACGCCGCGGGGGCCCCGGGTGAACCGCGCCGAGCCCCTCGCCGAGGTCGTGGTCGAGACGCCCGCCAAGGTCAACCTGTTCCTCGGGGTCGGCCAGGTCCGAGCCGACGGGTACCACCCGCTGGCCACCGTCTACCAGGCGCTCGGCCTGTACGACGACGTCACGGTCCGACGGTCCGCGGAGGAGTCGGTGACCGTCTCCGGCGACGGCGTCGACATCTCCGGCGTACCCACCGACGGGTCCAACCTGGCACTGCGCGCCGCCCGGCTGCTGGCCGGCCACCACCGGCTGGACGAGCCGGTCTCGGTGCACCTGCACAAGCGGATCCCCGTGGCCGGCGGCATGGCCGGCGGCAGCACCGACGCCGCGGGCGCGCTGGTGGCCTGCGACGCCCTCTGGGGGCTGCGCACCCCCCGGCACGAGCTGGTCGAGCTGGCCGCGGAGCTGGGCAGCGACGTGCCGTTCTGCCTGCTCGGCGGCACGGTCCTGGGCAGCGGGCGCGGCGAGAAGGTCACCCCCGTGCCGACCACCGGCGAGTACTGGTGGGTCGTCGTGCCCACGACCGGCGGCCTCTCCACGGCGGAGGTCTACGGGCTCTTCGACCGGTTCGCCGCGGGCTCGACGGTCGCCGACCCGGTCGTTCCCGACGGCCTGCTGGCGGCGCTGCGCGACGGCGACGCGCGGACCCTGGGCCGGGCCCTGGAGAACGACCTGACCGAGGCCGCGCTGTCGCTGCGTCCCGACGTCGCCGAGACGCTGGCGGCCGGGCTCGCCGCGTCCGTCCTGGGTGCGCTGGTCAGCGGCAGCGGACCGACGACGGTGTTCCTGTGCGACGGCCCCGGGCATGCCGCCCGGGTGGACCGGGCGCTGCAGCGCGCGCTCGGGACCGCGCCGGGGCTCGTGGCGCCGGCACCGGTCGCCGGCGCGCGCGTGGTGGGCAGCCGGCCGGCCGTCACGTCGTGAGCGCGCCGCCTCCGGCCAACCTGGTCAACCTCGAACGGGTCTCCAAGACCTACGGCGTCCGGGTCCTGCTCGACCAGGTGAGCCTGGGCGTCGGCGCGGGCCAGCGGGTCGGCGTGGTGGGTCGCAACGGGGACGGCAAGACCACCCTGCTACGGCTGCTCGCCGGGCTGGAGGAGCCGGACTCCGGCCGGGTCTCGCAGTCCAGAGGGCTGCGGCTGGGCTTCCTCGCCCAGGGCGACGAGGCCGCGCCGGAGACGGTGCGGCACGTCGTGCTCGGCGACCGCGCCGACCACGAGTGGGCCGCCGACCCGGTGGCCCGCGAGGTGGTCGACGTGCTGCTGTCGGGGGTCTCCCTGGACCGGCCGCTGTCCGGGCTGTCCGGCGGCGAGCGGCGCCGTACGTCGCTGGCCGGGCTGCTGCTCACCGAGCACGACCTGCTGCTGCTCGACGAGCCCACCAACCACCTCGACGTCGAGGCGGTCGACTGGCTGGCCCGGCACCTGTCCCGGCGTACCTCGGCGCTCGTCGTGGTCACCCACGACCGGTGGTTCCTCGACGCGGTCTGCGAACGAACCTGGGAGGTGCACGACGGGGTCGTCGACTCCTACGACGGGGGCTATGCCGCGTTCGTGCTCGCCAAGGCCGAGCGGACCCGCCAGGCCGACGCGACCGAGGCGCGCCGGCGCAACCTGGCCCGGAAGGAGCTGGCCTGGCTGCGGCGCGGCGCGCCCGCCCGGACCGCGAAGCCGAAGTTCCGCATCGACGCCGCCAACGCCGTCATCGAGGGCGAGCCGCCTCCCCGGGACCGGCTCGAGCTGCAGCGGTTCGCCGCCCAACGGCTCGGCAAGGACGTGCTCGACGTCGAGGACGTGGACCTGGTCCGTGGCGAGCGGAGGCTGCTCTCCCACGCCACCTGGCGGCTCGGGCCGGGAGACCGGGTCGGCCTGGTGGGGGTGAACGGCTCGGGCAAGAGCTCCCTGCTCGGCCTGCTCGCCGGCGAGCTCGCCCCGGACGCCGGACGGGTCCGCCGCGGCCGCACCGTCGCGCTGGCCCACCTGACCCAGAGCCTCGACGACCTGCCCGGCGGGACCCGGGTGCTGGAGTCGGTGGAGCAGGTGCGGCGGGTCGCGCGCACCACGACCGGTGAGGTCTCGGCCCCGGCGATGCTGGAGCGGTTCGGCTTCACCGGCGACCGGCTGACCACCCGGGCCGCGGACCTGTCCGGGGGAGAGCTCCGCCGGCTCCAGGTGCTGCGGCTGCTGCTGGGCGAGCCCAACGTGCTGCTCCTCGACGAGCCCACCAACGACCTGGACATCGAGACCCTCACCGTCGTGGAGGACTTCTTGGACCGGTGGCCCGGCACGCTCGTCGTGGTCTCCCACGACCGGTACTTCCTGGAACGGACCTGCGACACGCTCTGGGCGCTCTGGGGCGACGGCTCGGTCCGGATGCTGCCCCGAGGGGTCGAGGAGTACCTCGACCACCGCCGCGCCGCCCACTCCGGCAGCCCCGCCGCCGAGCCCGCACCGTCAAGCGCCTCCGCGCCGGCCGGACCGCCGCCGGCCCGCTCCCGCACCGGCTCCGCCGGACAGCGCGAGGCCCGCAAGACCCTGACCCGCGTGGAGCGACAGCTGGACCGCCTCGCCGCCGCCGAGCAGGCCCTCCACGCCGAGATGGCCGACCTGGCCGCCCACTCCACCGACCGTGCTAGCGACCGCTCCACCGACCACTCCACCAGCCGTGCCGGCGACCGCTCCAGCGACCACTCCACCGACCGTGCCAGCCACCACTCCACCGGCCGTGCCACCGACCGTGCCGGCGACCACGAACGCCTCCGCGACCTCGACGCCCGCCTCCGCGCCCTGCACGCCGAGCGCGACCGCCTCGAGAACGAGTGGCTCGCCGCCGCCGACCTCCTCGACTAGGTCGAGCCGTCAATCTTGGTGCGTCGAGCCGTCAATGTTGGTGCGTCGAGCCGTCAATGGTGGTGGGTCGAGCCGTCAATGGTGGCGGGCGACCAGTTGTGGCCGCATACCGCAGCGACACGCCGGGCGCAGCTGCAGGCTCGGGCCACCAGCAGCCCTCAGCTGCGGTCCAGGGGCAGGAGCAGGGCGCGCAGGAGGCCGGCGAGACGGGTCTGGTCGGAGGAGGGCAGCGTGGACAGCAGCGCGCGCTCGCCGTCGAGCAGCCGGACCAGCGCGCCGTCCACCGTGCGGCGGCCCTGCTGGGTGAGCTGCACGAGCACCCCCCGCCGGTCGGAGGGGTCGGCCCGCCGTTCGACCAGCCCGCGGGCGGCCAGGCGGTCGACCCGGTTGGTCATGGTGCCGCTGGTCACCAGCGTCTCCCTCACCAGGCGACCGGGCGAGAGCCGGTACGGCGGGCCCGACCGCCGCAGGGCGGCGAGCACGTCGAACTCCCAGGGCTCCACGTCGTGCTCGGAGAACGCCGTCCGGCGGATGGCGTCCAGGTGATGACCGAGCCGGCTGACCCTGCTGAGCACCTCCATCGGCGCTGGGTCGAGGTCGGGCCGCTCGCGTCGCCAGGCCTCGACCAGCCGGTCCACCTCGTCCTGCACCCAGCGAACGATACCAAGTCAAGAATCTTGACATCGAGACACAGTGCCACGATGCTCGAGTGATGGGCCACCGCTGGGACCCCGACCGCTACCGCGCCTTCGCCGACGAGCGCGCCCGCCCCTTCCTGGACCTGGTGGCCCGGATCGGGGCCGAGGCGCCCGGCCTGGTGGTGGACCTCGGCTGCGGCACCGGCCAGCTCACCGCCCACCTGGCGCGGCGCTGGCCGGGCGCCGAGGTGGTGGGCGTCGACTCCTCGCCGGAGATGGTGGCGGCGGCCGACCCGCACGGCCGGGTCCGGGTCGTCGAGGGCGACCTGCGCGAGTGGCGGGCCGACCGCCCGGTGGACGTGCTGGTGTCCAACGCGGCGCTGCAGTGGGTGCCCGGCCACCTCGACCTGCTACCGCGGTGGGTGGGCCGGCTCGCGCCGGGCGGGTGGCTGGCCGTCCAGGTGCCCGGGAACTTCGCCGAGCCCAGCCACACCCTGCGGCACGAGCTGGCCGCGGACCCGCGCTACGCGCCGTACCTGCGTGACGTGGCGAGCCCCGACGCCTTCGGCCCGCGGACCTACCTCGAGCTGCTGCTGGGGCTCGGCTGCGCGGTCGACGCGTGGGAGACGACCTACCTGCACGTGCTGTACGGCGAGGACCCGGTGTTCACCTGGGCCACCGGCACGGGCGCCCGGCCCACCCTCCAGGCGCTGCCGGAGCCGCTGCGCAGCGACTTCGCCGAGGAGCTCCGCGTGCGGCTCAGCGACGCCTACCCGGCCGGGCCGCACGGGACGGTGCTGCCGTTCCGCCGGGTGTTCGTCGTAGCGCACAAGCGCGGCGAGGAGCCGGGGGCTCAGCAGGCGGCCAGGGACCGGCCGTAGTCGTCCTCGAGGCGGACGATGTCGTCCTCACCGGTGTAGTGCCCGCGCTGGACCTCGATGATCACCAGCTCGTCGGCGCCGTCGTTGGCCAGCCGGTGCTTGGCGCCGACCTCCACGTCGATGGAGTGGCCCGCGGAGCAGATCGTGGTCACGTCGTCCACGGTGCAGGTGGCCACGCCGGTCAGCACCACCCAGTGCTCGGACCGGTGCTCGTGGGTCTGGTAGGACAGCCGCCCGCCGGGCTGCACGTGGATCCGCTTGACCTTGTAGCCGTCGCCGACGTCCAGGACATGCCAGGACCCCCATGGCCGCTGCTCTGACTGCACCCTTCACCGCTCCCGTGTCTGGTGACCCCCGCGGGTCGTGAGACCCGAACCGCCACCCTACCCCAGGCATCCGGGCCACTCAGACGAACCGGACAAGTCGTCGAGGGCCTGCCACGAGGAGCTACCGCTTCCCTCGACGAGTACGTCGTGGGGAGCGCTCCACCTTCGGGATGCCATCGGAGTCTCGAGGCGAACGCTCCAGCCCGGACAGGCCGTTCCAGGCCAGGTTCACCAGCTGGGCGGCCAGAGCCTCCTTGTCGGGACGGCGCACGTCGAGCCACCACTGTCCGGTGTAGCCGACCATTCCGACCAGCATCTGGGCGTACATCGACGCGGCGGCGGCGTCGTAGCCGCGGGCGTCGAGCTCTCGGACCAAGATGTGCTCCACCCGCGAGGCGACGTCGTTCATGATCGTGGCGAAGGACCCCGACGAGGACCCGACGGGGCTGTCGCGGACCAGGATCCGGAAGCCGTCGGAGGAGCCGTCCACGTAGTCCAGCAGGGCCGCGGCCGCCTGCTCGAGCAGCTGCCGGGGCCGGCCGGCGGTGAGCGCCGCCTCGAGGTCGGTGGTCAGGGAGCGGACCTCGCGGTCGACGACGACGGCGTAGAGCCCCTGCTTGCCCCCGAAGTGCTCGTAGACGACCGGCTTGGACACCTCCGCGCGCGCGGCGATCTCCTCCACCGCCGTCCCGTCGTACCCCTTCTCGGCGAACACGCCCCGGGCCACCGCGATCAGCTGCTCGCGGCGCTCCTCGGCCGTCATCCGGTGCCGCGTGGGCTTGCTCACCGGACCGCCGCGCCCGCTGGTGGGGGTGGGCTCAGGACGCCGTCGCAGCGACTCGCCGGGCCTCGATGCGCTCGCGCACCGGCCACCGGACGTCGGAGACCCAGCCCGCCTGCTCCAGCCAGCGGATCAGCCGGGCCGAGGAGTCCAGCTGTCCCCGCAGCACGCCGTGCCGGGCGCAGGTCGGGTCGGCGTGGTGCAGGTTGTGCCACGACTCGCCCATCGACGGGATGGCCAGCCACCAGACGTTGCCGGACCGGTCCCGGGAGACGAACGGCCGGGCGCCCACGGTGTGGCAGATCGAGTTGATCGACCAGGTGACGTGGTGCAGCAGGCTGACCCGCACCAGCGAGCCCCAGAAGAACCCGGTCAGGGCGCCCTGCCACGACCAGGTCAGCAGCCCGCCCAGCACCAGGGGGGTCACCAGCGAGACCGCGACCCAGGCCGGGAACTGGCGGGAGACCCGGACGATGTCGGGGTCCTTCATCAGGTCGGGGGCGTACTTGCGCTGCGGGGTCTGCTCGGTGTCGAACAGCCACCCCATGTGCGCGAACCAGAGGCCCTTCGTCAGCGCCCGCAGGCTGGTGCCGTAGCGCCAGGGGGAGTGCGGGTCGCCGTCGCGGTCGGAGAACTTGTGGTGCTTGCGGTGGTCGGCCACCCACCTGACCACCGGCCCCTCGATCGCCATCGAGCCCGCGACCGCCAGGGCGACCTTGACCGGGCGGCTCGGCTTGAACGACCGGTGGGTGAACAACCGGTGGTAGCCGACCGTGACGCCGTGGCCGGTGATGGCGTACATCACCACCATGACGGCCACGTCGGACCAGCCCAGCCAGCCACCCCACGCGACGGGGACGGCGGCGAGCACCGCGAGGAACGGGATCGCGATGAACAGCCCGAGCGCGACCTGCTCCTTGCGGGACTGGGTGTCGCCACCCAGCGTGGCGCCGTCCGGCGCCGGGGCCGCCGTGTCGGTCCGGTCGGTCGAGAGAGCGCGGTCGACGGCGGTCTGCGACATGGGATTCCTCGGCTTCGGCGCGTAGCGGACTGGACGAACGGTAACCTACGGGTTCGTAGGTAGGCATGTACCCCGATCGGTCGCGTCCCAAGCGCCGGCCGGCGCCGGTCTAGCGAGCACTAGGCTGGCGCCGCGATCCCCGGTTGGTCTGTCGGCAGGGCCCGCCGCACTTTGAATGCGGACAAAGCGACGTAGGTTCGACTCCTACCCGGGGAGCGGGCGCGGCACTGGTCCAGTCCGGCGAGCACACGACGACCGCATCGACCACAGCGGGACGACAGGAGAGCACGTGAACCGACCAGCCGCCGTGGTCGTCCTGGCCGCGGGCAGCGGCACCCGGATGCGGTCGAAGCGGGCCAAGGTGCTGCACGAGCTCTGCGGCCGCAGCATGGTCGGGCACGTCCTCGCCGCGGCCGGCCAGGTCGACCCCGAGCGGCTGGTGGTGGTCGTCGGCCACGGCCGCGACGAGGTGGTGCCGCATCTGCGCCGGCTCGCCCCGGACGTGCACGTCGCCGTCCAGGAGAACCCGGCGGGCACCGGCCACGCCGTGCGGGTCGCGATGGCGGCGCTGGCCGAGCACGGCACGCCGCGCGGCACGGTCGTGGTCCTGTACGGCGACACGCCCCTGCTGCAGGGCAGCACCGTGGCCGCCCTGGTGGAGGACCACGACGCGGCCGGCCGCGCGGTCACCCTGCTGAGCGGACGGGTGGCCGACCCGTTCGGCTACGGCCGGGTAGTCCGCGACGACGCCGGCGCGGTTGCCGCGGTCGTCGAGGAGCGCGACGCCACGGAGGAGGAGCGGCGGATCACCGAGGTGAACTCCGGGGTGTACGCGTTCGACGGGGCGTTCCTTTCCGACGCCGTACACCGCCTCACCAACGACAACGCCAAGCAGGAGTACTACCTGACCGACGTGGTCGGGCTCGCGGTCGCCGACGGCGTGGGAGTGGGCGCGCACCGGCTCGACGACGTGGCCCAGACCGAGGGCGCCAACGACCGGGTCCAGCTGGCCGCGCTGGCCCGGGAGCTGAACCGGCGCACCCTGCGCAGCTGGATGAGGGCCGGGGTCACCGTCGTCGACCCCGAGACCACCTGGGTCGACGTCGACGTCACCCTCGACCCCGACGTCACGCTGCTCCCCGGGGTGCAGCTGCTCGGCACGACGACGGTCGCCGAGGACGCGGTGGTCGGGCCGGACTGCACGCTGAAGGACGTCGAGGTGGGCCGGGGCGCGAAGGTGGTGCGCTGCCACGCCGAGCTCGCGGTGATCGGCGATGAGGCCGCGGTCGGCCCGTTCTCCTACCTGCGCCCCGGGACGGTGCTCGCCCGCGCCGGCAAGATCGGCGCGTTCGTGGAGACCAAGAACGCCGAGGTCGGGCCCGGCGCCAAGGTGCCGCACCTCTCCTACGTCGGCGACGCGACGATCGGGGAGGGCACCAACATCGGCGCCGGCACGATCTTCGCCAACTACGACGGGGTCGCCAAGCACCGCACCACGGTCGGGCGGCACGCGCGGACCGGCTCCAACAACACCTTCGTCGCGCCGGTGGAGATCGGCGACGGCGCCGTCACCGGGGGCGGCACCGTGGTCCGGCGCGACGTCCCCCCGGGCGCCCTGGCCGTCTCGGCGCCGCCGGAGCGCCACATCGAGGGATGGGTGCTGGCCAAGCGCGCGGGAACCCCCGCCGCGGCGGCGGCCGAGGCAGCGGGAGCGGCCGCCCGGACCGAACCGCAGGACTCGCCCCCCCGAGGCATGGATTCGCCCGCGGCTGGGTCACAATCGAGGTGACAGCGTCGGACGGAGGGCCGCCCTGGTGAGCGTCGTCAAGCGGACCACGAAGAAGAACATGATGCTCTTCACCGGTCGCGCCCACCCCGACCTGGCCCGAGAGGTGGCAGACGCGATGGGCACCGCGGTGGTGCCCTCGCAGATGTTCGAGTTCGCCAACTCCGAGATCTACGTCCGCTACGAGCAGTCGGTCCGCGGCTGCGACGCCTTCGTGATCCAGAGCCACACGGCGCCGATCAACGAGTGGATCATGGAGCACCTGATCATGGTCGACGCGCTGAAGCGGGCCTCCGCCAAGCGGATCACCGTGGTGCTGCCGTTCTACGGCTACTCGCGCCAGGACAAGAAGCACCGCGGGCGCGAGCCCATCTCGGCTCGGCTCGTGGCCGACCTGTTCAAGACCGCCGGCGCCAACCGGCTGATCACCGTGGACCTGCACGCCGACCAGATCCAGGGCTTCTTCGACGGCCCGGTCGACCACCTGATGGCGCTGCCGATCCTGGCCGACCACGTGATGGGCAAGTACGGCGACGAGCGGCTGGTCGTGGTGTCCCCGGACGCCGGCCGGATCAAGGTCGCCGAGCGGTGGTCGCAGAAGATCGGCGGCGCGCCGCTGGCCTTCATCCACAAGACCCGCCGCGTCGACCGGCCCAACGAGGCCGTGGCCAACCGGGTCGTCGGCGAGGTGCGCGACCGGATCTGCGTGGTGGTCGACGACATGATCGACACCGGCGGCACCATCACCCAGGCCTGTGAGGCGCTGGTGAACGAGGGGGCGGCCGGAGTGGTCGTCGCCGCGACGCACCCGATCCTGTCCGACCTCGCCGTCGACCGGCTCAAGAACTGCCGCGCGGTCGAGGTGGTCGTGACCAACACCCTGCCGATCCCCGAGGACCGGCACTTCGACAAGCTCACCGTCTTGTCGATCGCACCTCTGCTCAGCCGTGCGATCCGCGAGGTGTTCGAGGACGGCTCGGTCACCTCGATGTTCGACGGCGCCACCTGACCGGGCGCTCGCACCCTCCACCCCGGCTCCCCCCGCTGGTTGAGGAGCCGGAGCGGTGACCGTGGGCAGGCATCCTGTCCGGCGCCCCCCGCTGATTGAGGAGCCGGAGCGCTAGCGGAGGCGTCTCGAAACCAGCGGGACCGTGGGCACAGTCTGAGCCGATGTGCCGGTGGTTTCGAGACGCTCGCAGGCTCGCTCCTCAACCACCGGGGGCTCGCAAGCTCGCTCCTCAGCCGGCCGCACGCACCCGGAGGTCGTCGAAGGACAGCAGGACCGGGCCGTTGGTGACCGAGCTGGAGACGTAGGCCGAGACCGCGACGTGACCGGGGCCCTGGAGCTCCGGCTGGGAGTCGGTGGCCGTCACCAGCCAGGCGGCCGGCTCCGGCTGGCCCGCCGGCCACACCTTGGCGCGCACGCTGGTCGCGGAGCCGACCGTGGTCACCTGCGTGCGCGCGGTCAGCCGCTGGCCCGCGGCGTGGGTGTAGCCCGCCAGGGTCGCCGTGGCGAGCAGCGTCTCGGTGCCGGCGACCAGCTTGCCCACCGAGACCGTGACGGTGCCGCTCGCGTTGAGGACCAGCTTGGTGCGGTAGTCGCCCGACGCGGTCCGCCGGGCCAGGTAGTTGACGTGCGCCCCACGGCCGTTCGGCACCGAGCCGGTGGTGACCGTCGCCTCGACGTCCAGGTCGCGCGCGGACACCGCAGGCAGCGCGGTGGTGCGGGTCTGGCCGGCGCCGAGCGTCATCCGGCCTGCTCCAGCGGTGACATCCAGGGCGGTGGCCGCGCTCCAGGCGCCACCGGTGGGCGCGGCTCCCCATCCCGAGGCGACGGTGCGGTCGAAGTCGTCGTAGGCCAGCCAGGCCGGCGCGGCCACGACCTGCACGGCCTGGGTCGTCGTGGCCGTCCTGCCGAGCGAGTCGGTCACGGTCAAGGTGACCTGGTAGGAGCCCGGTGAGGCGTACGCGTGCGTGGCGGTGGCCCCGGTCCCCTTCGGGGTGCCGTCGCCCCAGTCCCAGGAGTGGCCCATGCCGAGTCCCGGCGCGGCGGTGGACGCGGTCCCGTCGACGACCACCCAGAGCCCCGTCCCGGACGTGGTGAAGCTGGCGGTCGGCGGCGCGGGCGGGGCGCCCGCGGTGCCGAGGTGGGTGGCGCGCACGTCGTCGACGTACAAGGTGACCGGGCCGTTGGTCGCCGAGCTGGACAGGTAGCTGGTGAGCCCCACCGATCCCGGGCGCTGCAGCCCGGCCGTCGAGTCCGTGGCGGTGACCTGCCACCCGGTGGGCTCGGCGGCGCCCACCTTCCACACCTTGGTCCGCACCGTCGTCGGGGAGGCGCCCTCGGCCTGGACGCGCACCCGCACCGGCTCGCCGGCCGCGACCGGAAGTGAGACCGGCGAGGTCGCGAGCGTCACCACGCCCGAGGTCATCGACGCGGTCCTGCCCAGCGACAGCGTCACCCGGCCCTGCGCGGTCCAGCCGACCCGGGCCTGGTAGGTGGCGTCCAGCGCCCGGCGCGCGACCAGCTCGGTGGTCATCGTGGCGTTCGGCGTCCTGCTGGTGCGCAGCACGGCCGTCACGTCGGAGCCGGCGGCCGTGCTGTCCCGCAGGTACGCCCCCGCGGTCGCCCCGGGCGGCGCGGTGACGGCCGCCTCGCCGCCGGCGACCGAGTACCAGTCGGCGACGTTGCGCCACGACCAGGTACCCCCGACGCCGGCCGGGCCCCAGCCCCGGGTGGCGGAGCGGTCGAACGCGTCCACCACGAAGTCGCCGGCCTCGGGTACGTCGGCTGTGGTGAAGGTCCAGCGGACGCTCGACACCGAGGCGGTGCCGTCGTCCGCGGTGGCGTACCACTCATACGTCGTGGCCGGCTCCAGCCCGTCGACGTCGACGCCCACCCGCTCGCCGGCCGCCCCGGACGCGGTGCCGACCGTTTCGAACCCCGCGGGGGAGACGCCCATGTCGTAGGGGATGGCGAAGTCGCTGTCGGCATCGGTCTCGAACACGCCCAGCTTCGTGGAGTAGGTCTGGGCCAGGATCCGGTTCTGCGAGGGCTGGAAGGTGTAGTAGCGCAGCCAGCCGTTCCCGCCGCCGGCGCGGCTCTGGTAGTCCGACACGACCATCGGCACCTTCTCGCCGCAGTCGTTGCGCTCCGTGCGCATCGCCTCGGCGAGCTCGCCGTCTGAGTTGTGGCCGCTGAACACCATGTCGACCGAACAGTGCGACGAGACCAGCCCCGTCCACAGGTCGTAGCCCGCGTTGCCGCCCGGCCGGTTGACCGACGTGCCGAACTCGCCGTTGACGTGGATCATCTGGTGGGTGACCAGGATCGCCCGGCGGTCGGGGTAGGCGGCCAGGACCCGTCCGGCCCAGTCGAGCACGTCGTCGGGCGGGTTGAACTCCAAGGTGAGCACGACCAGGTCCATGCCGCCGGCCCGCAACAGCACGAAGCCGTTCATGGCCCCCCGGTCGCTCGCGTCGGGCCCGAAGAGGTTCTGGCCGTAGTAGCCGCCGTAGCGCACGGCCGGGGAGTTCCACGCCGCCGCGGCGTACCGCGACACCGGGAAGTACTCCCGGTAGAGCGGGGCCTGGCCGGTGGCGACGTCCATGTCGTGGTTGCCGGGCAGGACGACGTTGGGCACGGCGGCGTCGTCGAGGATGCGCAGGTACTGCGAGGCGTAGGACCACTGGGTGCGGTCGTTGGTCGTGCTGACCAGGTCGCCCAGGTGGGTCACCAGCGCGGTGTCCAGCCGGTCGGCGTTCTGGGCGATCCAGGACATCTGCTGCTGCATGGTCGGCCGGTTGGCCGCGGACAGCACGTAGTTCTGGGTGTCGGGGACGGTGACCAGGGTGAAGTCGGCGGCGGGGTTGGGCGCCGTCGCGCCGGCCTTCCGCAGCCGGAACTCGACGTCGAGCGGCCCGGGCGTCCCGGGGGGGAGGTCGACAGCGAGGCGGGTGCCGTCCCCGTCGACGACGGCGCCGTCGGAAGGCGCGGCCAGCGTGGGCGGGGCGGGTGCCGCGGCAGCCGGCGCCGTTCCCGGCAGGAGCGCGAGCAGTACGGCGACGGCAAGGATCGGCGCGCCCCACCACCTCCGCACGGCGGTCATCTGTCTCCCCACAGCCCCGGGCCCCTCTGGCCTGTGACGAGGGTAGGCCCCCGCACCCCCTCGTTCTGGCGGTTCGCAGGGTTCCGCGCCGAGCGGGGTCGGGCGAGTCACCGCCGGCGCTCGCGGGTCGGCCGCGTCCGCGGCCGGCGGGGCTCAGCCGGCGGTTCCGGACCGCAGCAGGTCCAGCCCGGGGCCGTCCAGCCCGCTGACGTGGCGGCCGCGGCCGGCCGCGGCCAGGAGCAGCTGCTGCGCCGTCCCCCGCAGCAGGGGCCCGTGCCCGGCCGCCCAGTCGGCGTCGGTCGCCTCCATGCGCACCGACCCGACCAGCCGTCGGGTGCCGAACAGCCACGCGATGCGGCGCACGCGGCCGATGGCCGCCAGGGCGGCGTCGACGGGCATGGCATGGCTGCGCTGTAGCGGGAGGACGACGTCCTGGGTGTGCACGAGGACGTCGCAGAGCGGGTCCAGGACCGACGTCCCGAGCGGCCGCCGCCGCGACCCGTCGTACCGGCGGTAGTCGGCCAGGATCCGCTCGACCGGCGCCCGGCCGCGGAGCCGGGCGTCGCGGAGCACCATCGCGTTGAAGCTGCCCCGTGCCCGGACCAGGCCCGTCAGGCCCTCGCGCGGGGTGGTCGCGGCCGAGGAGATGACGTGGGCCGCGACGTCGCGGACGGTCCAGCCTCCGCACAGCGACGGATGTGCCCACTCCTCGACGCTCAGCGTGGCGAGCACGCCGGCGAGCGCGCGGCGCTGCTCGTGCACGTGCCGCCAGATGTCGTCCCGGTCCACCCGGCCCCCTTGGTACGATGTTCGAACCAATATGGTCCGAGTCTCTGACCAATGTCAAGGAGCACCCGATGACCTCGCCCGAGCCGAACATGGCAGTGCTGATGTTCGTCGCGCACCGGCACGTGGAGCGCGAGGTGATGGCGGCACTGGCCCGTGCCGGCTACGCGGTGACCCCCGCCCAGTCGCGGGTCTTCCAGCGGATCGGCCCGGACGGCACCCGGCTCACCGGCCTGGCGGACCAGGCCATGGTGACCAAGCAGACGGCCGGCTTCCTGGTGGACCAGCTGGCGGCCGCCGGGTACGTCGAGCGCGTCGCGGACCCCGCGGACGGCCGCGCCAGACTGGTCCGGGTCGCGCCACGCGGGGAGCGGGCGGCCGCGCTGGCCGCCGACGTGGTTGCCGCCGTCGAGGCGCGCTGGCGCGAGGCGCTCGGTCCCGACCGGTTCGACCAGCTCCGGAGCTCCTTGCTGGTCCTGCGCGCGACGGCGGAGTGACCCCGGTTCACAGACCGCACCGACCCCGACGCGGACGGTTCGCATCTCGACGGCGGGCCAAGTCCGGCATTCTCGACACGAGCGGGACCACCGCGAGTAATGTCCCTGATCACCGGAATGCGGGGGGCGCGGCGCTGTCTTGGGGAGCGCGTCGCGGCGTGAGTGGGGGTCCACATGTCATCGGTGGTGTCGACCCGGCGTGCGGCCGTGCTGGCCGGCGTCGTGCTGCTCAGCGTGCTCCTGGGCTGGCTCCTCGTGGTGACCCTCGGCGACGAGGACGGCTCCGCCGCGCCCGGCGGCGCCGCCGCGTCCACCGACGACCCGAGCGGCGCCGGCGAGGCCGGGACGGCCGGCGGGTCGGGTGGTGGCACCGCAACCGACGACGGGACCTCCGCGGACGACGACCAGGGGTCCGACGGCTCGGCCGATGGCGCCGCGACGTCGAACGCCCCTCCGAAGGGCGGCACCGTGGTGGAGCACCGGCCTGCCGACGCCGACGAGACCGCTGCGCCCCAGCCGGGCGAGAAGGGCTTCCACCTCCCCGGCCTGAACGGCACCCGGCCCCCGAAGTACCTCATCGACCAGGCCCCCGACGCCGACCGGGCCACGGGCTCCGTCGTCGCCGGCTACCCGGTCGCCTACCTGCGCCTGCCGAAGCGTGCCGACGTCGACGCCAGCGAGGTGTCCAGCCAGGGCACCCGCGTCCAGGCGGTCCTGGAGGCCACCTGTGACTGCGCGGTCGCCGACGTGGTCGCCTTCCACGACAAGACGCTGGCCAGGCTCGGCCTGGCCGGCAAGGCGGTCGCCGCCACCGGAGGCTCCACCGCGCGCAGCTACCGCGACCAGAACGACGCCGTCACCCTGACCGTCCGGCGCGACGGGAACGAGACGACGTACACGCTCTACTCGGTGATCACGGCGGCCCGGGCCTGATCATGTACATCACGATGCGAGACGAGAAGGTCACCGGGGCCAGGACGCCCGGCCGGGCCCGCCCGGTCGCCCGCGTGGTCGTCCTGCTCGGCGTCGTCAGCATGCTCACCGACATCTCCTCCGAAGCGGTGACCGCGATCCTGCCGCTCTACCTGACCGGCGTGCTCGGGCTGTCGGTGGTCGCGTTCGGCTTCGTCGACGGGCTCTACCAGGGGGTCAGCGCGCTGACCCGCATCGCCGCCGGCTACGTGTCCGACCGGGGCGACCGGCCCAAGTGGGTGGCGGTCGGCGGCTACGGCCTCTCGATGCTTGCTCGGGTCGGCCTGCTGGTGTCGACCGGGCTGGGCCAGATCACCGCGGTGGTCACCGCGGACCGGATCGGCAAGGGGATCCGCACGGCCCCCCGCGACGCGATCATCTCCGCGTCCTCCAGCCCCGACAACGCCGCGCGGTCCTTCGGCGTGCACCGGGCGCTGGACACGCTCGGAGCGGTGATCGGGCCGCTGGCCGCCTCGATGGTGCTGTGGGCGGTGGCGGACGGCTACGACATCGTGCTCGCCCTCTCCTTGGCGTTCGCGGTCCTGGGCGTCGCCGTCCTGGTGCTCGTGGTGCCCGACGTGCGACCCCGGGCGGACGCGGCCCGCCGCGAGCTCGCGCCGACCGGGTCCACCGCGCCGGCCTTCCGGCTCCGCTCGGCGTTCACCCCGCACCTGCGGCGGCTCCTCGTCGCGGCGGGGGCGCTGTCGCTGGTCACGGTCGGCGACGGGTTCATGTACCTGGCGCTGGTGGACCGCGCCGACTTCGCCGCGCACTGGTTCCCGCTGATGTACGTCGGCACGAACGTCGCCTACATGGCCCTCGCCGTGCCGGCCGGCCGCCTCGCGGACCGGGTCGGCCGCATCCGGGTCTTCGTGGCCGCCCACGGGCTGCTGCTGCTCGCCTACCTCGTGGCGATGGCCCCCACGTCCGCGAGCCTGGCCACCCTGGCCACCGTGAGCGTGCTGGTGCTCCTCGGCGCGTTCTACGCCGGCACCGACGGCGTGCTGGCCGCGCTCGCCGGCCGGGTCGCGCCGGTGGAGGGCCGGGCCAGCGGGATCGCGTCCGCGCAGACGGTCGTCGCCCTCGCCCGGCTGGTGTCCTCCACGGCGTTCGGCGTGCTGTGGTTCCTGCTCGGCCCCTCCGTCGCACTGGTGGTCGTCGGCCTGCTCCTCGCGATGCTCCTGGTCCCGGCGTACCTGCTGCTGCGCCCGCTGCAGGCGGTCGGGGCGTGACCGACGGTGCCCGGTTCCGGATCCTCCTCGTCGTCGTGGCGGTGGTCGCGGTGACCACGTCGGCCTACGTGGTCAGCAGGATCCGCGACGACCGCGCGCAGACCCAGGCGACCCGTGACCAGGCGCTGGTGCAGGCGCCCACCGGGCCCCGCATCGTCTTCCGCAACACCACCATCGACGGCACCAACGGCGAGGTCGCGGCGGTGCCGTTGGACGACCCCTCCGGGAAGCGGGCGTTCCTCGGCATGGTCTGCGACCGCGTCGACGCCAACAACCACGAGATGGCGTGCCTGCGCACCAAGCGGGGCGTCGTGACCACCTTCGGGCAGACCATCTTCCGGGGCGGCGAGAAGGCCGCCTCCTGGGCCCGCCCCGGCATCCCCAGCCGCACCCGGCTGTCCCCGAGCGGTCGGCTGGTCGCCGACACGGTGTTCGTGAGCGGGCACTCCTACATGCAGACCGGCTTCTCCACCGCGACCGAGATCCGCAGCGTGGACGGCGCGTCCTACGGCAACCTGGAGAAGTTCGACCTGTACGTCGACGGCACGCGGTTCGCGCCGGCGGACCGGAACTTCTGGGGCGTCACCTTCGTCGACGACCGGACGTTCTACGCCACCGCGGCGTCCGGCGACCGCACCTGGCTGGTGAAGGGCGACCTGAGGACCCGGCGGCTGACCGCGCTCCGGACCAACGCCGAGTGCCCGTCGGTGTCCCCCGACCACACCAAGGTGGCGTACAAGAAGCGACCGCCCGGCGACGACCGGCGCTGGGACATCGCGGTCCTGGACCTGGCCTCCGGCACCGAGACCGTCCTCGGTGAGAAGCGCGGCGTCGACGACCAGGTCGCCTGGCTCGACGGCGACACGCTGATGTACGGGCTGCCGCGCACGACGACCACCGGCGTCACCGACGTCTGGACCATCGGGACCGACGCAGGAGCGTCCCCCGAGCTGCTGATCGAGAACGCCTGGTCACCGGCCGTGGTGGCCTGACCCGAACCGAGAAAGAACCGACATGGCCGACCTGGCAACGAAGCCGACCCGCCGCCCTCCCCACGTCCTGGTCATCGTGCAGAACCTGCCGGTGCCCCTCGACCGCCGGGTGTGGCTGGAGTGCCAGGCCCTGGTGGCCAACGGGTACCGGGTGAGCGTCATCTGTCCGAAGGGCCCGGGGGACCCGCGTCGGCAGCGGATCGACGGCGTCGAGATCTACAAGTACCGTCCCGCGCCGCAGGCGTCGGGGCTCGCGGGGTACGCCCTGGAGTTCGTCTACTGCTGGCTGCGGACGGCGCTGCTGTCGCTGGCCGTCTGGCGGCGCGCGCACTTCGACGTCGTCCAGGCCTGCAACCCGCCGGACACCTACTGGCTGCTGGCCCGGCTGTGGGCGCCGCGCGGCGTGCGGTTCGTCTTCGACCAGCACGACCTCAACCCCGAGCTGTTCCTGTCCCGCTTCGGCCGGCCGACCGGCC
>JBIOUF010000067.1:0-2750 GCA_044866695.1 Nocardioidaceae bacterium | reverse complement strand
GACGTGGACGAGCAGGGTCTGGTCGGGGTGCTCGCGCACGAAGGTCAGCGACTCCGCCGTGGCGTCCAGCCAGCGCATGCCGCCCCGGCGCAGCGCGACATGGGCCCGCCGCAGGCCGACCCACTGCCGGTAGGCGTCGTACGTCGCGCGGTCCCACCGGTCGGGGTGCTGCCACGGGAACGGCGTCCGGGAGTGCTCGCCGTCGACGCCGGTGAGCCCGATCTCGTCGCCCATCCACACCATCGGCACGCCGGGCATCGTCATCTGCAGCGCCAGCCCGACCAGGTGCCGCCCGCGTCCGCGCCCGGCCGAGTCCACGCCGCCGTCGACCCCGCCGCCGGCGACCGTGCGGAACCGGGGGGTGTCGTGGGAGTCCAGGTGGCTGGCCGACGCGGTCCACGAGGCCCAGGGCATCGCCGCGTGCACCTGGCGCATCGTCGCCGCCGCCTGGACGCCGCCGACGACGGGCACGTCGACGGGCAGCCCGAGCCAGCGCAGGCCGTGCCGGACCCCCGGCCCGCTGGTGCCCCCGCCGTTGAGCCAGGCCCAGACCGGCCGGGTGAACCCTGCGTAGTCCATCGTGCCCTGCCAGCCGTCACCGGCCAGGTCGTGCGAGGCGTCGTGGCCGTGCTCGGCCAGCAGCCAGGCGTCCGGGTCGACGTCGCGCATCGTGGCGCGGACCGTCCGGGCCACCTCGTGGGCGAGGTCGACGTCGCCGAGGCGCCCGGTCATGTTGGCGACATCGACGCGCCACGCGTCCAGTCCCGCCCGGAGCCACCGGGCCACGACCGAGTCCTCCCCGTCGTACAGCCGCCGGCGCAGCTCCCCGGACCGGTGGTCCAGCTTGGGCAGCGAGGGGATGCCCAGCCAGGCGTGGTAGGAGTCGCCGTGGAACCCGTAGAAGTCCCGCTCGGGGGCGTCGGCGGCGGCTCGCGCGGCGGCGAACCACTCGTGCGTCGCGCCGGTGTGGTTCGTGGTCAGGTCGCCCATCACCCGCACCCCGGCGGCGTGCGCCACGTCCACGAGCCGGGCCAGCGCCGCGTCCCCGCCGAGGGAGGGGTCGACGTGGTCGAAGGACCGGGCGTCGTAGCGGTGGTTGGACCAGGCCTCGAAGAACGGGGTCAGGTAGACCAGCGTGCAGCCCAGCCCGGTGACGTGGGCCAGGCGGTCGGCGGCCGCGTCGAGGGTGCCGCCGTACCACTGGAACGGCACCTCCGGCCCCTGGTGCACCACCGGGTCGTCCCACGCGGCGGGGTTGGCCCACAGCGGTGCCGGGCGGTCCTCGACGGGCCGGGCGAACCGGTCCGGGAAGACCTGGTAGCCGACCTGGTCCAGCACCCAGTCCGGCAGCCGGTGCCCGGTGTGCACGGTGAAGTCGGAGGCGTCGGTGACGTCGCGGTCCCACACGCCCTCGGCGTTGAGCCACCGGTACGCCGGGCGCCCGCCGGCCAGCAGGAACCGGTACGACGTGTGCGGGTTCCACAGCTGCAGCGGCGCCTCCCACCACGACCCGGCCTCGTCGCCGGCGACGCACCGGGCGTCGGTGATGAACGGCTCGCCGTCCTTGACCGACCGCAGCACCACCTGCTCGGCACCCGGCCGGCCGTGGGCGTCCCGGGGGACCCGCACCCGCAGGGTGAGGGTCCCCTCGTGGGTGGCCTCCCCCTCGGCGTAGACCGGCGAGCCGTCATGGTGCGGAGCGAAGGGGTCCGGGCCGGTCACCTGCCTCGACGCTCATCCCTTGACGCCGCCGGCGGTGATGCCGCCGACGATGTACTTCTGCAGGTACAAGAACAGCAGCACCACCGGGAGGGAGACCAGCACCGACCCGGCACAGAACACGCCGAGGTTGCCGGACCGGTCGGCGTCGATGAGCCCGTAGAGCCCGTTGGCGATGGTCTTCTTGTTCTGGTCGGTGAGCAGGAGCGAGGCGAGCAGGAACTCGCTGATCGTGGCGATGAAGATCAGCAGGCCGCTGATGGCGAGGATGGGCTGCACGAGCGGCAGGATGATCCGGAAGAAGGTCTGCACGTGGCTGGCGCCGTCGATCTTGGCCGCCTCGTCTAGGCTGACCGGCACCGAGTCGAAGAAGCCCTTGATCAGCCAGACCTGGCCCAGCGCGCCGCCGAGCAGCACCAGGATGTATCCCCAGATCGTGTTCAGGCCGATCGCCGGGACGGCCTTGCCCATCTCGGTGACCATGGTGAACAGCGCGACGGCCGCCAGGATCTGTGGGAAGAGCTGGATCAGCAGCAACGCGAGCAGACCGCCGCGCCGGCCGCGGAATCGGAAGCGGGAGAACGCGTACGCCGCCATGGCGCTGAACAGCAGCTGGCTCAGCGTCACCACCAGGCAGACGATGAACGTGTTCAGCGCCCACCGCGGGAACGGGATGTTCGGGTTGCCGAACAGGTCGGCGAAGTTCTCGAAGCTGATGTCCTTCGGAATCAGGCTGCTCGACGACAGCGTGCCCAACGGGTTCAGCGCGGCCGAGAGCAGGTAGAGCACCGGCACCAGCGCCCAGACCAGGGCCAGGACCGCGACGACGTGCCGCCAGCCAACCTCGGCCCACCAGCGGCGCCCCTTGAGCATCGTGACGGGGGGCTTCCCACCGGGGTAGCCGGGGCCTTCGACGACCTGGGCGGGGCCGGGGCCGACGGGCTGCGGTTCGGTGATCGCCATGTCAGTTCACGTCCTCGAGGCCGCGGGTGGCGCGGAACTGGACCGCCGCGATCACACCGGTGATGATG
>JBIOUF010000066.1:0-2314 GCA_044866695.1 Nocardioidaceae bacterium | reverse complement strand
CGCAGCGCCCCGTCCAGGACCCAGGTGACGATCTCCAGGTCCCGGTGCGGGTGCTCGGCGTACCCGTGCCCGGCCGCCACCTGGTCGTCGTTGAGGCAGACCAGGGCGCCGAAGCCGGTGTTCGCGGGGTCGTAGTGGTCCCCGAAGGAGAACAGGTGCCGCGTCGTGCGCCCGGGCACCCGCGTGGTGAACCGCTCGCCGGCCCGGCTCACCCGGGGTCGCCCGCTCACCGCACTAGGCTCACACAGGTGCGCAAGGCGGTGGCGGTCGTGGTCGGCCTGCTGATGGTCGCCGTGGGCGGCCTGTGGACGTTGCAGGGCCTCGGGTACGTCGGGGGCAGCGCGATGAGCGGCGAGTCGTTCTGGGCGATCGTCGGCCCGCTGGTGGCGGGGTTCGGTGTCGCGCTGCTCGTTGTGACCTTCCAGCGCCGTCAGCGCTGAGCGCGGTCCCTGCCCGGTCCGGGTAGGCCGAGGGAAACGACGCAGGCACCAGCCCGCGTGTCACACGGCAGTCCCGGCCGGTGTCTGTATGTCGTACCCACGCGCCACAGGAGGACGACATGACCGGCACCGCCCGTATCCAGCCCGCTCCGATCACCGGTGTCTTCGGCGCGATCGTGAGGCGCTTCAGCATGAAGCTGCTCGGGGATGTCCCTGAGCCTGTGGGCATCTACTTCCACAACCGGCCGGTGCTGAAGGCCTTCCTCGCGGTCAGCGGCAAGGCACAGAAGTGGCGCGCCTGCGACGAGAACCTGAAGTCGTTCGCGCACATGGCCGTCGCCGCCCAGGTCGGATGCTCGTGGTGCCTGGACTTCGGCTACTTCCACGCCCACAACGAGGGCCTGGACGAAGAGAAGGCCAGCCAGGTGCCGGTATGGCGCACCTCGGACGCCTTCACGCCGCTGGAGCGGGACGTCTTGGAGTTCGCCGAGGCGATGACAGCAACGCCGCCGACCGTCACCGACGACCAGTTCGCCAGGCTGCTGGAGCAGCTCGGCGAAGCGGCGATGGTCGAGCTCACCACCCAGATTGCCCTGGCCAACCTGTACACACGGTCGAACGTCGCGATGGGCATCGAGTCGCAGGGGTTCTCGGCCGCGTGCCAGTTCGAGCTGGCCCGGCCGGACGTAGCGTCGCGGTCATGACCGACCCGTTCGTCACCCATCGCAGCCTGCTGTTCACCGTTGCCTACGAGCTGCTCGGGTCCGCGGCCGACGCCGAGGACGTGGTGCAGGAGACCTGGCTGCGGTGGGCCGACGCGGACCGGTCCGAGGTGCAGGACCCGCGTGCCTACCTGGTGCGCATCGTCACCCGGCAGGCGCTCAACCGACTCCGGACGCTCGCGCGTCGCCGCGAGGACTATGTGGGCCAGTGGCTCCCCGAGCCGCTCCAGACCACTCCCGACGTCGCCGAGGACGTCGAGCTCGCCGAGAGCGTCTCGATGGCGATGCTCACCGTGCTCGAGACGCTCACCCCGACGGAGCGTGCCGTGTTCGTGCTCCGCGAGGTCTTCGAGCTGCCGTACGACGAGATCGCGTCGGCCGTCGACAAGACCGCCGCCGCGGTCCGGCAGGTGGCGCGCCGCGCCCGTGCTCACGTGGCCGCTCGCCGGCCTCGGATGCAGGTCGACCGGTCCGAGCAGCAACGGGTGGTCGACAGGTTCCTCGCCGCACTGACCAGTGGCGACGTACAGGGGCTGATGGAGGTGCTGGCACCCGACGTGGTGGTGGTTGCGGACGGCGGTGGACTGGTGCCGGCGGCCCGGCACCCGGTCGTCGGTGTGGACAAGGTCGTCGCGTTCCTGTCGAGGTTCTCCATCCTCGCGCCCGCTGCGGTCGTGGACATGCTCTGGCTCAACGGCGCCCTGGGCGGGCGGATCGTGCTGGACGGCGAGCTCGACACGGTGGTCAGCTTCGTCGTCGAGGACGGCCGGATCGCACGGATGTACGCAGTCCGCAACCCGCGCAAGCTGAGTCGGCTCGACGAGCAGGCCGTGCTCACACGCTGAGGTCGACGCCGGCCCGGGCATCGAACCCGCCGCACTGCGGGCTCGCGAGGCACACTGCCCCGCGGCCGCGGCGCGACGAGGAGCTCCTACAGCGCGGGTGCGCCCCGGTCGAGGGAGAAGTCGACAAACTGGTCGCGAGGTTCCTCCGCCTCCGCCGCCCCGGCGACGGGGGCCGGCTGCGGCCGGCGCGGCTTCCCCGCTCCCGACGCACCGCCGCGTCCGGGGTAGACCAGCACGCCGAACACCGGGTCCGGCACGGCGTCGAGCGCGGCGACGACCGCGGGCAGCTCGCGGAAGGCGTCCCGCT
>JBIOUF010000065.1:0-22866 GCA_044866695.1 Nocardioidaceae bacterium | reverse complement strand
CTGGTCGGTCGAGCCGATGTCGGTGGGGGCGGGTGGGGCGGGCGGCCGGATGCAGGTGGTGGTCCTTCGAGTGCCCCCCTGCGCTCGGGGTGGGATCGGCGGCCGGGCCAGCCCGTCCGCGTCATGGACCCTCACCCGACGCGGGGCTAGCGTGACGAGCGGACCCGCCACCACCTCGACGTCTCCGGGGCGGTCGGCTCGAAGGAGGCCACAGTGTTCATCCAGATCATCCAGGCTCGCTGCACCCGCCAGGACGAGCTGCGCGCCCTCGCCCGCGAGTGGCGCGACGAGCTGAGTGCGGGCGCGACGGGCTGGCTCGGCGGCACGTACGGCTTCACCGACGACGACACGTTCGTCGGCGTGGTGCGCTTCGAGTCACGCGAGGCCGCGATGGCGAACTCCGCCCGGCCCGAGCAGTCGGCGTGGGCCGCCAAGCTGGCGGCCCTGATGGACGGTCCCGTCGAGTTCCACGACTGCGACGACGTGACGCTCATGCTCGGCGGCGGCTCCGACGACGCCGGCTTCGTCCAGGTGATCCGCGGCAAGGTGGACGACGTCGAACGTCTCAAGGCGATGGCGGCACACGACGACGACCTGCACCGGATGCGCCCGGAGATCCTCGGTGCCACCCTGGCCATCGAGAAGGACGGCACCTTCACCCAGACGGTCGCGTTCACCGACGAGGAGAGCGCCAGGCGCGGGGAGGCCCAGGACGTTCCCGACGACGTCCGCGAAGTGCTCGAGTACGCCATGTCGGGCGCCACCTTCTTCGACCTGAGGCACCCCTGGTTCGAGTCCGCCTGACCCGCACCACCGGAGTGGGGGGCCTACGGTGGGCGGGTGCGGGTGGTGGTCGTCGACGGGGCGAACGTCGTGGGCAGCCGGCCGGACGGTTGGTGGCGGGACCGGGCGGGGGCGGCGCGACGCCTGTACGGACGGCTCGAGGATGCCGACCTGGCCGCCGACGAGGTGGTCCTGGTGCTCGAGGGAGCCGCGCGGCTGGGCGTGCCCGAAGGGGGAGGCCGGGTCCGGGTCGTGCACGCGCAGGGTCACGGGGACGACGCGATCACGGCCGAGGCGGCGGGGTACGCCGGGCGAGGTGACGACGTCGTCGTGGTGACCGCCGACCGGTTCCTGCGGACCCGGGTGCGCGAGGCGGGGGCGGGCGTGGAGGGACCGTCCTGGCTGCTGGACCGGCTGGGCTGAGGGCCCACCGTGCTCGCCTCGGGACGACTGGTCAGTCGTCGTTCGCGCCCTCGGTCTCGCTGTCGGCCTCGTCGCCGACCACGTGGAACTGCCGGTCGAGCTGTACGTCGACCTGGCTGCCGTCCGGGAGGGTGACCTCGACCTCGTAGTAGCTCTCCTCGTCACCGACCTCGGTCTCGGTGACCTTGCCACCGCCGGTGTGGTCCAGAGCGGCCGCCGTGGCCCGCTCCAGGTCCTGGCCGGTGATCGGCCCCTCCTGGTCGTCGCCGCCGACGGCGGAGGCGAGCCCCGCCGAGGCGACGGCGGCCGCGAGGCCCCCTGCTCCGACGATGGCGACCTTGGTGCGCTTGTTCATGTGCCTCACCTTCCTGGGAACCCTGGGGGCAGCCGGCGCCCCGGCCAAGCCCAAGCATGCGCGCCGGTTCCTGAAGCCCTCCTGAACGGGCCCGCGGCGGGCCGAGGGCGCTACCGCGGCACCCGGCGCAGCACCCGCCACACCACGACGAGGGCGACCGCGAGAGCCAGATGGGGCCAGTAGGTGCGCAGCAGCACCGGCAGCACCGTCGCCCCGAGGTCGAGCGCGTCGTTCTCCCGCGGTGGCGGGCTGGCGCTGGGCGACGAGGCGACGCGCGGGGGGCTGGGAGAGGGCGGCGGCGACTCGGGGAGGGCCGCGGCGGCGGGCGCCGGGTCGGCGGGCCCGCCGAGACGGCGTTCGAGGCACTCGACGAACTGGGCGAGCAGCTTGTCCGAGACGTCCTGGAGCACCCCGCGGCCGAACTGGGCCGGCTTGCCGGTGATCTGCAGGTCCGTGAGCACCTCCACGTGGGTCCGACCGCCCTCGGCGGCGGCCAGTGCCAGGGTCACCGTCGCGCCGGCGGTGCCGTTGCCGCGCTTGTCCTTGCCCTTGGCCTCCAGCACCATCCGCCCGGCGGGCTCGTCGCGCTCGACGTACCGGCCCGCGCCGGCATAGGTGAGCGCGATCGGGCCCAGCTTGACCTTGCAGGTGCCCTCGAAGCCCTGCTCGTCGGCCGAGGTGACCTGGGCGCCCGGGAAGCACTCGGCCACCGCTGCGACGTCGCCGAAGGCGGCCCAGGCCGCGTCCCGGCCGGCGGCGACGGTGAACGCGTGGGTGAGCTCCAAGGTCAGCCTCCCGCGGCGGCGAGCACCGCCCGGCGGGTCAGCACGGGGGCGATGGCACGCCGGTAGTCCGCGTCGCCGTTCAGGTCCGACGGCGGCGAGGTGCCCTCCGCCGCCGTGGCGGACGCGGCCCGAACGGCCTCCTCGGTCGCCGGCCGGCCGACCAGCGCCTGCTCGACCGACGTCGCGCGCAGCGGCCGGTCGCCCATGTTGGTCAGGCCGACCCGCGCCTCCGCGATCGTGCCGCCCTCGGCGCGCACCGTGGCGGCGACCGCGACGATGGACCACTGGTGTACGACGCGGACGAACTTCTCGTAGTGGGCGCCCCAGCCGGTGTGCTTGGGCACCCGGACCTCGGTGAGCAGCTCCCCGTCGCCGAGGGCGGTCTCGAACAGGCCCTGGAAGAAGTCGTCCGCCGCGACGGTGCGCGAGCCGCCTTGCCCCGCGACCGTGAACGCGGCTCCGAGCGCCAGGGCGGCGGCGCCGAGGTCGCCGGCCGGGTCGGCGTGCGCCAGAGCCCCGCCGAACGTGCCACGGTGCCGGATCTGCGGGTCCGCCACGGTGGCCACCGTCTTGGCCAGCAGCAGCGCGTGCTCGTGGACCAGCGGGTCGTGCAGCACCGCGTCGTGCGTCGTCGTCGCCCCGACCACCAGTGCGTCCCCCTCGTCGCGCACCCCGCGCAGCGACTCGATCCGGCCCAGGTCCACCACCAGCGACGGCGCGTTGAGCCGCATCCGCAGCACCGGCAGCAGGCTCTGCCCGCCGGCCATGACCTTGGCGTCCTCGCCGCCCTCCGCGAGGGCGGCCAGCGCCTCCTCGACCGTCTCCGGCGCGACGTACTCGAACGGTGCGGGGATCACGGTGCCCCTCCTTCGCTCTCCTCGAAGTGGGGTTGGGCCTCGGCGGTGGTCGGCGCCTTCTCCCGGCCCTCGTGGATCGCCCGCCAGACCCGCTCGGGCGTGCACGGCATGCGTACGTCGGTCACGCCCATCGGCCGCAGCGCGTCGACGACCGCGTTGACGACCGCCGGGGTCGACGCGATCGTGCCGGCCTCGCCGACGCCCTTGACGCCGAGCGGGTTCTTCGTGGCCGGGGTGACGGTGCGGTCGTTGACGAAGCTGATCGTGTCCGCGGCCGTCGGCAGGGTGTAGTCCACGAACGATCCGGTGACCAGCGTCCCGGAGTCGTCGTACACCGCCTCCTCCCACAGCGCCTGCGACATCCCCTGCACGATGCCGCCGTGCACCTGGCCCTCCACGATGAGCGGGTTCACCACGTTGCCCACGTCGTCGACGCTGACGTACTTCCGCACCGACACAGCGCCGGTCTCGGTGTCCACCTCGACCGCGCACAGGTGGGTGCCGTGCGGGTAGGAGAAGTCGTCGGGGTCCAACGTGGCGTGCGCGTCCAGGGTCGGCTCGACGCCGGCGGGCAGGTCGTGGGCGTCGAACGCCGCGAACGCGACGGCGCCGATCCCGACCGACTGGTCGGTGCCGCGCACCCCGAACTCACCGGCGGTGAACTCGATGTCGTCGACACTGGCCTCGAGCAGGTGCGCCGCGATCGGCTTGGCCTGCTCGACCACGCGGTCCGCGGCCGCGAGCACCGCCATGCCGCCGACCACCAGCGACCGCGACCCGTAGGTGTCCAGGCCGCGCGTGGCGATCTGGGTGTCGCCGTGCAGCACCTCGACGTCCTCGAACGCGACGCCGAGCCGGTCCGCCACGATCTGCGACCACGCCGTCTCGTGACCCTGGCCGTGCGGGCTGGTCCCGGTGACCACCTCCACCTTGCCGGTCGGCAGCATCCGCACCGACGCGTGCTCCCAGCCGCCGGCGACATAGCCCTGCGAGGCCAGCCACCGCGACGGCGCCAGGCCGCACATCTCCGTGAACGTCGACACGCCGATCCCGAGCTGCACCGGGTCGTTCGACTCGCGGCGCTCCCGCTGCTCCGCGCGCAGGGCGTCGTAGCCGAAGAGCTCCTTCGCCCGGTCGGTCGCGGCCTCGTAGCTGCCCGAGTCGTACTCCAGCCCGGCGACGGTCGGGAACGGGAACTCGTCGTGCCTGATCCAGTTGCGCTCGCGGACCTCCAGCGGGTCGACGCCGAGCTCGGCGGCCAGCTCGTCCATGATCCGCTCGACGGCGAACGTCGCCTCCGGCCGGCCGGCGCCGCGGTAGGCGTCGGTCCACGCGGTGTTGGTGAACAGGTTGCGGCACTCGAACCGGTACGCCGGGAACTTGTAGATGCCGTTGTACATCCGCGCGCCGAGCATCGGGATGTAGGACGTGATCAGGCCGAGGTGCGCGCCCATGTTGGCCAGCAGCTGCACCTTCAGGCCGGTCACCGTGCCCTCTCGGGTGGCGGCCAGCGTCAGCCGCTGCCACTGGTCACGGCCGTGGTGGGCGGCCACCAGCGACTCCGAGCGGGTCTCGGTCCACTTGCACGGCCGGCCGGTGCGCCTGGCCGCGATGGTGGTCAGCACCTCCTCAGGGGTGAACTGGAGCTTGCCGCCGAAGCCACCCCCCACGTCCGGTGCGATGACCCGGATCTTGCTCTCGGGGACGCCCAGCGCCAGCGTCATGAAGACCCGGACGAAGTGCGGCACCTGGGTGCTCGTCCAGATCGTGATCTGCTCGCCGGTCGGGTCGACCGCGACGGAGCGGGGCTCCATGAACGCCGGGATCAGCCGCTGCTGGCGGTACTCCCGCTCGAGCACGATCCCGTCGGCCCGCGCCTGCGTGATCGCCTGCTCGACGTCGCCGCCGGTGCCCTCCTCGACGGAGTCGAAGACGTAGTGGGCGGACAGGTTGGTGCCCAGGTCGGGATGGGTGAGCACCTCGTCGGTGTCGGCCACCTTGAGGTCGAGGACGGGCGCCTCGTCGTCGTAGTCCACCTCGACCAGCTCCATGGCGTCGCGCGCCGCGGCCGGCGTACGCGCGACGACCATGGCCACGATCTCCCCGGCGAAGCTGACCCGGTCGACCGCCATCGCGGGGTGCGGCGGCGCCACCTGCTCCTTCGTGACCGTGAACGCGCACGGCAGCGACCCGTGCTCGTCGGCGACGTCTGCGCCGGTCAGCACCACCACGACGTCGTCCGCGGCGCGCGCCTCCTCGACGTCGACCGAGGTGATCCGGGCGCGGGCGAACGGGCTGCGCACCATCGCGACGTGCAGCATCCCGGGCAGGATGATGTTGTCGGTCCACCTGGTCCGTCCGGTGACCAGCCGCTGGTCCTCCTTGCGGCGGCGGGCGGCGCCGACCTCGCGTCCGGTCTCCGGCCGGGTGGCGGTCATGACGCGCTGCCTTCGAGCTCGGGTACGTCGCCGGGGTCGACACCGGCGGCGGTCTGCACCGCTCGCACGATGTTGTGGTAGCCCGTGCACCTGCACAGGTTGCCCTCCAGCCCGTGCCGGACCGCCTCCTCGCTCGGCCGGGGGTTCTCGCGTAGCAGGTCGATCGCCTGCATGATCATGCCCGGCGTGCAGTAGCCGCACTGGAGGGCATGGCACTCGCGGAACGCCGCCTGCATCGGGTGCAGCTCGCCGTCTTGCGCCAGGCCCTCGACGGTGGTGACCTCGTGGCCGTCGGCCTGGACCGCGAGGACGTTGCACGACTTCACGCTCGACCCGTCGAGGTGCACGGTGCAGGCGCCACAGTTGCTGGTGTCGCACCCCACGACGGTGCCGACCTTCCCGAGACGCTCCCTCAGGTAGTGGACGAGGAGCGTGCGAGGCTCCACGTCGTCGGTGTAGCTCGCCCCGTCGACGGTCATGCGGATGCGCGTCATGCGGCCTCCCTGCCGGAGTTGGTCAGACGTCCAGGCCAGCATGTGACACCGGTCACCCCAAGGGCAACGTCGGCGGGGGTAAAGGCCGCGTCGCGGAGTCACGAGCCTCCTGGTTCGCGGGCGCCAGTGCGCCATGCTGGACCCGTGACCGAACGCAACGTCCTCGGCGGGGAGCTGGAGCCCTGCGGCACCGACCCGCTCACCGGCTTCTTCCGCGACGGCTGCTGCAGCACCGGACCCGAGGACCTCGGCAGCCACACCATCTGCGCCGTCGTGACCGCGGAGTTCCTCGCCCACCAGCGCGGCATCGGCAACGACCTGTCGACGCCGCGCCCCGAGTTCGGGTTCCCCGGCCTCGTGCCGGGCGACCGCTGGTGCGTCACGGCCCGCAACTGGGCCCGCGCGTACGCCGACGGCGTCGCCGCGCCGGTCGTGCTCGCCTCGACCAACCAGGCGTGCCTGCAGATCGTCCCGCTGGAAGCCCTGCGGGGGTGCGCCGTGGACGTCCCGGCCGACCCGAGCTCGCTGGAGTAGCCACGGAGTGTCAGGCTCCTCCTCATGGGCGCTGCCACACCCACCCCCCGCACGCACACCGTGCTCGGCTCGGCCGACCCCAACGCCTTCATCTCGCTGCGGCACAGCGCCACCCCGCGAGAGGAGCGGTACGCCGTCGGCCGCGGGCTCCGCAACGCGGTGCCGCGGTCCTCGCTGGCTGACTGGGCGGTGCCGCCCGGGCGGCCGGACGTCGCGGCCAAGGCGATCGAGAGCAACCAGGGCCGGCTCGAGTGGCTGGTGCCGGTGCGCATCGGCCGGATGATCGCGTCGCCGTACGCGTTCCTGCGGGGGGCGGCCGCCCTCCACGCCGAAGACTTCGCCCGGCTCCCCTCCACCGGCATCACTCCGGTCATCTGCGGGGACGCCCACCTCGGCAACTTCGGGTTCTACGCCTCCCCCGAGCGGGAGCTGGTCTTCGACCTCAACGACTTCGACGAGGCACACCCGGGCGCGTGGGAGTGGGACCTGCGCCGGCTGAGCACCAGCGTGTGGGTCGCGGGACGGGAGAACGGCGCACCCGAGGACGCGTGCAAGGACGCGGTGGCGCAGTGCGTGGAGGAGTACCGCCGGCACATCGGCTGGCTGGCCGACCAGCCGCTGCTCGAGCGGTCATTCGAGCGGCTGGACGTCGACCGGCTCCGCGAGACCGCGACCCAGCAGAGCCTGGTGGAGGAGATCGAGCGTTCGGCCAAGCGCGCTCGACGGCGTACCAGCGACCGGGCCCTGCCCCGGCTCACCGCCGAGCGGGACGGGACCCGCGCCATCGTCGACGCGCCACCGGTGATCACCCATCCGGACCCGCAGGAGTACGACGCGCTGGCGGAGGCCTTGGACCGCTACCTGACCACGCTGCCGAGGCACTGGGCCCGCATCGTCGGCGGCTACCGCGTCGTCGACATCGCGCACAAGGTGGTCGGCGTCGGGTCGGTGGGCCTGCGCGCGTGGGTGGCGCTGTGCGAGGGCAGCAGCGCCGACGACGTGCTCTTCCTCCAGCTGAAGCAGGCCCGCCGGTCCGTCGTGGCTCGCTACGTGCACGGGGACTCGGCCTGGCACGCCCACCAGGGCCAGCGCGTCGTGGAGTACCAGCAGGCGCTGCAGACCGTCAGCGACCCGCTTCTCGGGTGGACCGAAACCGGCGCCTACCAGTACTACGTCCGCCAGTTCCGCGACATGAAGGGCGCCATCACCATCGAGGGCATCTCCGCCCAGGCGCTGCGCGACTACGCCGGGGTCTGCGGCTACCTGCTCGCGAAGGGTCACGCGCGGACCAGCGGTGCCTCGATGATCGCCGGCTACCTGGGCGGCTCCGACAAGGTCGGCGAGGCGCTGTGCCGGTTCGCCCGGCGGTACGCCGACCAGACCGAGCGCGACCACGCCGAGCTCGTCGCCGCCGTGGAGCGCGGCATCCTCCCCGCCGAGACCGGGATCTAGCAGGTGAGCGACTGGTTCCTGCCCGAGCACGAGCGCCCGTGGACGGCGGGGAACCGGGTCGTCCCGCACGTGCACGGGGCGGCGTACTTCGCCCGCCTGCTCGAGGTGGTCGCGGCCACGCGGTCCGGCGACCGGATCTTCTTCACCGACTGGCGTGGCGACTCCGACGAGCGGCTCGCCGACGGCGGCCCGACCGTCGCCGAGCTGCTGTGCGAGGCGTCCCGGCGGGGCGTCGAGGTGCGCTGCCTGCTGTGGCGCTCCCACACCGACAAGACCAACCTCAACGAGGAGGAGAACCGGCATCTCGGGACGATCCTCAACGAGGCCGGCGGCGAGGCGCTCCTGGACGAGCGGGTGCGCCGGGGCGGCTCGCACCACCAGAAGATGTTCGTCGTACGACGCCAGGGCCGGCCTCAGGACGACGTGGCGTTCGTCGGCGGCATCGACCTGTGCCACGGCCGCCGCGACGACGCCGAGCACGCCGGCGACCCGCAGGCGCCTCCGCTGGACAAGCGCTACGGACCCCGGCCGCCCTGGCACGACGCCATGGTCGAGCTCCGGGGGCCTGCCGTGGCCGATGTCCTCGACGTCTTCTCCGAGCGGTGGGACGACCCGACGCCCTTGGACCATCGCAACCCCTGGCAGGCGCTGCTGCACCGCAAGGCCCGGATGCCCCGCCATCCCGAGCCGCTGCCGCAGCGATGGGACCCCCCTCCCCCTGCCGGCCCCCACGAGGTGCAGGTGCTGCGCACCTACCCGTCCAAGCGGCCGCGCTACCCCTTCGCCCCAGACGGCGAGCGCTCCATCGCACGCGCCTACTCCCGGGCGTTCGCGAGGGCGCGGCGGCTGGTGTACGTCGAGGACCAGTACTTCTGGTCCGAGATCGTGGCGGCCGCGCTTGCCGACGCCCTGCGCCGCGAGCCGGGTCTACAGGTGGTCGCCGTCGTCCCGCGCTACCCCGAGGAGGACAACAAGGTGAGCGCCCCGCCCATGCTGCTCGGCCAGCAGCGGGCCCGGCACGTGCTGCACGAGGCGGGCGGCGACCGGTTCGCGATGTACGACCTCGAGAACCTCGACGGCACTCCGGTCTACGTGCACGCGAAGGTCTGCGTCGTGGACGACGAGTGGATGACCTGCGGCTCGGACAACCTCAACCTACGCTCGTGGACGCACGACTCCGAGCTCACCTGTGCGGTGGTCGACCCCGAGGGGACCCTGCCCCGGGACGTGCGGGTGGCGCTGTGGGCGGAGCACCTCGGCGTGTCCGCCGACGACCCCCGGCTTGCCGACCTGGACGGAGCGGCTGCGCTCTGGGCCCAGCAGGCCGGCCAGCCGGGCAGCCGCGCCCGACCCCACCGGACCGAGCCGGTGTCCCGCTTGACCGGGCTGTGGGCGTACCCGGCGTACCGGTTCTTCTACGACCCGGACGGCCGCCCCCGCGGGCTTCGCGGCACCGACCGGTTCTGAGCCACTGGGTCAGTCCTCCTGCTCGAACAGCGCCAGCCGCTGCCGCGCGGCCGCCATGGCGGCCAGGAAGCGCTCGTCGTACTCGGGGTCGCCCACGGGGATCGACGCGACCAGGTGCTCGTCGAGGACGTCGCGCCCGTCCGGGGACACCTTCTGCAGGACGACGAGGGTGCTGCCGTCGGCGTCGTAGTGCGCGGTGCGCCAGCGTCCCGCGAGAACCGCAGGGCGCCGGCCCGACGACGTGCGCCCCAGCACCAGGACGACCAGGTACGCGAGCACCGCCGAGACGCCCAGAACCACGGCCAGCTCCACCAGCGCCATGCGGCATTGTGCGCCGAGCCGGCCACGCCCCGGAAGCCCACCGGCCGGGCGGTCCCCGCTCGGCCCTCGGCGTGGCCCACCCGGTCAGGCAGCCTCGGTGACCCGCATGCCGATCGGATGGTGGTCGGAGAAGCCGTCCGGGTTCACCGCGTGGCCCATGCCGCCGAACGGCACCGGCTTGGGGTAGTCGCCGTCGTCGCTGGTCCCGGGGAACCGGAGGATCTCCACGGTCTCGGGGAGCGCGCGCAGCAGGGCCGCGTCGCGGGCCATGTTCTTGTTGACCAGGAACTGGTCCAGCAGGTTCGGCTGGTTGTTGAAGTAGAAGGTCCCGTCGGCGGGGACCTGCCCGCCGTCCGACTCGGCGTGTCCGCCGATGACCGGCCAGATCAGGTTCCACAGCAGCGGCGTGTCGGCGTTCACCACCCGCTGCCGCTGGCGGGTGCTGAGCGCGTGGGTGACCAGCGAGGTGTCGAACGGCTCGTCGTTGAAGTCGCCCATCGCCAGCACCGCCGTGGCGTCGCCGTGCACGTCCAGAACGCGCTGGTGGAAGTAGCCCAGCGTCTCCCCGGCCACGTGGCGGTAGCCCTCGGACTCGAACTGCCCACCGCTGCGCGAGGGCCAGTGGTTGCCGAACACCGCCCAGGTGCGCCCGCCCGGGACGGTCTGGAAGTTCACCTGGACGATCTCGCGGGTGGCGTTGCGGCGCATCACCACGTGGAAGAACACCTCGCCGTCGGGCACGGTCAGCCGGGTGTCGTCGTACAGGAACGCCACGTCGATCCCCCGCGCGTCGTCGGTGTCGGCGTGCACCACGTCGTACGACCGCCCGGGCAGGAGCGCCTCGACGGCGGCCACGAGGAGGTCGACCACGAACCGGTTCTCCACCTCGCACACGCCGAGCAGGTCCGGTCCCGCGCCGTCGTTCATCTGGGCGATCACCGACGCCAGCTGGGCGATCTTGCGGTCCCGCAGCTGCGGCGTCCATCCGGCGATGTCGTCGCCGATGACGCGGCGCACCTTCTCGCTTCGCCGCTCCGGCGGAGCGTTCTCCTCGTCGAAGAGGTTCTCCACGTTCCACCACGCGACGTAGTACTCGCCTGACACGACGACCACCCCCAGCTCCCATTGCACACCTTTCCTGTAGGAGTGACAGGGAGACGGTGGGATACACGCGACCGTCCGCGGTGTTGGTCAGCGGCCGACGGGCCAGTGCTCGACGGACAGCTCGGTCTGGGGGAAGTCCTGCGGGTTGCCGGTGGCAAGGGTCGCGCCGTGCGCATACGCGGTCGCGGCGACCAGGCAGTCCGCCTGGGAGAGGGTGACCCCTCGCTCGGCGAACCGTCGGCGCCAAGCGCCGGCCTGCTCCGCCGCGCGCCGGTCGACCGGAAGCACGACCAGGCCGTCGAAGAGCCGCAGGGACGCCGCCAGCTCTGAGGGGCGAAGACCACGAACGATCTCCTCGACGCTGATCGCAGTGGTCCCGGGCACCTCACCCCGAGCCCGCAGCGATCCGACCCGGTCGACGGCGGGGCGTCCGCGCAGGAAGTCGATGAGGACCGTCGAGTCCAGAACGTAGGGCAAGGCTCAGCCGGCCCGCCGCACGTCGGCGTGACGCTGCTGGCGAACCCAGGCGGCCGGATCGTCATCCCAGTCGTGACCGGTGTCGTGGAGCACGCCCGCGGCGGCCTCGATGTCCACCCAGCGCGCCTCCTGCCGCAGGGCGGACTCGATGGCCCGGCGCACGAACGCGCTCCGCCCGCGCGGGCCGGCGAGTGCGTCGAGCCGGGCAACCAGGTCGGGCTCGAGCTCTATGTGCATGCGCATGTGCCGAAGTTAGCACCATGAGACGAAGGGGGTCAGCTCCCCCGCGTCCCGAGGTCGAGGTGGTGGATCCGCCCCGCGGTGTGAGCAAGCCGCTCGCCGCCCCCGCCCCAGCGCAGCGCGACGATCTCGGCCGCGATGCTGACCGCGGTCTCCTCCGGGGTACGAGCGCCGAGGTCCAGGCCGACCGGGGAGGACAGCCGGGACAGCTCGGCCGGCGTCAGGCCGGCCTCGCGGAGCCGGCGGAGCCGGTCTTCGTGGGTGCGCCGGGAGCCCATCGCACCGACGTAGCCGACCTCCGGGAGCCGCAGAGCCACCTCGAGCAGTGGTACGTCGAACTTGGGGTCGTGGGTGAGCACGCAGAGCGCGGTCCGGCCGTCGATGCGGCCGGCGTCCGCCTCGGCGCGCAGGTACCTGTGCGGCCAGGCCACCACCACCTCGTCGGCGGAGGGGAACCGGCTGGCGGTCGCGAACACCGGCCGGGCGTCGCACACCGTGACGCGGTAGCCGAGGAAGCCGCCGATCCGCGCCACGGCGGCCGCGAAGTCGATGGCGCCGAAGACCACCATCCGAGGCGGGGGCGCGAACGCCCAGACGAAGACCCGCTGCCCCTCACCGCGCCGCTCGCCGTCCGGCCCGTAGGTGAGCAGGGCACTGTGGCCGGTGGCCAGCTGCCCGACGGCGTCGTCCCGCACGGCGTCGTCGACCCGCGCGCTGCCCAGCGAGCCGACCAGCGAGCCGACCTGCGAGCCGACCACCGCGCCGGCTTCCTGCGGCCGGACCAGCAGCCGCCGGCCCACCCGGGCGGGGTCGGGATGTGCGACGACCGTGGCCACGGCGACGGGCCGGCCCGCCTCGACGTCGGCGGCCACCTCGTCCAGCAGCGGGAACGACCCGCGGTCGACCCGTTCCACGAAGACGTCCAGGATGCCGCCGCAGGTCAGTCCCACGGCGAAGGCGTCCTCGTCGCTGACCCCGTAGCGCTGCAGCACGGGCTCGCCGGACCGCACCACCTGCTGCGCGAGCTCGTACACGGCCCCCTCGACGCAGCCACCCGAGACGGAGCCGACGGCCTCTCCGCCGGGCCCCACCAGCATCGAGGCACCTGGCGGGCGCGGGGCGGAGGCGAAGGTGGCGACGACGGTGCCCATCCCGACCGGCTCGCCGGCGCGCCACCAGGCGGTCAGCTCCGGGAGCACCTCACGCATCGGCGACGGCCTCGACCAGCTCGGCGAACGCCGCGAGCGAGTGCCCGGCGACGAACGCGTCGACGTGCGGCAGTGCCGCGGCGATGCCCTGCTGCACCGGCTGGTAGCCCTCGCGCCCGAGGTGCGGGTTCGCCCACACCACCCGGTGCGCAAGCCGGGCGAGACGCCGCATCTGCTCACCGAGCAACCGGGCGTCGCCCAGCTCCCAGCCGTCGCTGAACACCACCACGACCGCGCCCCGGGCCAGCCCGCGCTGCCCCCAGCGGTCCAGGAACGCCTGGAGGGTCTGCCCGAGCCGGGTGCCCCCCGACCAGTCCGGGACCGTGCGCCCGGCCGCGACGAGCGCCTGCTCCGGGTCTCGCAGCCGCATCGCCCGGGTCACCCTGGTGACCCGGGTGCCGAGCGTGAACACCTCCACGGCCCCGGTGCCGTGGGCCGGGCCCGCCGACACCAGGCGATGCGCAAGGCGCAGCAGCGCGTCGGCGTACCCGCTCATCGACCCGGACACGTCCACCAGGAGCACGACCCGCCGGGCCTGGGTGGTCCGCCGCCGCCAGGCCAGGTCCGGCTCACCCATCCGGGACAGGGTCCGGCGCAGCGTGCGGCGCGGGTCGACCGTGCCCCTGCGGGCCGGGCCGGTCCGGTACGCCGCCCGCCTGGGCAGCCGCGGCTCGAGCCTGCCGAAGAGCCTGGCCAGCTCGGCACGCTCGACGGCGGTCAGCGCCGCGACGTCGCGGTGCCCCAGCCGCTCGACGTCACTGGCCGCGGCACGCACCGTGGCCGGGTCCGGGTCCGGGTCCGGCCCGGCGCCGGTGCCCTCGACGTCGAGCGCCACCCTGGTCCCCGCCGCTCGGGGCGGTCCGGCAGGGCGACCGGCACCGGGCGGGTCGAGGAACCAGGCGGTGAACACCGTGTCGTAGACCTCGAGGTCGGCGGGGTCCGCGCACAGGGTGGCCCGGCCCGCCCAGTACGCCGCCTGCTGGTCGTCCAGCCCCAGCACCGACACCGCGCGCAGGAAGCCCATGGTGCGGTCGTGGCTGACCGGGAGCCCGGCCGCCCGGAGCGCGCGGGCGAACCCGACCAGCAGCTCGTCGGCCGCGAGCGGGGCCGCGGCACCCTTCATCGGGCCAGCATCCGCTCGAGGGAGGCGCGGACCCGTTCGGTGTCCTCGCGGTACTTCACCACCGCGCCGAGCGTGGCCGCGGCCGCCTCGACGTCGAGGGTCTCCGCGCCGACGCGGGCCAGCGCGCGCGCCCAGTCCAGGGTCTCCGCCACGCCCGGCGGCTTCACCAGGTCGGCGTCCCGGAGCCGCTGGACGGCCTCGGCCACCTGCCGGGCCAGCGCCTCGGAGACCTCCGGCGCCCGGGACCGCACGATCGCGACCTCGCGGGCCAGGCCGGGATGGTCGATCCAGTGGTAGAGGCAGCGCCGCTTGAGGGCGTCGTGCAGCTCGCGAGTGCGGTTGGAGGTGAGCACGACGACCGGCGGGGTGCTGGCGACGACCGTGCCGAGCTCGGGGATCGACACCTGGTACGTCGAGAGCACCTCGAGCAGGAACGCCTCGAACTCGTCGTCGGCCCGGTCCACCTCGTCGACGAGCAGCACCGCCGGGCTGTCCCGCAGCGCCCGCAGCACCGGCCGGGCCAGTAGGAAGCGCTCGTCGAACAGGCCCTTCTCCACCGTCTCCAGGTCGGCCTCGGCACTCACCGACTCCACGGCGCGCAGGTGCAGGATCTGGCGCGGGAAGTCCCAGTCGTACAGCGCCTGGGAGGCGTCGATGCCCTCGTAGCACTGGAGGCGGACCAACGGGACCTCCAGCGCGTCGGCGAGCGCCTCGGCCAGCGACGTCTTGCCGGTGCCGGGCTCGCCCTCCACCAGCAGGGGCCGCTGCAGCGCGAGGGCGAGGAAGCCGACCGTCGCCAGCGCGTCGTCGCAGAGGTAGCCGGTGCACCTCAGGCGCTCCGCCAGGTCCGCCGGCGAGGTCACCTCGGGTCCCATGCCGAGAGAGTAGCCAGCGCCTGCCTACCATGTCCCGCATGCGCACGATGTCCGGCTTCCCTCCCGAGGAGAGCGGTCGCGTCACGCTGGCGAACTGGCAGGAGCCCGACAGCGTCCGGTGGTCCTTCCAGCACATGCGCGAGCTGATGGGCAGCCACCTGATCCCGGCGGCTCCGAAGCAACGGCCGTTGCCGCAGGGCCCGGAGGTCGACCTCTCCGAGATCCGCCTGGTCCGCCTCCAGGGCGCCGAATCCGACGTCCAGCGCGTGCTGGCCGACACCGACACCGACGGCCTGGTGGTCCTGCACGACGGCGCGGTCGTCGCCGAGCGCTATGCGCACGGTCAGACCCAGGCGACGGCCCACCTGATCATGTCGTGCTCGAAGTCGGTGGTGGGGGCCGTCGCCGGCATCCTGACCGGCCGAGGCGACCTCGATCCCGCCGCGCCGGTGACCGAGTACGTCCCGGAGGTGGCCGAGAGCGGGTACGCCGGCTGCACGGTCCGCGACGTGCTGGACATGCGCACCGGCGTGCGGTTCTCCGAGGCCTACACCGACCCCGAGGCGGAGGTCCGGACCATCGAGCGGTCGATGGGCTGGCGGCCCCGGCGCGACGACGACCCCGAGGGCCTCTACGCCTACCTGGCCACGCTGGGCACCGAGCGCCCGCACGGCGGCCGGTTCACCTATCGGTCGGCCGACACCGACATGCTGGGCTGGGTCTGCGAGCGCGCGGCCGGGGTCCGGATGGCCGACCTGGTCTCCACCCTGGTCTGGCGCCCGATCGGGGCGGCGGCGCCCGCGGAGATCACCTGCGACCCGGTGGGCAGCGCGGTCCACGACGGCGGCATGTCAGCCACCGCTCGCGACATGGCGCGGTTCGGCCAGATGCTGCTGGAGGGCGGGACCGTCGACGGCGTCGAGGTGGTGCCGTCCCGGTGGCTGGAGGACTGCTACCACCCCGGTGACGACGTGCGCCAGGCCTTCGCGGACTCCGACAACGAGGCGGTGCTCCCCGGCGGGTGGTACCGCAACCAGTTCTGGCTGGTGCCCGGCGGGGACTCCGTCGCGCTGGTGTGCCTCGGCATCCACGGGCAGATGGTGTACGTCCGGCCGGCCAGCCGGCTGGTCGCCGTCAAGCAGTCCTCCTGGCCCACCGCCCAGGACGTCCACCACCTCGTGGACACGCTGCGGGCGTTCCGGGCCCTGGGCGAGGCGCTCTCGCCCGATGCCACCGGCACCGGTGGTTGAGGAGGGCGAGCTTGCGAGCCCGTCTCGAAACCCGTCTCGAAACCACCGGGGGGGCTACTTCACGTAGGCGATCGGGATGGTCTCGGGCGGGTTGACCACCGGCTGGGAGACGTACTGCGAGCGGATGCCGTCGATCCAGGAGCGGCACTTGCCGGTGAGCCCCTCCGAGGTCTGCATGCGGCCCTTGGTGACCAGGATGCCGAGGTCCGCGCCCTTGAACCGGTAGTCGCCGGCGGCGTACACCCGCATGAAGAACGCCTCGTCCTCGCTGGTGATGTCGTGCCAGTCGTTGCTGACCCCGGCGAAGGTGAGCGACCCGTCCTCGTTGGCCCGCCACGTGCCGGTGCGCGGCGCGGCGAGGATCTGCTCGACGGAGTCCACGGGTTCCTTCATGATCAGCTGCGACCACACGTCGATCGCGGCGAGCTCGAACCAGCGCTCGTTGATCTCCTCGACGTCGACGGTGTAGTCGACGTCCAGGAACTCCAGCAGGTGGAACAAGAACAGCGGGATGTCGGCGTAGGCGCCGGCGGTGACGTTGGTCATCGACGACGCGCCGGAGATGCGCGGGTTCAGCTCCCCGAGGTAGACCTCGTCGGTGTCCTTGTCGATCAGGACGTCGATCTCGAGGAACCCCTGGTAGCCCTCCTGTGCCAGCCGGTCACCCAGGCTGCGCACGTGGCTGATCGCGGTGCTGCGCTGCTTGGCGGTCAGCGCGTCGGGGTAGAGGTCGTTGCCGCACCAGCCGCCCTTGTACGGCGTGAGCTCGGGGTAGCCGGTGAGGTCCATCATGAACGGCCCGACGATCGTGCCGTGGCGGGTGATGCAGGCCTCGACCGCCACGGCCTTGTTGTCGATGCGCTTCATGACCTTGAGCTCCTGGCCCACCATGTCCTTGGCGTACTTGTCCCAGCTCTTCTCAGAGGCGACGAAGAACGTGGTCTTGCCGGAGTCGCCGTACGGCGTCTGCACCACCAGGTCGGTGCCCAGGCCGGCCGACTCCGAGAGCTCCGAGAGCTCCTTCCAGCTGTCGGCGAAGCCGAGCACGTTGGGCACCGACGGCGCGCCGGCCTCGTTGCCCAGCTGGGTGGTGACGATCTTGGAGTCCAGCCGGCGGCGCAGCTCGTCGTGGGGCAGGATCAGGTCGTAGCCGAGCTCCTCGCAGAGCTGCTCGGACTCCTCGTCGAAGAACACCATGGCGATCTTCGGCCGGCCTCCCCGGCGGCGCAGGTACTCCTGCACCTCGGGGTCGCGGAGCAGGTAGTTGGTGATGTGCTCGCTGGACTCGAACTCGACGTAGGGCTTGTTCGTCGGGGTGAACACGCGCGGGTGCAGGCCGTCCCAGGAGTCGTAGTAGACGACGTAGGAGAAGTTGCGCACCCAGCGGTCGATGCCCAGCAGGTTGAACGCGGTCGGACCGAAGAAGTAGATCGGTTGCTCGTTGGTGCGGAAGAACGTCCGGATCTCCGGGATGCCGGTGAGGCGCTGGGGTCCAGTCATGTCGCTCCTTCGGGTGAGGGTCGAACCGGGTCAGCTGGGGCGGGTACCTCGCGTCGAGCGTGGCACACGAGTCAGCCCGGCCGCCACGCCGGCCACGCCGCGGGACGCGCCCTGCGAGGCGGCGGCACCCCCGAGCAGGGCGGCGAGCGCGTCGCAGCCGCGCAGCGTGTCCTGCAGGTGTCGGGGGTTCTGGGGGGTGGGCCAGCTGGACAGCTTGACGCAGACGGTCCGCGTGCGGCGGCACACGTAGAGCATCTGCCCGTGGATCCCCAGACAGACCAGGACGTCGCCGGAGGGGCCGGGACGGAACCACAGCTGGTTGCGGTACCAGCCGCCCGGCATCGACGTCTCGTTCGGGGAGTCCAGGAAGGCCCTCCTGATGTCGGACCCCACGGCCCAGGCGTCCCGGACCCAGCGCGCGGGCACCACCTGGCGGTGTACGTCGTCCCACGCCACCGCGCCCGCGTCGGCGAGCATCTGCCCGAACCGCAGCAGGTCGCGCGCGGACGCCGCGAGCCCCCCGTCGGACACGGCCATGCCGTTCACGTCGGTGCTGATGACGGCGTCGCGCTCGGCGCCCATCGGTGCCCACACCAGCGTGGAGACCAGCTCGGGCACCGGTGTGCCGGAGGCTCGCTCGCAGACCCAGCCCAGGACGTCGGTCTCCGCGGAACGGTAGAGGAAGTGCCCGCCGTGCTCGCGCTCCCGCTCCAGCGTGGCGAGGAAGGCCGCCAGGCCCTCGCGGCCCAGGGCCCGCTCGAGCTTGCTGATGTCGGACTCGGGGTCGATGTAGTCCTCGACGAAGCGCACGCCGCTGCGCATGTCGAGCAGGTGCCGCACGGTCGCCCCGCGGTACCCCGACCTCGCCAGCTCCGGCACGTAGTCCTCGACGGTGCGGGACAGGTCGAGGTCACCGCGGTCGGCGAGCACGCCGGCGACGCAGCCGACCACCGACTTGGTGATCGAGAGCACTCCGTGCAGCTCGTGCTCGGCGCTCGCGTGGGTGTAGGTCTCGGCGACCAGCCGGCCGTCGTGGAGCGCCGCGAAGGCATCGGTGTGGGTGTGCCCGAGCAGGTCCTCCAGCGTCGTGTCCTCGCCGTCGGTGCGGGTGAGCACGACGTCGGCGAGGGCCGGCGGGTCGGGATGCGGGGGGAGGGGGCGCACCGGCCCCGCGCCCCGGGGGACCCGCGCGCACAGGACCAGCTCGTCGAGGTGCCACAGCGCCCAGGAGCTGTACGGCGGGTCCAGCCAGTTGTCGGCCGCGGTCCCCGGCAGCCGCCGCGGTGCGGGCCCCTGGTGAACCATGTGGACCATCCTCGCGCTTGCCTCACCCCTCCTGACGCCGGGGCGGCACAGTCTAGACCCGACCCGTAACAGGTGTTACGTTGCCAACGCCGTGCGGAAGCCCCCGACCGTACGGTCCACCCCCAGCCGTGGGCGATCTCGAGGACGCGCCATGACCGCTGATACCCAGTCCCGTCACCAGCACGCGCACCACGCGCAGGCCCCCGACAGCGAGGTGTGACATGGCGCCTCCCCCCGAGCTGAAGAAGTCGCTCAACCAGCGCCAGCTGACCATGATCGCGATGGGCGGCGTCATCGGCGCCGGCCTGTTCGTCGGGTCGGGCGCAGTGATCAAGAAGGCCGGCCCCGGCGCGTTCCTCACCTATGCCCTCTGCGGCGTGCTGATCATCATGGTGATGCGGATGCTCGCCGAGATGGCGGTGGCGAACCCGTCCACCGGGTCGTTCGCCGACTACGCGCGCAAGGCGATGGGCGACTGGGCCGGCTTCTCCGTCGGCTGGCTGTACTGGTACTTCTGGGTGATCGTCGTCGGCTTCGAGGCGGTCGCCGGCGCCGGGATCCTCAACTACTGGCTCGAGCCCGACTGGCCCATCTGGATCCTGTCCCTGGTGCTCATGATGGCGATGACCGGCACCAACCTGATCTCGGTCTCGTCGTTCGGCGAGTTCGAGTTCTGGTTCGCCGGCATCAAGGTCGCCGCGATCATCTTCTTCCTGGTCACCGGAGGGCTGTTCGTGCTGGGCCTGTGGCCCGGCGCCGACCTGGACTTCAGCAACCTGACTGACAACGGCGGCTTCCTGCCCAACGGCTTCTTCGCGCTCACCGCCGCCATCGTCACGGTGATCTTCTCGATGGTCGGCGCCGAGATCGCCACCATCGCGGCCGCCGAGTCGCAGGACCCCGAGCGCGCCGTCGCCAAGGCCGCGAACTCGGTGATCACGCGGATCTCGATCTTCTTCGTCGGCTCGGTGTTCCTGCTCGCGGTGATCCTGCCGTGGGACTCCGGCGAGCTGACCGAGTCGCCCTACGTCTCCGCGTTCAAGGAGATCGGCATCCCGTACGCCGCCGACCTCATGAACGCGGTGGTGCTCACCGCCGTGCTGTCCTGCCTCAACTCGGGCATGTACACCGCGTCCCGGATGCTGTTCGTGCTCGCGGCGCGCCGGGAGGCCCCGGCGTGGATGGTCGAGGTCAACGGCCGCGGCGTGCCGGTGAAGGCGATCCTCACCTCGTCGGTCATCGGCTTCCTCTGCGTGATCGCGGCGGCCATCGACGAGGACGGCGTGTTCTTGTTCCTGCTCAACTCCTCGGGTGCGGTGATCCTCTTCGTCTACCTGCTCATCGCGATCTCCCAGATCGTGCTGCGCTACCGGGCCGACGACTCCCAGCTGCGGGTCAAGATGTGGCTGTTCCCGGCGCTGTCCATCATCACCGCCGCCGGGATCGTCGCGGTGCTGCTGCAGATGGGCTTCCAGGAGGACGTCCGCTCCCAGCTCACCCTCAGCCTGCTCTCCTGGGGCGTCGTCCTCGTGCTGTTCGTGCTCAACCGGGCCCGGATCGCCCGCAACCCGATCCTCCCGACGCCCGAGCCGAGCTCGCAGGCCCGGCGCGTGCTGGTGCTGGCCAACCAGACGGTGGGCGCCGACGAGCTGATCACCGAGCTGCGCCGGATCGACCAGCTCGGCAAGGCCACCTACCACGTGTGCGTCCCGGCCAGCCCGATCGAGACCGGCATGGCCGCCACGCACGGGGCGGTCAGCGTGTGGGAGGCCACCATGGCGGCGGCGCAGGAGCGGCTGGACCGGACCCTGGCGATCCTGCACGAGCAGAACCTGGACGCCACGGGCGAGCTCGGCGACTACCGGCCCCTGCACGCGCTGGAGGCGGCGGTCAAGCAGTTCCAGCCCGACCAGATCGTGGTGGCGACGCTGCCGGAGGCCGAGTCGGTGTGGCAGCGCTTCGACGTGGTCGACCGGGCCCGGAGCTACGGCCTGCCGGTGACCCACGTCGAGGCCTACTCCCTCGGCGCCCCCGCCTGATCCCATGACCTTCGTCACCGGGTTCTCCCCGCAGGAGAGCGGCAGCTCGGCACTGGAGCTGGTCGCGGTGCTGGCACGGTCGACCGGTCAGGAGGCCGTGGTCGCCGTGGTGGTCGCCACGCCACATCTCATGGCGGTCGTCGACGCGTCCGCCGAGGAGTACGTCGACGTGCTCGCGGGGTGGGCGGAGACCTCGCTGGAGCGGGCCAGGGCGGCGCTGCCCGACGACGTGCCCGCCCGGTTCGTGGTCCGCCGGGCCCGGTCCATCCCGGCCGGCCTGGAGGAGCTGGTCGAGGAGAACGACGCCAGCGCCCTGGTGCTGGGCTCCTCGACCAAGGGGCACCAGGGCCGGATCTCGCTGGGCAGCATCACCGACCGGATGACCCACGGCGCCCGGGTCCCCGTGGCGCTCGCCCCGCACGGCTACCGGGCCGGTCCGGAGTCCCGCATCGGCCGGGTCACCGTCGCCTACGCCGAGGGGGGCGGGTCCGCGCACCTGCTCGGCGTCGCGCAGCGGTGGGCCACGGACGCCGGCGTGCCCTTGCGCGTGGTGTCGCTCGTCGTACAGCCCAGACCGATCTTCGCGCAGGCGGGTGTGCCCGTGGGAGTGCCGCCCGCGACCGAGGACCTGGTCACCCAGCAGTGGGTACGCCGCTGGCGGGACTCGTTCGCGTCCGACGTGGCCGCGCTGGACCCCTCCGGCGGCCTGGCGCCGGGCCCCCTCGAGGTGGGCGTCGGCGACTCGTGGCGGGCCGCGATGCAGAGCCTGTCGTGGTCGACCGACGAGGTCCTGCTGGTGGGCTCCAGCGGCTCGTCTCCGGCCGCGCGGGTGTTCCTGGGCAGCCGGGGCTCCAAGATCCTCCGGCACTCGCCGGTGCCGGTGGTGGTCGTGCCCGGCGGCTGACATGTCCCCGCGGGCCCCCGTCCGGTCGGCGCTGCGCCAGGAGATGGCGGGCTTCCGGCGCCGGTTCCCCGGCCCGGGCGGACCGGACGACCCGCACGTGGCCCGGCGCGCCCGGATCCTGGCGGTCACCCTCGAGGTGGCCGCCGCACACGGGGTCAAGGGCGCCACCCTGCGGACCATCGCCGCGCGATCGGGCATCCGGACGGCCAGCCTGTACAGCTACTTCCCCGGCGGGAAGGACGAGCTGGTGTCGGCGGCGCTGGCCGAGGGGCTGGACGACTTCTACCGCACGGCGGCGGCCGCGCTCCGCGCGGACGCGGACGCGATGGAGAACCTGCGCAGGCTGGTGTTCGCGCACACGCGCTGGACGCTGGCGAACCCGCTCAGCGCGTCGGCGATCCTGGTGCTGGAGAGGGCGCATGCGATCAGCCCGGTCATGGACGTCGGTGCCGCCCGGCGGATCGGGCGGCTGCACCGCGGCTACCGGCACCTGGTCGGGTCGGTCCTGGCCGAGCTGGGCGTCGAGGAGGCCGACACGGAACGCCTCTCCGAGCTGATCGTCGTCGTGTGCGACAACGCCGACCTCTGGGCGCCGGCGAGTGCCGCCGGCTCCGACCCGGCGGACCTCGCCTGGCTCGCCGTACGCCGCCTCGCCGGCCTGTGCTGACCGCCGACCCGGCCCGGCGCTCCGCTTGCGCCCCCGGTGGTCGAGGAGCGAGCCTGCGACTTGGGTTGAGGAGGGCGAGCTTGCGAGCCCGTCTCGAAACCACCGACGCCTGGGCGCAGTCCCTGCCACGGTGCCGCTGGTTTCGAGACGCCTCCGCCAACGCTCCGGCTCCTCAACCAGCGGTGGTCGGCGCTTGGGCGCAGTCCCTGCCACGGTGCGGCTGGTTTCGAGACGCCTCCGCTAGCGCTCCGGCTCCTCAACCAGC
>JBIOUF010000064.1:0-2050 GCA_044866695.1 Nocardioidaceae bacterium | reverse complement strand
GCGGACGTGGGCGGGGGGGCCGGCGCCGCCGTACGAGCGTGGTCGGGGGGAGGCGGGGCGGACGCGGCGATCGAGCTGAGCGGCAGCTACCGGGCGCTGCACGAGGCGGTCCGCGCGGTGGTGGTGGACGGCACGGTGGTCGCTTCGGGCTTCTACCAGGGCGGGGCGGACGCGCTGCGCCTCGGAGAGGAGTTCCATCACAACCGGGTGCGCATCGTGGCCAGCCAGATCTCCGGGACCCCGCTCGCCCTGGGCGCGCGCTGGCACCAGCGGCGGCTGGTGTCGGTCTTCATGGACCAGGTGGCCGCCGGCCGGCTCGACGTTGCCGGGCTGGTGAGCGACGTGGTCGCCGCAGCCGACGTCGCCGACGCGTTCGAGCGCCTCGACTCCGGGGACCCTGACACCCTGCAGGTGATCCTCCGCTTCGACGCGGCGCCGACCAGATGACTGCCTCGACGACCGCCCCCGACGGCGGACCGGACGTCGTCGAGCTGGTGTCGAGGCTGGACCCGAGCCCGCGGTTCCCCGACGACCGAACGGGGGTCGCCGTCCTCGGCTGCGGCGCGATCGCGCACACCGCGCACCTGCCGGCCTACGAGCGGTACGGCGTGGAGGTGGTCGGAGTGTGGAGCCGCACACCCGCCACCACGGCCGAGACACGGAGCCGGTTCCCCTTCGTGCAACGCGTGTACGCCGACCCGGCCGAGCTGCTCTCCGACCCGCGCGTGCGCATCGTCGACGTGGCCACCGGCCCCGCCGCGCGCCTCGACCTGGTCGAGGCGGCCCTGGCCGCGGGGAAGCACGTCCTGGCTCAGAAGCCGCTCCTCACCGATGCCGCCGACCTGCCCCGCGTGACGGCACTGGCCGACCGGGCCCGCCGGGCCGGGCTGCGGTTCGCGGTCAACCACAACGCGCGCTGGGCGCCGTCCTGGCGGCTGGCCACCCTGCTGCTGCGCGCTGGTGCCCTCGGTCGCGTGGTCGGCGTGACCCACCTGCACGACAAGCCGCTGCCGCCGCTGGCCGGCACACCGTTCGACGACGTACCGCACATGCTCCTCTCCGACTACCTGGTGCACTGGGTCGACATCACCCGCTGCTGGCTCGAAGGCGCCGGTGTCCGGGTGGTCCAGGCCTGGGACTCCCGGGTTCCCGGCCAGCCGGCGGCAGCCCGGAACCCGTGGTCGGCCACGGTCAACCTGAGCTGTGCCGACGGTGCCACGGCCACCGTCCGGGTGGTCGGGGACGCCCGGGCCAGTGAGCCCGGGTGCCCGTTCTGGGTGCACGGCGCCGACGGCACCCTGCGAGGCAGTGTGCTCGGCGGGTCGGACCGGCTGACTCTGGACCGCGACGGCACCGTGACGGACCTGCCGCTGCATGGCGCCTGGTTCGTCGACGGCTTCGCCGGCGCGATGGGCGAGCTGATGTGCGCGGTCACGGAGGGCCGGGAGCCGGAGCACGCCGCGACCCACGCGCTCGGCTCCGCGCGGATCAGCCTCGCCGCCGTCGCGTCCGCGGAGCGAGGCGGCGCGCCCGTGCCGGTCGACCTGGACCAGCCCGGCGAGCCGTCGCCGGCCGGGACGTGAGGACCTGAGATGACCTTCCAGGCCGTGGACGAGGTCGCGGTGGACCCCCAGCGGGTGCGGGTCTACGTGGAGGGCTGGCAGAGCTGGAGCCCGACCCGGTGGCACACCGCCGGTCGCACCGCCCACCGTCCGGACGCCCGGTGGCAGCACACCATGCGGTTCCGGCGCGGCGCGCCCCTCCCGGACGACGAGGCGGCCCTGCAGGGCGAGGGGCTGCTCGTGGTCGACCCCGGCACCGGCGAGCCGGCTCGCTGGTACGGCGTGCTCGACGCGCGCACCGAGGTGGCCACTCTGAGGGCCACCCGCGGCCCGGATCGGGTGGTGGTCTCCGCCGACGGCGGGACCGAGACCGGTGAGGCGGCCGACGGGGAGTCGGCGCTGACGCGGTTCGGCGACCTGTTCGCGCGGCAGGCCCGTGGCGGCGCCGCGCCTCGGCCGGCGCCGCGGGTGTGGTGCTCGTGGTACCG